>NZ_AYJW01000003.1 GCF_000497205.1 Saccharopolyspora rectivirgula DSM 43747
GAACTGCCGGTCGGCGCGGCGACGGTGGAAGTCGAGGCGATGACCGCCGAACAGGCGATAGCGGTCCTCAGCAGAGGATTGGAGAGCACCGAGGGGGTGGATTGGCGTCCTCTGCTGGCGAGGACCGGGCGCTGGCCAGTACTGCTCTCCTTGGTCAACAGGCAGGTCCACGACCAGGTTTCCCGCGGTCTACCCGCCGTCGAGGCGGCGCGGCAGGTGGCTGACCTGCTGGCAACCAATGGTCCGGCCACATTGGACGAGGACGATCTCGACCAGCTGAGCGAAGTGGACGTGAACGACCCCGAGCGGCGAAAAGAAGCGGTTGCCGCGACGGTCGAGAGCAGCTTGTCCCTGCTGGCGGAAAAAGACCACCGCAGGCTCGAAAGGTTCCTGGAACTCGCGGTTTTCGCCGAAGACAGCACCATCTACGAGCAGACCTTGCGGACTTATTGGGGCCATACGGCGGGACTGGACGAGCACGAGGTCCGCAAGCTGTGCACGCGCCTGGCGGATTTGTCCTTGGTCCAGGGCTATCGGCTCGACGAAGGGCAACCGCGCCTCTGGCTGCACGACGTCATGCGGGACTACATCCGTCACCGCACGGGCACCGATCTCCCCACACTCCACCGGGCTCTGCTGAACGCCTACCGCGAGCACCTGCCCACTGCGGACGGCGTCACAGCCTGGTGGGAACTCCCCGACACCGAGCCCTACATGTGGCACGCGCTGTCCCGCCACCTCCACGAAGTCGCTTCGGCAACTGGAGACGCAGAACTCAATGCGGTCATCTGCGATTTCCGGTGGATCACCGCGGTGCTTCGCAAGGAAGGCCCGGCCGCGGTGGAACGCGACCTCGAATGCACCAGCCACCCCCTCACGCCTGTGCTCCAACGCGTGATCCGGCAGAACGCGCACCTGCTCGGCGCTCTCGAACCGCACAACGCCTTACCGGCCACGCTGCTGTCCCGCATGTACAGCTCCCCGAGCTGGCCGACTACCGCGCTGCTGCCGCGCGGACCATTCCTCCGCCCTACCTCGCACCTCGGCACGCACTCCCCGACGCTTCCCACCCAGCACTGCAACGCACTCTCGGCCATGACGGGGGTGTGACTTCGGTGGCGATCAGCCCGGACGGCACGTGGCTGGCCAGCGCCAGCTACGACGGCACGGCGCGCCTGTGGAGCCCCGACGGAACACAACTCGCCACCCTCACCGGACACACCGACTCCGTCTCGTCAGTGGCGATCAGCCCCGACAGCACCTGGCTCGCCACCACCAGCCGCGACCGCACAGTGCGCCTGTGGAGCCCCGACGGAACACAACTCGCCACCCTCACCGGACACACCGGCTCCGTCTGGTCAGTGGCGATCAGCCCCGACAGCACCTGGCTCGCCACCACCAGCCACGACGGCGTAGTACACCTGTGGGAGACGGCGACGCGGGAACACGTCACCGCGCTGAAGCTGGACTCCGAGCTCAGGGATTTGAAGTGGTTCCCTTCCGGCAACGCCCTCGCTGTCGGCGGGTCCAGTGGTCTCTACCTGCTCGACCTGCGAACCGAATAGCACGACTGCCGCAAGGCGCTCTGCGCTTCACCTTCCCCGCAGCAACGCGGGAACGGAGACTTGTTCCCGCGAAGCACCGGGTCCTGAAGTGCGGGCACGGCCGGGGCGAAACGCCCGAGGGACATCACTACGGGGGAGCAGTTGGGAGCAGCGCCGTGCGTTGAGCCGCTGCGGTTCGCTCGAGATGCGCTGGACCGGGGAAAGGAGCCCAGCCCGATGTCAAAGGCGTCTCCCGGCGCGCCGGCACCGGGAGACGCGAGAAGCAGTGCTCAGAAGTCGGCGCAGGCGATCTTGCCGCCGCCCTCGGCCTGGTGCACCACGATCGACTTGGCCGCATCGGCGGACCGGTCGTTGTTCACGGTCGTGCCGCCTTCTCCGCGCTCGTCGGCGGTGAAGCCCAGGTGCACCTCGTTGGGCGGCTCCTCGGGCCCCTGCGGGTCGAACTTGAAGTGCGGGCCGCCCGCGTCCTGAGCGCAGGACTGGGCGTGCAGGTGCGAGACGTACTGCTCGCCGGGCTGGAGCCCCGTCATCCGGACGGTGACCGTGGTGCCGCCGTCGTGGAGGGCCAGCCACGCGGTGCCGGCCGTGCCGTCGAAACCGGGGGGCCGGGTGTCCAGCAGCTCGAACTGCCCGGTGCGCAGCTGAGCTCCCTCGATCTGGTCCGCCGGGGTGGCCGAAGGATCACCCATGTCCGCCTGGCCCGCGTGGTGCGAGTGCTCGGCCCCGTGCGAGTGCTCGGAGTGGGAAGGTGCTGGCGCCGACTGCTGTGCTCCCTCGCCTCCGCAAGCGCTGAGGAGGGCACCGGTGAGCAGCGCCGCCCCTAACGCGAACGAACGAGTAGCGGTGCTATGCATGGCATGAAGGTAAGCCATGCCGACTTCCACCAGGCGCCCTGGTCAACAACCTCCGACCCGCGGCTGCGCGATGTGATCTCCGCCGCGCCACCTGACCGCGCCCGGGGCGCCTTCAGCCCTCGTCGCCGATCTCGCGGACCACCCGGGCGGGATTGCCCACCGCGACCACGTTCGCCGGCAGGTCCTTGACCACCACCGACCCGGCGCCCACGACGGTGTTGTCCCCGATGGTCACCCCCGGCCCGACGATCACGCCGCCCCCGAGCCACACGTTGTCGCCGATGGTGATGGGCTCGGCCGCTTCGAGCTTGTCCCGGCGCATCACCGGGTCCACCGGGTGGGTGGGCGTCAGCAGCTGCACGTTCGGGCCGAGCTGGCAGTCCTCCCCGATCCGCACCTGCGCCACGTCCAGGCACACCAGGTTGTAATTGGCGAAGGTGCGCGCCCCCACGTGCGTGTTCTCCCCGTAGTCGAAGAAGAACGGCGGTTTGAGGAACACGCCCTCCCCCACCGAGCCGAGCAGCTGCTGCAGGATCGGGAACACCTTCGACAGGTCCTGCGCCGCCACCCGCCGGGCCTCCTCCTGCAGCGCCACGGCCCGCTGCGCCAACCGCTCGTTCTCCGGATCGTCAGCGATGTACAGGTCCCCGGCCAGCATGCGTTCGCGGTTCGTCCGCGGATCTCCGGCGAAGTAGTCCACAGCCACCCCGCCACCTTAGAGCCCGCTCCCGCGGACGCCAGCACAGCCGCCCGGTGGTTCCGCGAGGCGGAATCCGCGAACGAATGACAGCACCAGTCCACCGGACCGGCACGCGAACCAGAGCGCTTGAGCGACTCCCCCGCTGCAAGCTTCGTCGACCGGATACCGCCTCTTCACGCATCCGGCGCGGGACTGCCCCTACGGCCGGCCCGCACCATCAAACGCCGGGAGGAGCTCGGCGATCAGCTTCCGCACGCGCTGATCGATGTCCTCGCGGATTCGGCGGACTTCGGCCACGGACTTCCCAGCAGGATCGGCCACCTGCCAATCGAGGTAGCGCTTGCCCGGGAACACCGGGCAAGCATCACCGCAGCCCATGGTGATCACCACGTCGGCGGCTTCCACGGCACCGGTGGTGAGCTTCGTCGGGACGTTCCGGGAAAGATCGATGCCGAGCTCGCGCATCACCTCGACCACCGCGGGGTTGATGGTGTCCGCGGGGGCAGAACCGGCGGAACGAACGGCCACCCGGCCTCCGGAGTGGTGCTGCAGCAGTGCGGCGGCCATCTGGGACCGCCCGGCGTTGTGCACGCAGACGAACAGCACTTCGGGTGCAGCGGACAACAAGTCCTCCTCACAGGACAGCGGACGACGAACTGGGGTTCGGTGGAGCACCGCAGGCCGGTTTCCCGGGCTGGAAACCACCGCCGAGCAGCCAGACCGACATGACCCAGGACCGGAACCTCGATGAACGGACCACCGACTCCGGCGGGAGTCCGTCCACCGGTGACGCCGAAAGTCCCCGTGGCCACGGGGTTCGAATCGTTCCCGCGGCGGTGAACGGCGACGTCCCCGATGCCCAGCCCGAGTCGATGGCGTTGCTCAGAACGAACGAGCTGACCCGCACGACCGCGAAGCAGGTCAGCAGCGGCTGCACGGCCCGGGTCACGCCGCTCCTTCTTCGGCGGGGGCCAATGCCCGGGACATCAGCCGCAGGGTTTCGGGACGCACCCGGTAGTAGATCCACGTTCCGCGGCGCTCTCCCTCGATCACCCCGGCTTCCCGCAACACTTTGAGGTGGTGGGAGATCGTCGGGCCGGACAGGTCGAACGCGTCGGTCAGGTCGCACACGCAGGCTTCTCCACCGGGGTGCGAAGCGATCAGCGACAGCAGGCGCAGCCGCACCGGCTCACCGATGGCTTTGAACACCCGCGCCAGTTCCGCCGCTTGGTCCGCGGTCAACGGTTCTCGCAGCACTGGCGAGCAGCAGGGCACCACCTGCGCCGCACCCGAGCTTTGATTCGACATATTTCTATGTTGACAGTTGTCTATTCAAGGAGCAAGCTGCCGATACCAGATGGTTAGACGAACATCTAAACAAGGAGTTGGGATGTCCCGCGTGCAACTGGCCCTCCGGGTCGGCGACCTGGAAGCCTCCATCGCGTTCTACGCCAAGCTCTTCAACACCGAACCGGCCAAGCGGCGCCCCGGCTACGCCAACTTCACCATCACCGAACCCCCGCTGAAACTCGTGCTGCTGCAAGGAGAAGAGGGCCAGCGCGCAGTCCTCGACCACCTCGGCATCGAAGTCGGCAGCACCGAACAAGTCACCGAGGCCATCGACCGGCTCAACGCACTGGGCATGCCGACCCGAACCGAACTGGACACCACCTGCTGCTACGCCCGCCAGGACAAGGTGTGGGTCCAGGGGCCCGGCCAAGAACCCTGGGAGGTCTACACCGTCAAAGCCGACTCAGCGACCTTCAGCGCTCCCACCGCAGCGACCCCGCAGTGCTGCTCCGAGCAGGCAACCGCGGAGTGAGGCCCCTTCCAGAGCCCGGCGAACACCTGTGCCGCCACCTGCCTCTTGCCCGAATGGTTTGATCAAGCTCCCGCTCGGGGTAAGCGCGGAGCAACGAGCACCCGAGCAGGAGAGCGGAATGGCCGTGGTAGATCAGCAACCCACCCCGTACACAGGTTTCGACCGGATGCTGATCGACGGTGAATGGCGGCGCGGTTCCACCGGCGACACCTTCACCGACACCAACCCCTACTCCGGCGCAACGCTGACCGAAATCCAACTGGCCAGCGCCGACGACGTGGACACCGCCTACCGAGCGGCCCAGCGGGCGCAGCGCGACTGGGCCGCCGCTCCCGCGCAGGAACGCAGCGAAGTGCTGCTGCGCGCCGCGGAGATCATGCGGCAGCGCCAGGAGGAGATCGTCGGTTGGTTGATAGCCGAAGCGGGCGGCACTCGGCCGCGGGCCGAGTTCGAATGCCAACTGGTGCGGTCGTTCACCCTGGAAGCCGCGTCCTACCCGACGCGGATGAGCGGGCGGATCCTCACTTCCGGCATCCCCGGCAAGGAGAACCGGGTGTACCGCAAGCCCGCCGGGGTGGTCTGCGTGATCAGCCCGTGGAACTTCCCGCTGCAGCTGTCCAACCGCTCGGTCTCGCCCGCGCTGGCCCTCGGCAACGCGGTGGTGCTCAAACCCGCCAGCGACACCCCGGTCACCGGCGCGCTGCTGCTGGCCAAGATCTTCGAAGAAGCCGGCCTGCCCCCGGGCGTGCTCAACGTGGTGATCGGCCGGGGTCGGGAAGTCGGCAGCGCCCTGCACACCCACCCGGTGCCCAGTGTGGTGTCCTTCACCGGCTCCACCGAGGTCGGGAAGGGAATCGCCCAACAGGCCGGGCTCAAGCGGCTGGCGCTGGAACTGGGCGGCAACGGGCCCCTGGTGGTCCTCGACGACGCGAACATCGAACAGGCCGTCCAGGCCGCCCTGCACGGCAGCTTCGTGCACCAGGGCCAGGTGTGCATGGCCACCAACCGGATCATCGTGGACCGCAGCGTCCAGGACAAGTTCACCGAACTGCTCGTGCAGCGGGCCCGCGAGCTGCGCACCGGGGACCCCGCCTATCCGGAGACCCAGATCGGACCGGTCATCAACCGCACCCAGCTGGAGTCCATCCAGGACAAGATCTCGCGGGCCGAGCAGGACGGCGCGGACGTGCTGGTGTCCGGAGAGCCGGAAGGCCCCGCCGGACTGGTGCTGCCCCCGCACGTGGTCCTCGGGAACAACCGGTCGGCGACCGCGCGGGAAGAAGTGTTCGGCCCGGTGGCCACCATCATCCCGGCCGACGACGCGGAACACGCCCTGCAGCTGGCCAACGACACCGAATACGGCCTGTCCAGCGCGGTGTTCACCGGGAACCTCGAACGGGGGGTTCGCTTCGCCTCCCGGATCGAAGCGGGCATGACCCACGTCAACGACACCACCGTCAACGACGAGCCCAACATCGCCTTCGGCGGGGAGAAGGACTCCGGGATGGGCAGGTTCGGCGGCGAGGGGGCCATCGACGAGTTCACCACAGACCACTGGATCAGCGTCCAGCACCAGCCGCGCGACCTACCGCTCTGACCCCAGGTCGATGTCCTCCACATCGGACGATCCTGCTCCGATGTGGACTGATATCCGTCCCGTGGAACTGAACACCTCTCCCGCTTTGGCCTTGGGAAATCGACTCCACGCGCGACCGGCGCCGGCAAGAGCCGAAGCCTTGCTGCCGGAACGCAACCGCCGGCCCGCCGAACAGCGGACCGGCGGCACCGCGGAAGGGCTCAGAACGGGAACTGCGCGTGCCGGGAGCGGAACGTCAGCCACCTGGTCTCGGTGAACGAGTCCACCCCGTTGCGGCCCCCGAACCGGCCGTAGCCGGAGTCCTTCACACCGCCGAACGGGGCCTGCGGCTCGTCCCCGACGGACTGGTCGTTGATGTGGAAGATCCCGGTCTGCACCCGCTGGCCGATCTCCCAGCCGCGCCGGACGTCCTCGGTGATCACCCCCGCGGTCAAGCCGTACGGGGTGCTGTTGATGACCTCGACCGCGTCCTCCACCCGGTCGTAGGGCAGCACGGTGGTGACCGGGCCGAAGATCTCCTCGGAGTGGATCCGCTGCTGCGGGGTGACGTTGCTGAGCACCGTCGGGGCGAGCAGCGCCCCCTTCGGGGGCTCCCCGCCGCAGTGCGCCACCGCCCCCTTGGCGAGGGCGTCCTCCACCAGTCCGAAGATCCGCTCGGCGGCCGCGGCGCTGATCACCGGGCCGATCACGGTGTCCGGGGCGTCCGGGGCGCCGCAGGGCAGCCCGGCGACCTTCTCGGCGAACCGCTCGGTGAACTCCTGCTCGAGCTCCCGCGGCACCAGCACCCGGTCCGCGGACATGCAGATCTGCCCGGCGTTCATGAACGCCCCGAAGGTGACGGCGTTGACCGCGTAGTCGAGGTCGGCGTCGTCGAGCACCAGGATCGAGTTCTTGCCGCCGAGTTCCAGCACCGCCGGCTTGAGGTGCTTGGCGGCCTCCACCCCGATCGAACGCCCCACCGCGGTGGAGCCGGTGAAGTTGACCCGCCGCACCCGCGGGTCGGCGATGAGCGCGTTGCCGACCTCGGCGGCGTCCGCGCGGGCGTTGGTGACCACGTTGAGCACGCCGTCCGGCAGCCCCGCCTCCTGCATGATCTCGGCCAGCAGCAGGCCTGCCGAGATCGGGGCGTCCTCGCTCGGCTTGAGCACCACCGTGTTGCCGGTGGCGATCGGCACCGCGAACGAGCGGACTCCCAGGATCAGCGGGGCGTTCCACGGGGCGAACGCGGCCACCACACCGGCGGGCTGGCGCAGCGCGAACCCCCACGCCCCGCTGTCCGCACTGGACAGGACTTCGCCGCGCGGCGCGGTGGTCACCGCCGCGGCTTCCCGCAGGACGTCCGCGGCGAGCCCGACGTTGAACAGCGCCCACGGCCGGGTGCCGCCCACCTCCTGGGCCATCAGCGGCACCACGTCGTCGGCGCGTGCTTCCAGCAGATCGGCGGCGCGCAGGAAGATCCGGCGGCGCGTGCCGGGATCGGTGGCGGACCATTCGTCGAACGCGGCCGCGGCCGCGTCCACCGCCGCGGTCGCGTCGTCCGGCGAAGCAGCCGCGACGGTCGCGAACACCTCACCGGTCCAGGGATTGGTGTCCTGCTCGGTGCGCCCGGTCGAGGAGGGGCGGGACGCGCCGCCGATGAACAGCTGCCGCTCCACAGGAGCCATGTGCTTCTCGCTTCCACTCGTTGAAAAGACCCGCACTCGCCGCCCACTCCTACTCCGGTCGGACGGCCAGCGCGGGTCTTCGCTTCTGCTGGACGAAAGGATCAGAGGTTGAACACCTTGCGCGCGGTTTCCCCGAGGATGTTGCGCTTGCCCTGTTCGGACAGGAAAGGGATGCTCATGATCCGCCCGGGCACGTCGAAGTCCCAGTGCGGCCAGTCCGATGAGTACATCAGCGTGTGCTCGGCGTCCATCGCCTTGAAGGTGGACTCCAGCAACCCCATGTCGGTCATCTCCAGGGGCTGCGAGGTGTAGTACATCTCGCGCATGTACTCGCTGGGCAATTTGGTCAGCAGCGGGGCGTCCGACTGGCGCATCAGGTACTCGTGGTCCAGCCGCTGCATCATGAACGGGATCCAGGCCAGCCCGCTCTCGATCCAAATGGTCTTCAGCCGCGGGAAGCGCTCCGGGATCCCGTTGATCACCCAGTTCGTCAGGTGCAGCATGTTGCACGTGACGAACGAGATGGCGTGCGCGGACAAGAACTTGTTCATGTTGGACGTCATCGAGTCCGCCTGGTTCGGCCCGGCGTGGAACCCGATGGGCATCCCCCGCTCCTCCAGCTCGGCGTACACCGGCATGTACTCGTTGCGGTGCACCCCGACGGAGCGCTGGCTGGTGACCAGGAACCCGATCACTCCCGGGTGGTCGGCGAACTCGCGGATGGTCCGCAGCGACGCCTCGGGGTCGTCGAACGGCAGCCCGAGCATCGTCTTGATCCGGTCGTCCGCCGGCAGGACCGTTTCGGTGAACCACCGGTTGTAGGCCATCATCAGCTGGGTGGCCACCGCCTTGTTGGGGTGCAGCCCGATTTCCAGCATCGGCTGCGGGAAGACCACCTGGACGTCGATGCTCATCGCTTCCATCGCCCGGCGCACCAGGGTGACGTCCCGGTGCACGTCGGTTTCCGTCACCGGCTCGGCGAGCGCCGCCTGGTGCGGGATGCGCCCGCTGACGTCCTGCATGGTCAGTCCCGGCGGGTGGTTGTGCAGGGCGACGTGCTCGGCGTACGGCCAGTTCTTCATCATCTGCCGACCGCTGTCGCGCAGCACCGGGTTCTCGATGCGCTCGATGATCTCCGGCCAGGAGTCCAGCTCCACGTGGTGGGCGTCGACGTCGACGATGAAGTAGTCGTCCAGGCCGTAGCGCTCGGTGTCCCGGCGGGCGTTGGCCAGTATTTCCCGGGAGTCGGTGTGAACGGTGATCTCCTGGGTTTCACGCCGCCGAACGGAGTCAACCACGGTGTTGGTCCTTTCTTCGAGGTGCCAAGAGGTCAGCCGGCGACCCTGCTGCGGGAGAACCACAGCGCCAGGTCGAACGGGTTGAGGTCCTGGGACTTCAGCAGCGCGGTCGCCAGCACCACGGCGTCGGTGGTGGCGACGTCGTCGTGGAGCGGGAGGACTTCCTCGTCCGAGCCTTCGTTGGCCGCCGCGTACAGGCGCACCACCGAGCTGACCAGGCGGCGCAGGTCTTCCGCCGCGACCCCGGCTGCCCCGCCTTCGCCGATCAACCGCTCCACCTCGTCGCTGAGCCGGGTGGAGAGCTCAGACAGTGACGTAGACATTGCCGTCCTCCTCGGTGACGGGGAATTCGCGCAGGCGGATGCGCTGGTTCCCGGGGTGGGTCCCGGTGGCGAGGCTGAACTCGAAGCCGTGCCACGGGCAGACGATGTGCAGATTGTCCTCGTCGAAGCGCTGGCCGCGGGTGCGCTTGCCCTCGTCGAGCACCTCCACGACACGCGGCACCAAGCGGCCCTGGCACACCGGTCCGCCCTGGTGGGGGCAGACGTTCTCGTAGGCGTACAACCGGTCTTGGAACCGGAACACGCCGATCGTGGTGCCGGCGACGTCGACCACGCAGCGGCCGCCTTCGGGGACGTCCTCGCTGCGGCCGACCAGGTGCCGTGCAGTCGGCTGAGTCGCGGTCATGTGTCCTCCGTTGGACTCCCGTGCAAGCCCCGGGCGGGGCACGCCCAGACGATGCCCCGGGAGTGACCCAGATCGCATCTGTCATCTGACTGGTCGCGTTAACATCACCCGCCAGCCATGTCGAACGAGGACCATTCCGGCGAACCGGACCACGTCGTCGAAGCGGTTCGGTCCGGAGCCGGGTTCACCTGCGTGCTGCGCGGAGCGCCCGCCTCGGGCAAGACCACCGCGCTGCGGCGCATCGCCCGCGGTGCCGGCGATGTGCGGGTGCTGTGGGCGGTCGGCAGCCCGGACGAGACCGACCAGCCGTTCGCGCTGCTCGAGCAGTTGTCGGACGAGCTGCGCGGGGACGAGGTCGACCCGGTGCGCCGGCGACTGCGCTCCTTCCTCGACTCGCGGCAGCCGGTGCTGCTGCTGGTCGACGACGCCCACTGGATCGACCCGGCGTCCGCGCGGGTGCTCGGCCACGCCGCCCGGCGAGTGCAGGGCCGTCGGATCGGCGTCGTGTTCGCCGCCTCCCACGCGCACCCGCTTCCCGAAGCGCTGGCCGGCCTGCCGGACCTGGAACTGCCCCCGCTCGGCCTGGACGAGGCGCGCGCCCTGCTCACCAGGGCCTCCCTGTCCAGTGCGGACATCCCGGACGGCGTGGTCGCCGAGCTGCTCCAGCGCTGCGCCGGGAACCCGCTGGTGCTGCGGGAGTTCGCGGAGTCCCTCAGCGACGGCCAGTTGTGCGGCAGACAACCGCTCCCCCGCCAGCTGGTCCTCGGCCCCCGGTCCCTGGAGGTGTTCCGCCGGTCGTGGGCGGCGCTTCCCGAGCGCTGCCGCCGTTGGCTGCTGCTACTCAGCCTGGGCCCGGAATCCTTCCCGGTGTGCCTGCGGGCCGCCCAGCTGCTCGGCCTGGAACTCGCGGACCTCGCGCCGGCCGAGTGGGCCGGTGTGGTGCGCGCGGCCGACGCGCCGCGGTGGTCCTCGCCGTTGGAGCGGATCGCGGTGCAGCAATCCGCCACCCGGGAGGAGACCGCGCTGGTGTGCGCCGCGCTGGCCGAGGCCGTGGACGCCGCGGAGTGGCCGGTCGAGCACGCCCGATACCTCGCCGGGGCGCTGACCGATCCCGATCGGGCCGCCACCGCGCTCGCCGCGGCAGCCGTGCCCATGGCGCAGACCGGGCAACTGCTGGAGGCCTACGAGGCCGCGCAGCAGGCCTCCGTGCTCAGCACCGACGCCGCCAAGCGGGAGCGGTACCGCATCGTCACCGCCGAGCTGGCCTGGTTGGCCGGCTACAGCGACCACGCCCTGGACCTGCTCGACCGCGCCGCTCCGCAGCGGTCCGCCGACGCCCGCACCAGCGCCACGATCATCCGGGCGGTCATCCGCGGTTTCACGGACTCGTGGACCAGCGGGTGGCGCCTGCTGCCCGAGGAGGTGCACCACGAGCCGGGCAGCGCCGAGCACGCGTTCCGACTGCTGGTCACCGCCATCACCGCCGGTTGGGAGAACGCTTCGGTCCCGGCGCTGCAGCGAGCCGTGGCCCGGCTGCGCAGCACCGTCGACCCCCCGTTGGAGCTCTCCCCCGGGGTGATGGCCGCGCTGGAGCGCGTGGTCGCCGGGCACAGCGACCTGGACCGGGAGGAGCGCCGGGCGCTGCGCGCCTTGGCGTGGTGGGCGCGACCGTCGGACGCGTTGCACCCCAAGGCGTGGCCGCCGCCGCTGCTGCCGATGTTCCTCGGGGAGGAGGAGCGCTACGCGGAGCTGTTCGCCGAACTGCTGCGCAGCGAGCCGGTGCAGGCCGCGCACAGCACTCGGGCTCTGCTGCTGCTCAAGCTGTCCAGCGCGCAGCTGGCGGTGGGCCAGTGGGACCGCGCGTTGGACAACGCCGGCAAAGGCGCTCGGCTGGCCGACGAGTTGGGCCACCACGCCCTGCGCCAGCAGACAACGCTCTGCTCGGCGTGGATCCACGCCGCCCGCGGCGACCAGGAGGAGTACGCCCGGTGCGCGGACGCCGCCGCGCGGCACCCGGGGCAGCTGCCGCCCACGATGCGGTGGGTGCGCGGCTTGGCCGCGCTGTCCGCCAGCCGCCCGGCGGAGGCCCTGGACTGGCTGCGCGGCCTGCACCACGGCACCGGCACCCCGCACCTGGTCACCCTCCGCCGCATGTCCACAGCGGACCTCGTGGAGGCGGCGGTGCAGGCCAACCGCGCCGACGAGGTCGCCGAGGTCGTGGCGGACTTCGCCGCCTGGGTGTCCGGCGGCGCGGCTCGCTGGGCTCAGTTCGACCTGGCCCGCTGCCACGCCCTGCTGAACCCCGATGAGGCCGAGCACTGGTTCGCCGAAGCCCTCGAGCTCGGCACCAACCGGTTGTGGTCCAACGCCCGGCTGGAGCTGCAGTTCGGTTCCTGGTTGCGCCGCCGCAAGCGCTACCAGGAGGCCCGCGAGCACCTCCGGATCGCCGAGGAGCTCTTCCACCGGCTCGGCGCCACCGCGTGGCACCAGCGGGCGCACGCCGAACTGCGCGCCGCCGGGGAAACCCAGCGCGCCGAACCGCACGACGACCTGACGCCGCAGGAGCACCGGATCGCGCTGCTGGCCGCCGAAGGCCTCAGCAACCGGCAGATAGCCGAGCGGTTGGCGTTGAGCCCGCGCACCGTCGGCTACCACCTTTACAAGATCTTCCCGAAGCTGGACATCACCTCGCGGGCCCAACTCGCTTCCGCGCTGCAGCGGGCCTCCACCCGGAACCGCGGGAGCGGGTGAGGGGCGCGTCCGCCGGCGCGGAAGCCCCGTCAACCACCGCGTTCGGGCTCCCAACTTGCGTCCAATGAGGACTTGTGGCGGCCACCAGCGCGAAGAACGCGATGGCGGGCCCGCTTCGACCGCTCGAAGCGGTGTTGACCGGACAGGTCCTGCGGAGCACGACAAGACGGGGACGAGCATCCGCTCGTCCCCGTCGGGGTGCGCTGGTGGACCCCACCCCGATGCCGGGTCGGGGGGCGCGACACCGGGGTGGGAGTTCGGGGAGCGCGCAGGCGCGGCAGCACGACCAGGCGGGTACCCAACCGGGCTCGGGGGAACACCACTTCGGCCACCCGCACTCGTCATCCCTCGCCTGCACGAATCGGGGGATCGGAAACGGGGGAGGATTTCTCACCGTTCGGCCAACCGGCGCGGAAACGCGGTGCCCGGTTGACCGAAGCCGAACGGGGGTTCACCGTTCAACCGCTCTCGTGGTCTTCAACGCGGCGCGCACGATGGTTTCCATGCAACTCATGCAGGGCATGCCGCCGTATTCGATGTGCTCGATCTGATCGGCGGGGATGGTCAATTCGCATCCGGTGACCACGACCTCGCCGTGATCAGCACCGACGTGCACTACCCGTCGGGATTCCCCGACGACCCCAGCGCGGTAGCGCACCCGCACTACAGGTGGACCCGCACCCTCCTCTTCCGCATTCGGACCCTGGCCCGGTGCTCGCGCCACTGCTGGATCTTCTTGTTCAGCCACGTTCGCATCTCTTTCAGTTCACCTTTCAAGATCCGACGCGTTTGAAAAATAGCTAATTGCAATTGCAGTTAGCCATTCCCCAAAAGGATCAATTTCATAGTTGCAGTTGATCGCGTAGGGCAAGATGACAGGCCATGAGCAACTCGTGGCCTGCAGTGCGACGCGTGCAAGTGGGACTGATCCTCAAGGGGTTGCGGGAGCGCTCCGGCGTCAAACCCTCCCAGATCAACGAACGGCTGGACTGGTACGCCGGCAAGCTCACCAAGGTCGAACGCGGCGACCTGACCGTCTCCGCCGCCGAAGTCGAAGTGCTCCTGTCGATGTTCGGTGTCGAGGACGAGGAAGAAGCCAACCGGCTGCGGGCATTGGCCAAGGAAGCCCGGCGGCGTGATCAGCCCGCACGGGTGCCGGACTGGGCGGCCACCTACGTCGCCTTGGAAGGCGCGGCCGCTGAGCTGAAGGCCTACGATCCCGAGGTCATCCCGGCGGTGCTGCAGACCGAGCACTACGCCCGGGCGATCCTGTCCAACCCGCTCGACAAGGGCCAAGACGTCGAGCCGGCGGTGGCCGAGCGTATGCAGCGTGCCGAGCGGATCCTCAACGGCAACACCACCGAGGTGTGGTGCGTGCTCGGCGAGGCCGCCCTGCACCGGGAGGTGGGTGGCCGCCCGGTACTGCGGGATCAGCTGGAGCACCTGCGCGAGGTGACGACCTGCCCCAACATCACCCTGCAGGTGGTGCCGTTCGACGCCGGCGAGCACGTTGCCCTGGGCTCGAACTTCCGAATTCTGCACCTGGCTGAGCCGGCCGCTACCTACGTCTATATGGAAGGTTTGACCGGCTCGGACTATCTAGATAAGCCCAGCCACACCAGCCGATATGTGAAGGCGTTCGATATGCTTCGTGCCGTCGCGGCATCCGATCGGGAAACCGTGCGGATGCTCGATAAGAGGATCAAAGACCTGACCTAGCAGGGAGTTGACCATGGCCCCGCAGAAGCTCGCCAAGGGATGGCGTAAGAGCAGCTACAGTCAGGGGGCCGAGAACTGTGTTGAGGTCGGCCAGGTTGAGGGCGGCGCAGCTGTGCGCGACACCAAGAACCGCGAAGCCGGGTACTTCACCGTCGACCGAGCACAGTGGGCGGCCTTCATCGACAAGATCAAGTCCGGTGAGCTCGACGGCTGACCACCACAACCACGCTTGACCACGTGAAACGCCCCCACATCCGTGGGGGCGTTTTCAGTTGGATTCCCTCCCGAAAGGAGGCAATGCCTCCCCGGTTCCCACCGGGCGGCCGCACCCGTCCGAGCGCGACCTGCCACGGCCCCAGCTCCGCCAGCGCGCCGGTCCGCACCCCGGGAAATCCAGGGAGCACAGGTGATTGCCCCGGGAGAAGTGGTCGGTGACCAGCGCTTCCGGATTCCGCGGAGACCTCGCCGTTCCCGATCCCGTCGAGCGCGCCGGTTCCTGGACGGTCTCGCCCAAGGTGGGGACCACCGCGCGGAAGTTCGGGTGCACGCCGAATCGCTCCAGCACCGGCCGCAGGTTGCGGGTGAACCCGGCCCGAGCGGGGATGTCGTGGCCGGTGTCCAACCCGTAGCGGGCGAAGGCCTCCGGGTGGTGGTTGCGCAGCACCCCGGTGTGCAGGGGCATCACCGAACCGTCCTCGGCGGCCATCCGGGCGTTCTCACCGAACAGCTGCTGGGAGCAGCTCGGCCTGCGCCGGTGCCGCCTTCCCGACCGGACCTGGGCGAACAGCCGGGAGGTCTCGTCCTCCGACAGGAAGGCCATCGCGGCCGCGGACACCGCGCTGTGGGACATCAAGGCCAAAGTGGCGGGTCGCCCGCTGTACCAGCTGCTCGGCGGAGCCAGTCGGGAACGCTGCCTGGGCTACGGGCACGCCAGCGGACGCGAACTGCCGGAGCTGTTCGACTCCAGCAACGAGCACCTCGAGCTCGGTTTCGAGGCCATCCGGATCCAAACCAGAGTGCCCGGCTTGCCTTCGGTCCACGGGGTCGCCTCCAGCCCCGCCGCCTCCCCGGCGACAGCGGCCGGTACGACTACGAGCCGGCTCGACGTGCTGCCCGACCGGCCGAAGAGACCTGGGACACCCGGGCCTACCTGCGGCACGTCCCGGGCGTCTTCGAAGCCGTGCGCAACGAGTTCGGCCCGGAGCTCGTCCTCCTGCACGACGCGCACCACCGGCTCACCCCGCTGCAGGCGGCGCAGCTCGGAAAATCGCTCGAACCCCACGACCTGTTCTGGCTGGAAGACGTCACCCCCCGCCGAGGACTAGGAAGCGCTGCGGCTGGTCCGCCAGCACACCACCCCGCTGGCCATCGGCGAAGTCTTCAACACCGTCTGGGACTACCAGACGCTCATCAGCGAACAGCCCATCGACTACGTGCGCTCCCCCATCACGCACGCCGGCGGCATCACCGCGGTGCGCCGCATCCTCGACTACGCCGGCATGTACCAGGTGAAGTCCGGGATGCACGGCCCCACCGACGTGTCCCCGATCGGCCTGTCCGCCGCTGTCCACTTGGGCCTCGCCGTGCACAACTCCGGCATCCAGGAGTACATGGTCCACAGTGATGAGACCAACGCGGTGTTCGGGCCCGCCCTCGAGTTCGCCGAAGGCGGGCTGAAGCCCGGCGAAGAGCCGGGGCTGGGCATCCACTTCGACGAAGAACTCGCCGTCGAGCACCCGTACGAACCCGCGTACTTGCCGACTAACCTGCTGCTGGACGGGACGGTGCACGACTGGTGGTGGACACGTCGAAGACACCCGGCGAACCGACCGCCCCCGGCCAGATCGCAGTGGTGATGGGAGTGGCCGGTTGCGGCAAGAGCACGCTCGCCGAGGCCCTGGCCGAGCAGCTGAACTGGAAGCACCTGGACGCGGACGACTTCCACCCGCGCAGCAACATCGAGAAGATGCGCGCCGGGACACCGTTCACCGACGAGGACCGGTACCCCTGGTTGGAAAGCATCCGCGCCGAACTGGACAGGATCGTCGCGCAGGGCAACTCGGCGGTGCTGGCGTGCTCGGCGCTGAAGCGGAGCTACCGGGACATCTTGCGCGCCACCCGGGCCCCGGTGCTGTTCGTGCTGCTCCAAGCCAGCAGGCAGCAGGTAGCCGAGCGGCTGGCGAAGCGGAGCGGGCACTTCTTCCCGGCAGCTCTGCTGGACAGCCAACTGGCCGCCCTGGAGCCGCCGGACAGCTCGGAACCGCACGTGGTCGTGCCGGCTTTCCAACCGGTGGCGGACATGGTGGAAGCGGTGCGCGCCGCCCTGCGGTGAACCGCTCCCCGCTCGAACATCGCTCCCACCACGGGCCCCCGAACCACCCCACCCGGGAAACAGGAAGGGAACTTTCCTCCTCTCTCCGGTAGGAAAGTTCCCTTCCCGCGCACGTTCGTCCGAAGCCGCTGCCGACCGCAGCGACCGCTCGGCTAGGACTGCTCCACTTTGGCGGCCTTCTCGTCGCGCGCCGGCGTGCTCAAGAAGTTCCCGACCCGGGAGACCAACAGGTTCATCTCGTAGCCGATCATCCCCATGTCGGCGTCCTCAGCTCCGAGCACCGCCAGGCACGCACCGCTGCCGGCCGCGGTCACGAAGAGGTAGGCGTGTTCGAGTTCGATGATCGTCTGTCTGGGAGCCCCGCCGCGGAAGTGCACTCCGGTCTGTCTGGCCAGGCTCTGGAAAGCCGCCGAAACCGCCGCCAGGTGGTCGGAATCGGCATCCGACAACTTGCCGGACTTGCCGAGCAACAACCCGTCGGACGACAACACCACCGCGTGCTCGACCCCGACGACCCGGCGCACCAGATCGTCCAGGAGCCAGTTCAGCTTCTCGTAAACCCCAGTGCCTTCGCTCATACCAACCGGCGCCTTTCTTCAAGCTGGACAACCACAGGACCGGAACGGAGCCAGCCCGGCCCTGCACAGCGACCGGGTCCGCCCCAGTCCCCATCCGCGCGCAACGCCCGCGTCCGCAACGCGGCCACCCGCACTGCTGATTCACCTCGCCCGGCAGCGGAAGCACCTCGCTCCCCCGATCGCCGCGCCGCTCCGCCCCCTGGCGAACCAGCAGTCGCAGCAGTGCCACCAAGCCGGGAAACCTTCGAAGACCGGTCGCTGAGCGAGCGGAGCGCAACGGGACGCATCCGCGTCCTCCGGTCATTGCAGACAGTACGGACTGGCCTCACAGCGCCCCACGGCTGGGTTGCAGGAGCGACCTGCTCGTCGTGCTGGTGAGTCGACGCGTCCTCGGAGCCAGCGCAGCGCCGATTGGCATGACCATGCACCGGTCCCCTCGCACTATCTCAGCACACCCAGCCAGTCCGTGGTCCCGTTCCCGGGAAAACCGCCCGGACTCTAGCACAAATGGCGGTGCACAAACAGGAAGTGCGCAGTTCTTCCGGTGGCAGGACACGAGTTGTGCACGAGCGGACACGACCGCCGCCGAAAGCGGCGGAACGCCGTCCCCGGTCGGCGAAATCCGAGAACACCGGCCGGATCCGGACGGTCACTCCCCGCGCGTGGAGCGGTCGGACATCACCGGCAGTCGTACCGCGGTTCGCTGGTGAGCAGGAAGGAGAGGTCCTCCCCTCCGGCCACTTCGCGCACCGGGGCGTTCCGGGTGAACAAGCGGGCGTCGGGCTGCCCGCCGAGAACCGCCTGGTCACCGCTGATCCGCAGCCACGACCCCTCCCGAACGCCCAGCACCGGGACGTCGTTCTCCTCGAGGAATTCCGCGATCCGCTCGTCGCGGGTCTCCCCCATGTGCGTGCTGCGCGGGTCGGGGTCGACGTAGTGCGGGTTGATCTGGAACGGCACCAAGCCGAGGGCCTCGAAGGACGCCGGGGGCACGATGGGCATGTCGTTGCTCGTCCGCAGGCTCGGGCAGGCGACGTTGGTTCCCGCGCTGGCCCCCAGGTACGGCATTCCTTCCTGGACTCGTTCCCGGATCACCTCGACCAGCCCGGTCCGCTGCAGCGCGGACAGCAGTCGGAAGGTGTTCCCGCCGCCCACGAACAGGGCCGCAGCTCGGCGAAGAGCGGCGACCGGGTCGGGCTCCTGGTGCAGGCCGTCCACCGCCACCCCGAGCGGCGCCACCGCCGAACGCACCACCTGCAGGTAGGCGTCCCCGTCGCGCTTGGCGCAGGGGATGAACAGCAGTCGGTCCCGACCGTCCAACCAGTCCGCCACCGCTGGGAGCGCGTGCTCCAAGAAACCCGTCCCGTGCGTGGCCGAGCTCGACAACAGCAGCAGTTCCACGAACACCTCCTCAAGCACTCCTCCCGGCCCGCGCCCCAGCAGGAAAGCTCACAGGTGCTGGCCTCCGGGCCGGTTGATGACCAGGATGTCAGGCATGGCAGGCACCAGCGACGTCACGATCATCGGTGGTGGCATCGTCGGTCTGGCAACAGCGCACGCGCTCGCCCAGCAGTTGCCGGACAGCCGGATCACGGTGATCGACAAGGAACCCGACTGGGGAAGCCACCAGAGCGGCCACAATTCGGGCGTCATCCACAGCGGCCTGTACTACGCGCCGGGCAGCGCCAAGGCCCGGTTCGCCCGGGCCGGCGGTGAAGCCATGTACCGATTCTGCGCCGAGCACGGGATCCCGGTGCACCGCACCGGCAAGGTCGTGGTGGCCACCGGTGAGCACGAACTGCCCGCCCTGCGGGAGCTGTTCCGGCGCGGCAAGGCGAACGGGGTGCAGGTGCGCGAGCTCAGCCGGGCCGAGCTCCGGGAACGCGAACCGCACGTGCGCGGGCTGCGGGCCCTGCTGGTGCCGGAGGCGGGCATCGTGGATTTCCCAGCGGTTTGCCGCAAGCTGGCCGAACTGCTCGCCGAGCACGGCGCGCAACTGCTCCCGGCCACCGAACTGGTCGGGGTGCGCCGGGACGGGAACCAGCTCGTGCTGGCGACCGATCGCGAGGAGATCCGCACCCGGTGGGCGATCAATTGCGCTGGTCTGCACAGCGATGCGGTGGCCGAGCTGGCCGGCACCGAACCACCGGCCCGGATCCTGCCGTTCCGCGGCGAGTACTACCACACGACCTCGTTCCGGAGGCGCCTGGTCAACGCGCTCGTGTACCCGGTTCCGAATCCGGCGTTCCCGTTCCTCGGCGTGCACTTGACCCGGACGATCGACGGTGGCCTGCACGTGGGCCCGAACGCGGTGCTGGCCATGGCGCGGGAGGGCTACGACTGGTGGACCTGGTCGCGGTCGCACGTGCGCCGGCTGCTCCAGGACCGGGCGCTGCGGGAACTCGCCCGCGAGTACTGGCGGACCGGTCTCGGCGAGATCGCCCGTTCGGTGGTGAAGCCGCTGTTCGTGCGGGAGGTGCAGCGGTTGCTGCCGGAGCTGCGGGGGCGGGACCTGCTGCGCGCGGAGGCCGGGGTTCGGGCCCAGGCGGTGACCCCGGACGGCAAGTTGGTGGACGACTTCCTCGTCGTCGAGGACGAGCACTGGGTGCACGTGCTCAACGCTCCGTCGCCCGCGGCCACCGCTTCCCTGCTGATCGGCGAGGACATCGCGGCTCGGATCAGCTCCCGGGCGCGCTGATCGGCTGCGTCCGCTCGACGTCGGCGGCCCACAGGGCTTCCACCTGTTCTTGGAGGGCGCTGGCGAGCACGAAGAGGTCGGCTGGCGACACCAAGCAGTGGTCCGCCGGCTGCGGGATCACCGCCACCCGGCCGGTGGGCGCGTGGTGGACTTCGATGTGCTGGTCGGCGGTGCGCAGTTGCCCGTCGGCGCGCCGCAGGCCGGTGTAGAGCCGAGCGGTGAAGTCGTCCGCTCGGCTCAAGAGCTGGGCGGCTCGTCCGACTCCTTCCCCTCCGGTGCCCGGTCGGGTGGCGAACTGCCGCACGGAGTCGAGCGGGACGGTCACCGCATCGCCCTCGGCGGGTCGTTTCGGCGGCAGGCAGCCGGCCAAGGCCGGCCACGGGGCGTCGTGCCGGATCTTCTCGGCGGTCACGACGCCGTCCACGGCTTGCACCCGCACCGCCCGGCCCGCGCCGATCGCCACCACGGCGGACAGCTCGGCGGTGCCGGCCCCGTCGAACCGCGCGAAGCCGTAGACGGAAGCGGACGCGAGTTGCGCTGCAACACCGGACCAGAAGTCCTCGCACTCGGCGGAGATCGCCTGGTGCTCCGGTTCGCCCGAGGAATTCCGCTCGTCCAGGAGGAATTCGGCGACCTCGGGTGCGCGGCCGGTCAGCAGGCCGCTGAACGCGCTGAGGCTGCACCGCATCACCGGCTCCAGGATCCACCTGTCGGGCATCCGGGAGCATAGTCGACCTCACCCCACCGGGGCGGTGTTTCCAGGAGCGCCACCCGGATGACGCAGTGCCCGCGGCGGTTCAGGACTCGGACTCGGCGTCCGAGCGCCGGCGGACGATCCCGTGCAGCACGCTGCTGACGATGGTGACCACGAGGGCGCCCCAGAAGGCCGGCCAGAACCCGTCGACCTGGAACGGCAGCTGCAGCTGCCCCGCCAAGTAGCCGGTCAGCCAGTACAGCAGGGCGTTGACCACCAGCCCGAACAACCCGAGCGTGAGCACGTACAGCAGGCAGCCGAGGGTTTTCGCGATGGGCTTCAGCACCGCGTTGACGATGGCGAAGATCACCGACACCGCCAGCAGGGTGAGGACTTTGGCCAGCGTGTCCTCACCGGACAACGTGATGCCCGGCAAGGCGGTGGTCACCCACACCGCCACCATCGTGATCAGGACGTGCACCAGTGCCGACACTGCCCAACTCCCCCCTGCGGTCGTCGCGTGGTGGTCGCTTCCGCGATCTACGGTACTTGATCAGCGCTGATCGCCGGAGGAGAGCGAGGGGTGGTCCGCTGCGCTCCGGCGGGGCGGAACCACCGGGGCAAGTGAGACTTGCGCCACATCTCCTTCGAGCTCCCCTCATTGGCGTACTCGGCGGTAGCCTCTGAGCAACTCCGGCGGCGCGGCCGGCACCGGTGGCGCCGCTGCCGCAAGTCGAGAGGAACAGCATGCGCATCGGGATGCCGCTCAACTACAGCGGAGGTTTCAAGGAAACGGTCGACGAGCTCGCCCTGTACGAGAAGGCCGGCCTGGACATCGTCTACGTTCCCGAGGCCTACTCGTTCGACGCGGTCAGCCAGCTGGGCTTCATCGCCGCCCGCACCGAACGCCTGGAGATCGCCTCCGGGATCCTGCAGATCTACACCCGGACCCCCACCCTGACCGCGATGACCGCGGCCGGCCTGGACTACGTGTCCAACGGCCGCTTCACCCTGGGCATCGGCGCTTCCGGGCCGCAGGTGATCGAGGGCTTCCACGGCGTGCCGTACCACGCCCCGCTCGGCCGCACCCGGGAGATCGTGGAGATCTGCCGCCAGGTGTGGCGCCGCGAGCGGGTGCAGCACCAGGGCAAGCACTACAACATCCCGCTGCCCGCCGAGCAGGGGACCGGGCTCGGCAAGCCGCTGAAGCTGATCAACCACCCGGTGCGGGAACGCATCCCGATCATGATCGCCGCGATCGGCCCGAAGAACGTCGCGATGGTCGCCGAGATCGCCGAGGCCTGGGAACCGATCTTCTACCTCCCGGAGAAGGCCGGCGAGGTCTGGGGCGAATCCCTGGCCGCCGGCAAGGCCAAGCGCGACCCGTCCCTGCCGGAGCTGGACGTCGTCGCCCAAGCCCCGCTGGCGATCGGGGACGGTACCGAGGAGCTGCGGGAGCTGATCCGCCCGCACATCGCCCTGTACGTGGGCGGCATGGGCGCGAAGGGCAAGAACTTCTACAACAACCTCGCCCGCCGGTACGGGTACGAAGCCGAAGCCGAGAAGATCCAGGACCTCTACCTGAGCGGGAAGAAGGAGGAAGCGGCGGCCGCCGTGCCCCAGGACCTGCTGGAGAAGACCTGCCTGATCGGTTCCGAGGGCTACGTGCGGGAACGGCTCGCGGCGTTCAAGGAATCCGGGGTGACCACCCTGAACGTCACTCCCCTGGCGGGTACCGCCGAAGAACGCACCAAGCTAATTGAGAAGGTCAAGAATTTGGCCGCAGAAGTCTGATCGTCCCGGCGGCGACGCGGTCCGACCGCGGGAACACCTGCCGGCGCAGATCGACGCACCCGGCGATGGCACCGGGTGAGGGGAGCTGATTATGGCAACAGCACTGGCAGCGGTGCTCCGGGAAACCGGTGGGGACCTCCAGCTGGAGGAGATCGAGCTCAACGAGCCCGGACCTGGTCAGGTGCGGGTGCAGCTGGCCGCCACCGGGGTGTGCCACTCCGACCTGTCGCTGGCCACCGGAGTGCTGCCGCACCCGGTTCCGGTCGTGCTCGGCCACGAAGGCGCTGGCCGGGTGGTGGAAGTGGGCCCCGGGGTCACCGAGCTCGAACCGGGTGACCCGGTGGTGCTCAACTGGACTCCTCCGTGCGGGGAGTGCTGGCACTGCCAGCACCAGGAGCCGTACCTGTGCCCGGTCGCCGGAGAAGAGGCCAAGCAAACGCCTTACGCCAAGCTCGGCGACGGGACCCCGGTGCACCCGGGACTGGGCACCGCGGCGTTCGCGACCGAGACGGTGGTCGGTGCGAACTCCTGCGTCCGCGTGGCCGACGACGTGCCGCTGGAGAAGGTGGCACTGCTGGGTTGCGCGGTGCTCACCGGGGCCGGCGCGGTCTTCAACGCCGCCCGGGTGCGCTCCGGGGAGAGCGTCGTGGTGTTCGGGCTCGGCGGCATCGGCCTGAGCGCCGTGCAGGCGGCCCGGATCGCCGGGGCCGAGCAGATCATCGCGGTGGACCCGGTCGCGGAGAAGGCCGAGATCGCCCAGCGGTTGGGGGCCACCGACTTCCTCGAGGCCTCGTCCGACGTGGCCAAACAGGTCCGCGAGCTCACCGGAGGCCGCGGCGCGGACCACGCCTTCGAGTGCGTCGGCCGGGCCGATACGATCCGCGCGGCGTGGTCGTCCACCCGGCGCGGCGGCCAAGCCACGGTCGTGGGCATGGGGGCGGCCTCGGACCAGGTCAGCTTCAACGCCCTGGAGGTCGCCTACTTCGCGCGGACGCTGCGCGGCTGCATGTACGGCAGCACCGACCCGAAGACCGACATCCCGGTGCTGCTGGACCACTACCGCGCGGGTCGGCTCGACCTGGACTCGCTGGTGTCGGAGCAGATCGGGCTCTCCGACATCGGGGAGGCCTTCGACCAGATGCGCGCCGGGAACGGCGCCCGCAGGTTGATCAACTTCAACTGAGCTGCTGGACCGGTGCCCGGTCGGGGACGAGCGGGCACCGGTCCCCGACGTCCAGCTCAGCAGATGACCGTCTGGAAAGGACTTCGCCAGTGGTGGGCATCGCCGAGGCCCGGTTCCCGGAGCACACCGGTGCGGTGCGCACGCTCTTCCAGGAGTACGCCGATTCCCTCGGCGTCGACCTGTCGTTCCAGGACTTCAAGGTGGAACTGGACACCTTGCCCGGGAAGTACGCGGCGCCGCACGGCCGGGTGCTGCTCGCCCACGACGGGCCCACCGTGCTCGGCTGCGTCGCGGTGCGTCCGCTGCAGGACAGCATCTGCGAGATGAAGCGGCTGTACGTGCGGCCCGCGGGGCGAGGGCTCGGGCTGGGAAGGCAACTGGCCAGCCGGATCTGCTCGGTGGCCGGGGAAGCCGGGTACACGCACATCCGCCTGGACACGCTGACCGGCATGACCGCGGCGAGGAGCCTGTACCGGTCGCTGGGTTTCCGCCCCATCCCGCCCTACTACCGCAACCCGCTGCCGGACGCCCAGTTCTTGGAGCTCGATCTGCGGACCGCCGAGCTCCCCGAACCGCAGGCGGGATAGCGCCGCCCCGCCCCGGGGACGCCCGTTCCGGCGGCCCGGTCAGTCCGCGTTGAGCACCCGGATCGGTTCACCGCGCAGGAACGCGTGGATGTCCTCCACCGTCTCGGCGTAGAACGTGCGGTAGGTGCCGTCGGTGACGTAACCGATGTGCGGGGTCAGCACGGTGCGCGGCGTGCTGCGCCACGGGTCGTCGACGGGCAGCGGTTCCCGACCGAACACGTCGATCCCGGCACCGGCGATCCGCCCTTCGCGCAGCGCTGCTTGCAGGGCGGCTTCGTCGACGATCGGGCCGCGCGAGGTGTTGATCAGGTAAGCGGTGGGTTTCATCAGCGCCAGTTCGGCGGCGCCGACGAGTCCCCTGGTGCGCCGGCTGAGCACGGTGTGGATGGTCAGGATGTCCGAGTCGGTGAACAGCTCCTCCTTGTCCACCCGGACCGCACCGACCTCCTCGGCCGCCTCGTCGGTGAGGTTCTGGCTCCAGGCGATGACGTTCATGTTGAACGCGCGCGCGATGGAAGCCACCTGCTTGCCGAGGCGCCCCAGGCCGAGCACGCCCAGGGTGCGGCCCTCGAGTTCCACTCCGATGTGGTGCTGCCAGCCGCCTTCCCGGATGATCCGGTCCTCGGCGGGGATGTTGCGGGTGAGCGCGAATATCAATCCCCAGGTCAGCTCCGCGGTCGGCGCCCAGGAGCGGTCTTGGGCCGCACCTCCGCTGTTGGTGCCGCACACCGTGATGCCGTGCTCCGTGGCCGCTGCCAGGTCGATGGCCGCGTTGCGCATCCCGGTGGTCACCAGCAGCTGCAGGTTCGGCAGCGCGGCGAGGACCTCGCGGGGGAAGCGGGTGCGCTCGCGCATCGCGGCCACCACCTGGAACGGCTGCAGCTTCCGGACCAGTTCGCGGGGGTCGGCGATGTGCTCGTGGAAGAACTCGACTCGTGCTGGTAAGGACTGCCAGTCGGCGTAGTCCCGGGCAACGCCCTGGTAGTCGTCCAGGACAGCTACTCGAACGTCCATCCGGCCTCCTCCGTGGAATCGCCGGTGATCCTATGCTGAATTTCTCACGTCGAGATCACATCGGGAGCGGCCGGTGGGCGACACTGTAACGATGAACGGCAAACTGCTCCACCTGCTTCCGTTGAGCGAGTACCAGGCCGCTCGAGCGCAGCCGATCCGGCCGGACACCCTGGACCGGGAAGGCTTCACGCACTGCTCACCCGATGTGCCCACCGCGCTCGCCGTGGCCAACACGCTGTTCCAGGAGTCCACCGAGCAGCTGGTGGCGATCGAGCTCGATCCGGAGAAGCTGAGCGCACCGGTCCGGTGGGAGAAGCCGAGCCCCCGCCCTCCTGAAGGGGTGTCCCCGGACGTGCTGATGCCGCACGTCTACGGTCCTCTCGACCCGGAAGCCGTGCTCGACATCCGGTACGCGCGCCGGGACACCCGGGGCCGGTACATCGCTCTGGAGACCCGCAGCCAGACCGCCGAGGAGTACGACCTGCTGCCGCACCCGGAGGGCGGTTGGTACCGGCGGACGTGGACCAGTCCCCGAAGCGTGGAGACCCCCAACGGGCCGCGCCCCACCGCGACGGCCATCTACTTCCTGCTGCCGCCCGGGCAGACCTCGGCCTGGCACGTCGTGTCGTCCGCCGAGTTGTGGCTGTGGCACCGCGGGGGCCCGTTGACCCTGTCCCTCGCCGGGACCGGCGAGGAGCCGGCTGACGACCCGCAGCAGGTGGTGCTCGGCGTCGGGGCGGGCCAGTCCCCGCAGGCGTTGGTGCCCGCGGGCACCTGGCAGCGAGCCACCGCGTCGGCCACCGTGGAGACGTTGGTCAGCTGCGTCGTTTCCCCGGGGTTCGACTTCGCGGACTTCCGCGCGTTGTGAACCGGCCCTTCGGGCGCCGCATCGCTCCCGGCCCGCCGGCCGGGACCGCCCGGCGGACGCCGACCGGGTGCGGGAGCCGCAGCAGCCGGCGCCGGCTCACCGACACCACGGCGAAGGCCATCGCAGCGATCATGATCAGCACGGACACCGCGGGAATGCGGCGGCTGCCGGCGCGCTCCTGCAGCGCTGCCCGCTGCTGGTCGTACACCGCGAGCAGCCTGTCGGCCGGTTCAGCCGGGCTGGGCTCGGAGGCGACCGGCTGGGGCTCGCGTCTGGGCGGGCCCGGCTGGACCAGTTTGTGCTCCACCCAGGCCATGGCGAGCAGCGACCCCATGACCGTGCCTATCCCTGCTGAAGCGGCCAGCACGAACCCGGCCAGTGAATTAATCACTGGCATCACCCCCCGACGCCGTATGACAGGCTGCAGCGATTGCGGTAAAGATCGGCAAAGCCCGCTGGACAGGCCGTGCACCGACCTGAACAGGCATGGATCCCCCTGTGGTTAACCGTATGGCGGCTGCTGCCGGCACGCCGGACACCGCCCGCGCACCTCGCTCGAACAGGGGACGTGACCAGGCCGTTCGGTGAATGACCAACTTGCGGGGCAAATCAGGACTCGTGCACCGCGACCCCCGGCGGCAGAATGGGACATACAACCCGAGGTGTGACACAAGCCCCGTGCGGGCAACGCGGTGTTCCTCGCCGGCGTGTTCCTCACCAGGGGTCCAGCGCTTCTCCAGTCGCCGGTCAACCGAGGGGAGGTAATCGGCCGTGAGGGATTATGCCGTCCACCTGGTCTTCCACCTGCTGGCCGGGCTCCTGGGCGCGATCGCGGGAGTGGCCGCGGGGATGTGGTGGACCGGCCGCAGCCCGGCGGCCTTGTGGCTCGCCATCGGAGCGCTGATCATCGGATTCGTCGTACTGCTCCTGCAGAACCTGTACATCAACGCTCTTCCGAGCCGAGCACGACGAGCGCGACCGGCAGCGCGGCGCCCGGGAACCGCTTCCCGGGAGAGCCGGGCGAACAGGACCCTCCCGGAAGGCGAGTTCCCCTCCGCAACACCGAACACGTGGGTGCAACCGGCGGACCGGGAAGGCCCCGGCGAGGCCGCGGAAGCGGACGTCCCCCGGGAGCGGCGGAGCGCGCACCCACCCACCAAGCGCCTGTGAAGGGCTTCCTCCACCAGGGCGAAACCCGACTCGTTGGCTGGTCAGCCCACTCCCTCTGTGTTCGAATCACCTGGATCGCGGCTGCCGCACGCCGCTCGCTGACCGACGCCAGAGGTGCTGGCCCCCGATGCCCAACGAGTTCTTCCCCTCCGCCAGCAGGTTCTCCCGGCGCGCGCTGTGGCGCACCGCCGCCGTGGTCGCCGCCCTGCTGGCCTTCCCCCGTTCCGCGCCAGCGACCGGCAGCGGAGCCGCCCGCCAGCGCTTCCCCCTGCTGCGGGGGTGGTCGGTCCGCCCGTCGCCCGCGGGACGGGCGGACGCGGTCGACCTCCCGCACAGCCCGGTGCAGCTGCCGTGGCGCGACTGGGAACCGGCCAGTTGGGAACGCTCGTGGCACTACGAGAAGACCTTCGCCTTCCACCCCCAGCGGGGGATGCGGTACTTCCTCGATTTCGACGGGGTGCTGACCAGCGCGACACCCGTGCTCAACGGCCACGAGCTCCCGCAGCACCGCGGCGGCTACCTGCCGTTCCGGTACGAGGTCACCGACCTGCTCCGCACCGAGAACCACCTCGCGGTGACGGTGGACGGCGCCCCCGACCCCGAGGTGCCGCCGAACCACGGACCGGGCCAACCCAGTTCCGCCGTGGACTTCTGGCAGCCGGCCGGGATGTACCGGGAGGTGTGGTTGACCTGCCTGCCGGCCGACCACATCAGCGATGTCTTCGCCAAACCGGTCGAGGTGCTCGACGAGCGGCGTCGCGGTCTGGTCGTGCAGTGCGAGCTCGACCTGGCGGTCGGTGGGCCGGGGTACCGGTTGGGCGTGGAGCTGCGGCGGGACGGGGTCGTCCTCGCCGCGACGAGCCGATCGCTGGCCGCCCTGCCGCCGGGGCGGCACACCGTTCGCTTGGGCCTGGAGCGGTTGTCCGGGATCGAGTTGTGGCACGTGTCCCGCCCCGAGCTGTACGACGTGGTGGTCACGCTCTCGGCGGGCGGTTCCCCCGTGCACGACTACCGGGTGCGGACGGGGTTCCGGGAAGCGGTGTTCACCACCTCCGGCTGCTACCTCAACGGCGAGCGGCTGCAGGTCTTCGGGTTGAACCGGCACCAGCTGTTCCCGTTCGTCGGCGCGGCGATGCCCGCCCGGGTGCAGCGGCGGGACGCCGAAATGCTGCGGCGGGAGCTGAACTGCAACATGGTCCGCTGCTCGCACTACCCGCAGCACCCGGCTTTCCTGGACGCCTGCGACGAGCTCGGGCTGATGGTGTGGGTGGAGCCGCCCGGCTGGCAGCACCTGGGCGGCCGGGAGTGGCTGGCCCGCTCCTACCGGGACGTGCGGGAGATGATCCTCCGGGACCGCAACCACCCCAGTGTCGTGCTGTGGGGCGCCCGGTTGAACGAGACACCGGGGAACGCCGAGTTCTACACGGCCACCGAACGGCTCGCCAAGTCCTTGGACGACTCCAGGCAGACCACCGGCGGCATGCACCCGGCCGATCACGACAGCACCGATTTCCAGCACGACGTCTTCGGCTACAACGATTACGCGTGGACACCGGGCCCGGACGGCGCCCCGCAGCCCGAGCCGCTCCCCCCGCGCACCGATTTCCCCTATCTGATCAGCGAAGCCGTGGGCACCCTCTCCGGACCGGCGAAGTTCTACCGGCGCACCGACCGGCAACCGGTGCAGCAGGGGCAAGCACTGGCGCACGCCCGCGTGCACGATCGCGCGATGCGCGATCCGGCCTGCACCGGGGTGCTGGCCTGGTGCGGGTTCGACTACCCGTCCGGGAACGGGAACGTCTTCCACGGCATCAAGTGGCCCGGCGTGGTCGACCTGTTCCGAGTCCCCAAGCCCGGCGCCGCGTTCTACCGGGCGCAGGTGGATCCCCGGCAGCGGGGGGTCATCGAGCCTTCGTTCTACTGGGACTTCTCGATCATCCCGGTCACCGAGCTCGGCGACCGGGCGGCTATATGGTCGAATGTGGATCTTCTGAAGATCTATTTGGACGGTCTGCACCACTCAGATCTTTCCGCCGCGAGGGAGGAATTCCCCCACCTCGCCTATCCACCGTTCTTCGCCAATTTTTCCAATGTGGATCCTTCGGAACTGAGGATCGACGGCTATCTGGACGGACAACTGGTGGCCAGCCGCAAGTTCTGCGCGGACCGTGGTCTAGACCGGCTGGAGCTCAGCGTGGATTCCGCTGCCCTCACCGCAGCAGAACCGGACGCCCCCCGAGCCGAGCTGCGAGCCACGGACCGCTACGGGAACAACCGACCTCACGTCCGGGGAAATGTTGATCTGACGCTCACCGGACCGGCAATTCTGATCGGCGCAAACCCCTTTCCGCTGTCCGAAACAGGAGGAGCTGGGGCGGTGTGGCTGCGCAGCACCGGAACCCCCGGGACCGCGCTCCTGCGCGCCGAGCACCCCGTTCTCGGCTCAGCAACGGCCCGAATCCACATCACCGCGGACCCCGCGGTCAGCGGTTGACGCCCCCCCGCCACCCGACGCCCCGGGCAGCGCCACAACGGTCCGCGGTGTCGAAAACTCGCCAACACCACCACTGGTCCAAAAGGACCAACGAAGCCCCCGGGGCCGCTTTCACCTCTGCTTTCGCTGCTCGAAAAAACCTTGCGGCGCCAAGGGATTGATCACCACTCGGCAACGAATCCTTGACCGTCTTGCCGAGCGTGATCTGACGAACAATCCTGTTCGTGACAAGTCCCCGGGTTCGCCGGCTCTGCCGGCTTCTCGAGGACACGGGGGGGAGGAGGGCCATCCCAATGACTATTTTGCGGGTCAAATCAGTCGAGCAGTCCATCCGAGACGCGGAAGCCCCTGAATTCCGACTGCGCCGGGTGCTCAGCGCGTGGGACCTGCTGGGTATCGGGATCGGCGCGATCATCGGTACCGGCATCTTCGTGCTCACCGGGGTAGCCGCCGCTACCGATGCCGGACCGGCCATTTCGATCTCGTTCGTGCTCTCCGGCATCGCCTGCGGACTGGCTGCGCTGTGCTACGCCGAATTCGCTTCCGTGGTGCCGGTCGCCGGTTCGGCCTACACCTTCTCCTACGCCTCGCTGGGCGAGTTCTTCGCCTGGCTCATCGGGTGGGACCTGATACTCGAGTTCGTCATCGGTGCCTCCACCGTTTCCGTGGGGTGGTCCCAATACCTGGTGGAGGCGCTCAGCTCGGCCGGACTGGCCTTGCCGGAAGAGCTGACCGCGGCACCCGGAGCAGGTGGGGTCATCAACCTGCCCGCGCTCCTCATCGCGCTGGTGCTGACCGTCGTGCTGGTGGTCGGGATCAAGCTGAGCTCGGCGGTGACCAACGTGATCGTGGCCATCAAGGTGGCCGTCGTCCTGTTCTTCATCATCTTCGGCGCGTTCTTCATCAACACCGCGAACTGGAGCCCCTTCCTGCCTCCGCACCAGCCGCCGGAGCCCGGCACCTCCGCCTCGCCGCTGGAAGACCCGTTGATCAACGCCATATTCGGGCAGACCGGTTCGTACGGGCTCAGCGGTCTGGTCGCCGGTGCCGCGCTGGTGTTCTTCGCCTACATCGGTTTCGACATCGTCGCCAGCGGCGCCGAGGAAACCCGGCGACCGCAACGCGACATGCCCATCGGCATCCTGGGCTCCCTGGCCGTCTGCTCCGTGCTCTACGTCCTGGTGTCGCTGGTGATGACGGGGATCGTGAAGTACACGGACCTGAACACCGCGGCCCCGATGGCGACCGCCTTCCAAGCGATCGGAGCCCCGTGGGCGGTGGGGCTGGTCTCGCTCGGCGCGATCGCCGGTCTCACCACGGTCATCCTGATCCTGATGCTCGGTCAGGCCCGGGTGGCGTTCGCGATGAGCCGGGACGGCCTGCTGCCGACCTGGTTTGCCAAGGTGCACCCCAAGTACCGCACCCCGTACCGGGTCACCCTGTGCACCGGTGTCGTGGTGGCGCTCATCGCCTCGCTCACCCCGATCGACGTGCTGGCCGAGATGACCAACATCGGCACCCTGTTCGCCTTCGTGCTGGTGTCCGCGGGCGTGCTGGTGCTGCGGCGCACCCGACCGGACCTGCCCCGGGCGTTCCGGGTCCCCGGCGTCCCGGTCGTTCCGGCGCTGGCGGTGCTGGCCTGCCTGTACCTGATGCTCAACCTGGAAGGCTGGACCTGGATCCGGTTCGCGGTCTGGATGCTGTTCGGCCTGGTCGTCTACTTCCTCTACAGCAAGAAGAACAGCAGGCTGGCCAGGGCCGAGAGCGGGGAGAGCACCGGCGAGCAGTGACCGGGCGTTCGAGCCGCCGACCAGCTCCGCTCAGGGCGCGTCCAGATAGCCCAACTGGGTGGACAGCTGGTCGGCGGCTCCGCGCAGCAGGTCGATCACTTCCCCGATCCGCTTGCGGGAGAAGCGGTACGACGGCCCGGAAGCGCTCAACGCGGCCACCACCGTGCCGTCGCGGCCGTGCACCGCGACAGCCACCGCGTTGAGCCCCAGCTCGAGCTCCTCGTAGCTGGTGGCGTAACCGTCCCGGGCGATCCGGTCGAAGTCCTTGCGCAGCTGCCCCGCGTCGACGACGGTGCGCGGGGTGTACCGCTCGAGCGGCTCCCGCAGGATCTTCTCCCGCTCGTGCTCGGGCGCGTAGGCGAGCAGGACCTTCCCGCTGGAGGTGGCGTGCAGCGGCGTGCGCTGCCCCACCCAGTTGTGCGCGGTGACCGCGGCGGTTCCGCGGGCCTGGCTGATGTTGATGGCAACGGCGTCGTCCCGAACCGCGATGTTGACCGTTTCCCCCAGCTCGGCGGCCAAGTTCTCGCAGAAGGGGCGTCCCAACCTGGGCAGGTCCATCCGCTCGGTGGCGGCCCCGGCGAGCCGGACCACGCCGAACCCGATGGTGTACTTCCCGCGTTCGCCCTGCTGTTCGACCAGCCCGCGGGCTTCCAACACGCTGACGAGCCGGGAAGCGGTGGACTTGTGCACACCGAGTTCCGCGGCGATCTCGGTGATACCGGCTTCTCCGTTGCGGGCCAGCAGTTCCATGATCGTTATCGCTCGGTCGACGGATTGGACCAGAGCACCAGAACTCCTGCCGCGTCCCTCATCTGCGCTACTCACAGGCCAACCGTATCCGTAGCGGGTCCGTTTCCCGTATTGTTCGCTCGCGCTTCCCACATTCGCACATCAAGAAGAGCGAACCAGGGGCACAAGACCCCCGCCGCGTTCGGGCGGACCCCGGCACCGGCCGCTCGGGCGCGCTCAGCTCCCGTCCCGGTATTCGGCCATCGCGTCCAGCAGCAGGTCGGCCAGGTAGCCGGCGAACGAGCACCGCACCAGCAGCCGGTAGCGCGGTTCCTCGGTCAACTGCCACAGGATCGCCTGGGTCCGGCCGAGGAGCGTCTGGGCGCACCGGCCGGGGCCGAACGACCTCGGGTGCAGATCCAACGAGCAGACCTTCTCCAGCACGTCGCGGGCCATCGGTCCGCGGAGGTCGAGCGTGGTCTGGTTGGCCGAAACGTCCACCACGGAGCCGAACGAATCCGCCAGGCCTCGCGTCAACCGGTCGACGACGTCCCCGATCGCGCCGTCCGGAGCGACCACCAACCACTCGTCCGGGCCGAGCCGCAGCACGGCGGTGGTCTCGTCGCCGTGGACCGCGTTCGGCCGCTCCGTCGGCAGTTCCACCCCGAGTTCCCGGCCGATCCCGGCCACCGCCGGACTCCCCGGGTGGACCCGGAGGTTCACCTGGGTGAGGAAGGGTTCTTCGGCGAGCTGGACGCCGCGGGGACCGGGGACGCTGCGGGCGGCGAGCTCAGCAGCCCGATCGGCGAGCGGGCTCTGCCGCACCGCGCTGCCCGCTCCGGATCGCCGGTCAGCCGGATGCACGACCGTCACGACGGGCTCCTTCCTCGTCGTAGAACACCGGTTTGGTGACTCGTACCGGGATCTTGCGCCCGGCCACCGGGGCGTGCAGGACTTGGCCGGTGCGCTGCCGTCCAGCGCGGACGAGGGCCAGCGCGAAGGTCCTGCCCAGCACCGGGCTGCGGTAGCTGGAGGTCACGTGCCCCAGCATCGGCACCGGTGGCTCGTCCCCCGCCTCCGGGGCAACCAGCTGCGCCCCTTCCGGCAACCGCTCTTCCGGGTCCACCGGCAGCAGACCGACGAGCTGCTCGCGGTCCTCGCGAGCGGTGTCGGGCCTGGCGAGCGATCTGCGCCCGATGAAGTCCTTGTGCTTGGCCACCACCCAATCCATGCCCAGGTCCAGCGGGGTGACCGTGCCGTCGGTGTCCTGGCCGACGACGACGAACCCCTTCTCCGCCCGCAGCACGTGCATGGTTTCCGTGCCGTACGGGGTGATCCCGTGGTCCGCGCCGGCCTGGTGCACCATTTCCCACAGGGCCATCCCGTACCAGGAGGCCGTGCTGACTTCGTAGGCGAGTTCTCCGGAGAAGGAGATCCGGCTGATCCGGGCGGGAATCCCGCCGCGCAGCCGGGTTTCCCGGAACTCCATGAACCGGAAGGCCTCCGGGGAGACGTCCAGTTCCGGGGCGATCCGCCGGACGACCTCACGGGAGTCCGGCCCGACAACGGCCACCGTCGCCCACTGCTCGGTGACCGAGGTGCAGTGGACGGCCAGGTGCGGCCACTCGGTCTGCAGCCACTCCTCCAGCCAGTCCAGGACCGCCTCGGCGTTCCCGGTGGTGGTGCTCATCAGGAACCGGTCCTCGGCCAGCCGCGTGGTGACCCCGTCGTCGAACACCATCCCGTCCGCGGTGCACATCATGCCGTAGCGGGCTTTGCCGACCGGGAGCTTGGCAAACCCGTTGGTGTAGACGCGGTTGAGGAACTCGGCGGCGTCGGGACCGACCACTTCGATCTTGCCGAGCGTGGTGGCGTCCATCATCGCGACCCCGGTGCGCGCGGCGAGGCACTCCCGCCGCACGGCGGCGTCCATGTCTTCACCGGGCCGGGGGTAGTAGCGCGGCCGCTTCCACTGGCCGACGTCCTCGAACACCGCGCCGTGTTCGACGTGCCAGCGGTGCATCGGCGTGGTGCGGACCGGGTCGTAGAGGGCCCCGCGCTCCCGACCGGCCATGAGGCTGAACGAGACCGGGGTGTACGGAGCGCGGAAGCTGGGCGGTCCGAGCTCCGCGGGGGAGGTCCCCAGCAGGTGGGCCAGCAGCCCGATCGCGGTGGTGCTCGCGGCCTTCCCCTGGTCGCTCCCGGTTCCGATGGTGGTGTACCGCTTGACGTGCTCGGCCGAGCGCATGCCGGCGTCGATGGCGCGCTGGACGTCGGCCGCGGTCGCGTCCCGCTGCAGGTCCACGAAGTGGTCCTGCCACTGCCCCGGATCCCCGGAGCGCGCCGGGATCAGCCACAGTGGACGGATCTCGTGGGCCGGTTGTTCCGGGCTGACCACCGGATCCGGTGGTGCGGGCACCGAGAACCCGCAGGCTTCAGCGGCTTCGGCACCGGCGGCCCCGCCCTGCACCAGGCAGCCGGCCAGGTCGAAGGTGCCGCGCGCAGCGCCGACGACCCGCGTGGTGCGGGTGTCCGCGGCGGGGACGAAAGCAGCCGTGGACTCCTCCCACCGGAGCTGGCCGCCCTGCTGGCCGAACAACTGGACCGCGGGGTTCCAGCCACCGCACACCGCCAGCAGATCGCATTCGACGCTGGAGGGGTTCCCGACCAGCTGGCCCTTCTCGTCCAGGCGGTCGAAGTCGATCCCGGTGATCCGGGGATCCCCGGTGGTGTCGATGACCGCGGCGCCGGCGACGACCCCGATGCCCGCTCGCTCCACCTGTTCGACGAGCCGGGGCGGCGGTTCGGGCCGGGCGTCGAGCAGCACGGGGACGGTGCCGCCCGCGCGCTGCACGTCCAGCGCGGTCCAGTAGGCGCTGTCCGATGTGGTGCACACGGCCACCGCGCTGCCCGGCAGGACCGCGTACCGGTGGATGTAGCGCCGCACCGCGGAAGCGAGCATGATCCCGGGGCGGTCGTTGTTGGCGAACACCAGCGGACGTTCGTGCGCGCCGGTCGCCAGCACCACCTGGCGGGTCCTGACGTGCCACAGCCGCTGCATCCCGGGCCGTTCCTCGGCGGCCAGCAGATAACCGTGGTCGTAGCAGCCGACGGCCGTCGTCCGGGTCAGCACCCGCACTTCGGGGAGTTCCGCCAGCTGCAGCACCGACCGGTTGACCCAGTCCGCGGCGTCGAGACCGTCGATGGTCTCCGAACTGCCCTCCAACGAACCACCGAGCTCCCCGTCCTGCTCCACCAGCAGCACCCGGGCCCCGCTGCGCCCGGCGGCGAGCGCGGCAGCTATCCCGGCCGGTCCACCTCCCACCACGACCACCTCGGCGTGCACGTGCTTCTTGTCGTAGCGCGTGCTGTCGGAACCGGAGGACAACCACCCCTTTCCGGAGAGGCTCTGCACCCGCAGCCCGTCCTGGAGCTCGAGCTGGGTGGCCGGCACCATCGGTTCCGGTGCGCCGGTGAGCACCTGGACCAGGGCGTTCGGCTCGGTGCAGTCGGCGGTGAAGATCCCCCGCGGTCGACCGCGGTAGAGGGAGGGGGCCACTTCCACCTGACCGGCCGCCAGCAGCGCGGAGGCCACCGTGTCCCCGGGGTGGCCGGTCAGCTCTCGACCGTCGAAGCTGAACCGCAGCAATCGGCTGCGATCTATCCTCCCGCCGTTGGCCAGCCGCATCAGACCTGCTCCTCGTCGGACTCGTCGGAGCGGAACTCGTTGGTCGCGGTGTTGCGGACGACGGTGAACCAGCGCCGGCAGCCAGCGGTGTGCACCCAGCGTTCGCGGAACTCGCCCGCCGGGTTGTCCCGCATGAACAGGTAGTCCGCCCACGCCGCGTCGTCCAGGGCCGCCGGGTTCTCCGGGTAGGCGGGGCGGACCTGGCCGCCGTAGCGGAATTCGACCTCGTCCCGCGGACCGCAGTGCGGGCATGGGATCAACAGCATGCCGTCTCCTGCTCGTTCCTGATCGGTCTGCTGGTCAATGCGCGACGGCCGCAGCGCCGTGCTCGTCCACCAGGGCGCCGGTGCGGAACCGCTCGAGACCGTAGGGCTCGGCCAGCGGGTGCGGCTGCCCGGTGGCGATGGTGTGGGCGAAGACCCAGCCCACCCCGGGGGTTGCTTTGAACCCTCCCGTTCCCCAACCGCAGTTGAGGAACAACCCCTGCACCGGGGTGGGCCCGATGATCGGGGAAGCGTCCGGCGTCACGTCGACGATCCCGGCCCAGGTCCGGATGACGTGCGCCTGGGCGAACACCGGGAACAGCTCCAGCGCGGACGCCATTTGCCGTTCGACCACCTGCACCGAACCGAGCTGCCGGTAGCTGTTGGGGGCGTCGATGCCCGCGCCCAGCACCAGCTCCCCCTTGTGCGCTTGGCTGCAGTAGACGTGCACGTGGTTGGACATGACCACGCAGGGGTGGACCGGCTCCAGCAGCTCGGAGACCAGCGCTTGCAGCGGGTGGGTCTGGATCGGCAGCCGCAACCCCAGGCCGGCGGTCAGCTGGGACGTCCTCCCGGCTGCCGCCAGACCCACCTTCTCCGCCCCGATCGGCCCTCGGGTGGTCTCCACTCCGACGACCCGGTCGCCCACCGTCCGGATCGCGGTCACCTCGCAGTTCTGGATCAGGTCCACCCCGAGCTGGTCGGCTTTGCGGGCGAACGCCCACGCGACGTGGTCGTGCTTGGCGATTCCACCGCGGGGCTGGAAGGTGGCTCCGAGCACCGGGTAGCGGATCTCCGGGGAAAGGTTCAGTATTGGACAGATTTCGGCGATCTGGTCCGGTTCGAGCCACTCGGCATCGATCCCGTTGAGCTGATTGGCGAAGGCGCGGCGCTGGAAGTCCCGGACTTCCTGCTCGCTGTGCGCCAGGTTCAGCACGCCCCGCTGGCTGAGCAGGAAGTCGTACTCCAGCTCGGCGGGAAGCTCCTCCCACAGCTTCAGCGAATGCTCGTAGATCGCGGCGCTCTCGTCGAACAGGTAATTCGAGCGGATGATCGTGGTGTTGCGGGCCATGTTGCCGCCGGCCAGCCAGCCCCTCTCCAGCACCGCGACATCGCGGATCCCGTGGTTGCGGGCGAGGTAGTACGCGGTGGCCAGGCCGTGCCCCCCGGAACCGACGATGATCACCTCGTAGTTGCTCTTCGGTTCCGGGTTGCGCCAGAGCTGCGGCGGTGGCTCGGGTTGCGACGGAGACACCGGTGCCTCCTGCAGGACAAGTGCTGGGGTGGTTGGGAAGAACAGCCAGCGCCGGAATGCGCGGTGTGCCAGGAAGGCTACGAGCGGGAATCAGCACCGTCAACCAGCGCTCCCCGAACGCTCCCCTTGCCATCCGGACGGATGATCCTTCTTGCTCTCCAAATTAGACGATCTTGGAAATCCGCCCTTCGGGATTCCGAAGTGATCAGTTCTCCTCGCTCGGAGAAGATCAGCAATTCCGATCTCCGCCAGCAGATCACTGTGCGGACCCGGGCATCCGCGTTCTCCTCACTCACCCAGGTTGGCCATGCCCTTTGACAGCAACGAATTCAGGCACTCTCGGTCAGGTCCGCCAGCGGACCGGATGAGATCCGACGATGCCCCTGCCGTGTCCTTGACGCACCCCCGGAACGAGGCGCACTGTTGCGTATAACACACGGAGTTGTCGTAGACGCAACAGGCGGCAACCATGAAATCCAACCCCCAAGTCTTGATCATCGGTGCTGGCATCGTGGGCAGCAGCACCGCGTACCACCTCGCGGAACTTGGGATTTCCGATGTTCTGGTGGTGGAACAAGGCCCCCTGTTCGCCACCGGTGGCTCCAGCTCGCACGCCCCGGGGCTGGTCTTCCAGACGAACGCGTCGCAGATGCTCAGCCAGCTGGCCGCCTACACCGTCCAGTTCCTGTCCGGACTGGAGCACGAAGGCCGCCCCTGCTACTACCGGGTGGGCGGCATCGAGGTGGCCACCACCCAACAGCGCTGGGACGACCTGAAGCGCAAGCACGGTCTTGCCGCCAGCTGGGGCATCGACGGTGAACTGATCACCCCGGAACAGGTCCACGAGCTCTTCCCGCAAGTAGAACCGTCCCGGATCCACGGCGGCTGGTACGTGCCCAGCGACGGGATCGCCAAACCGGTCCGGGCCGCCGCCGCGATGGCAGCCCGAGCCCGCCAGCGCGGGGTCCGCTACCTGGAGCGCACCGAAGTCACCGGTTTCGGCCTCCGCGGCGGCCGGGTCCAGAAAGTGTGCACCAGCCGAGGAGATTTCACCGTGGACGCGGTGATCTGCTGCGCGGGCATCTGGGGTCCCGAGATCGGCCGGATGGCCGGGGTGTCGGTGCCGGTGCAACCACTGGCCCACCAGTACGCCGTCACCACACCGGTCCCCGGGCTGACCGCCGGGCCCGACGAAGTGCAGCAGCCGATCCTCCGGCACCAGGACTGCTCGATGTACTTCCGGCAGGCCGGCGACCGCTTCGGCATCGGTTCCTACCAGCACCGGGTCATCCCGGTCAGCAGCGAAGAACTGGCTCCCACCGCCGCCCCGGGCGACGGCGCGGAGGCTCCGCCGGAAGGGGGCGGCTGGGCCGGGATGGCCTCGGTGCACCCGTTCACACCGGAGGACTTCGCCCAGCCGTGGAAGGACGCCTGCCAACTGATCCCGGCGGTGCAGCAGACCGAGATCGCCGAAGGCATGAACGGGGTGTTCCTGTTCACCCCCGACGGCATGCCCGTGCTCGGCCCCACCACCGAGGTGCCGAACTTCTGGCTCGCCGAAGCGGTGTGGCTCACGCACGGCCCAGGAGTGGGCAAAGCGGTCTCCGAGTGGTTCGCCCACGGCGTGCCCAGCATCGACCTGCGCGCAGCGGACGTGCGCCGGCTGGACCGGTTCGCGCACAGCCCGTCCTATGTGGCCCAACGCAGCGCGCAGAGCTTCCGGGAGGTCTACGACATCATCCACCCTCAGCAGCCGCCGGAGCAGCCGCGGCCGCTGCGCACCAGCCCGTTCTACCCCCGCCAGCAGGAGCTCGGCGCGGTGTTCCTGGAAGCCAACGGGTGGGAACGGCCGCACTGGTACGAGTGCAACACCGGGCTGCTCGACGACCGCGACATCCCCGAACCCGACCCGTGGGCCGGTCGGTACTGGTCGCCGGTGGTCGCCGGCGAGCACCGGGCCACTCGCGAGCGGGTGGCCATGTACGACATGACTTCGTTGACCAGGGCCGAGGTGAGCGGCCCGGGAGCGCTGAAGTTGCTGCAACGCCTGACCACGAACCAGCTGGACCGCGCACCCGGTTACGTCACCTACACCCTGATGCTGGACCACAACGGCGGCATCCGCTCCGACATCACCGTCGCCCGGCTGCGGGAAGACCTCTTCCAGGTCGGCTGCAACGGGCCGCGCGACATCGCCTGGTTGCGCCAGCACGCCGACGACTCGGTGCACATCAGGGACATCACCGGTGGCACCTGCTGCATCGGCCTGTGGGGACCGCGCGCCCGGGACGTGCTGCAGGAACTGGCCGATCAGGACGTGTCGAACGAGTCCTTCCGGTTCTTCCGGGCGAAGCAGCTCCACGTCGGGGAGGTACCGGTGACCGCGCTCCGCCTGTCCTATGTGGGCGAACTCGGTTGGGAGCTGTACCCCTCCGCTGACTTCGGGCTGCGGCTGTGGGACCTGTTGTCCGACGCCGGGAAGGAGCACGGGATCTTCCCCGGGGGGCGGGCCGCCTTCAACGGGCTGCGCCTGGAAAAGGGCTACCGGGCCTGGGGAACGGACATGTGGACCGAGCACGATCCGCACGAGGCCGGCCTGTCGTTCGCGGTCCGGGTGGCGAAGGGGGACTTCATCGGTCGAGAAGCGCTGCTGCGCCGCCAGGAGAGGCCTCTGCGGCGGAAGCTGTGCTGCTTGACCATCGACGACGGGACCGTGCTGCTCGGTTCCGAAGCGGTGTTCGCGGAGGAGAGCAGCAACCGAGCGGTCGGCTTCACCACCAGTTGCGGGTACGGCCACAGCGTCGGCAAGAGCCTCGCTTACGCCTGGCTTCCCGCCGACCTCTCCTCCCCCGGCAGTTCCGCCTTCGTCTCCTACTTCGGTCGACGACATCCGGCAACGGTCGTCGAAGACCCGGTTTTCGACCCCGGTATGGCGCGCATGCGCAGCTGAACACCGGTCGGCAAAGCGTTCAACCCAACCCCAAAGGAGCTTCTCCAATGATCAATTCGGCCCCAGGAGTCCTGCTCTACCCGCGAATCCGCAAATCCCCGTACTTCTACGCCTCGCGGAAGCACGGCGTGGCCATGTACAGCGTGTACAACCACACCTACCACCCCCGGCACTACGGTGATCCGATCGCGGAGTACTGGGCGCTGCTGGAAGGCGTCACGCTGTGGGACGTGGGCGTGGAACGGCAGGTGGAGATCACCGGGCCGGACGCGTTCGAGTTCACCAACATGCTGGTGCCGCGCGACCTCAACAAGTGCAAGGTCGGGCAGTGCAAGTACGTCTTCATCACCAACGAGGACGGCGGCATCATCAACGACCCGGTGCTGCTGCGGCTCGATGAGAACCACTTCTGGCTGTCCCTAGCGGACAGCGACGTCCTGCTGTGGGCCAAGGGATTGGCCTACAGCCTGGGCATGGACGTGCAGATCCGCGAAGCGGACGTGGGCCCGGTGCAGATCCAGGGGCCGAAATCGCTGGACGTGATGGTCGACCTGTTCGGCGACTCGATCCGGGAAGTGCCGTACTACTACGCGGTCCACAAGGAGATCGAAGGCATGCAGGTCGTGGTCTCCCGGACCGGGTACACCGCGGAACTGGGTTACGAGATCTACCTGCACGAGGCCAGCAAGTACGGCGTCAAGCTGTGGGACCTGATCTGGGAAGCCGGCAAGCCGCACGGCATGAAGGTCATCGGACCGTGCCACATCCGCCGCATCGAGGCCGGGATCCTGTCGTGGGGCTGCGACATCACCTACGAGACCAACCCGTTCGAAGTCGGCTACGGCTTCGAGAAGACGTGGATGGTGGACCTCGACCAGGAAGCCGATTTCATCGGCAAGCAGGCGCTGCAGCGGATCAAGCAGCAAGGCATCTCCCGCAAGCTCGTCGGGGTGGAGATCGACGGCCCCAGCGTGGGCTCGTTCAACGACGGATCGATGATCGACGTCTTCGACGTGCACGACCCCCACGGGCTGCGGATAGGCGAGGTCACCTCCGCCTGCTACTCGCCGCGCCTCGGTCGCAACATCGGGTACGCGATGGTGCCCATCGCCTACCAGGAGCTGGGCACCCAGCTGGTGGTCGACACCCAGCACGGACCGCAGGACGCCGTCGTGGTCGAGAAACCGTTCCTGGACCCGACCAAGGACATCCCCAAGCGCGTGGAACAAGCCCCGGCGTAGCTGGATCGCGGTGAACGGACATGAGTTCTGGCCAACTCCAACAAGCGGTGAGCACCCGGTTCGAGGTCCTGCCGCTGAACGACACCGCTGCGCTGGTCGACCACCTGCCGGCGGGCACCACCGTCACCGTGACGGCTTCCCCGCGCCGGGGCCTGGAGCCGACGCTGGAACTGTCGGGCCGCCTGCAGAGCGCGGGATACCGGGCTGTGCCGCACATCGCGGCCCGCTCGGTGTCCAGCACCGGGCACCTGGTGGACGTGCTGGACCAGCTCACCGCCCACCGGATCTCCGAGGTGTTCGTGGTGGGCGGTGACTCCACCGCTCCCGCCGGGCCTTTCCCGGACGCGCTCTCCTTGCTGCGCGCCGCGGAGGAGCTCGGCCGGCTCCCGGAGCGGATCGGCATCACCGGGTATCCGGAACCGCACGCGCTCATCCCCGACGACAGCACGGTGCAGGCGATGGCGCAGAAATCCCGCTACGCGCACTACATCGTCTCGCAGATGTGCTTCTCCGCGGAGACGATCACCAACTGGGTGACCGCGGTCCGCCAGCGCGGGATCCAGCTGCCGATCTACTTGGGCATGCCGGGTGTGGTCGACATGCGCAAGTTGATGCGGATCGCGCTGCGCATCGGCCTCGGGGAATCGACGCGCTACTTGCGCAAGCAGCACGGAATCCTGTCCAAACTGGTCAACCGGTACAGCGCTGACGACTTGCTCGCCCAGCTGTACCCGTTCGCCAACGACCCGGCCAACGGCATCGCCGGTTGGCACTTCTTCACCTTCAACGAAGTCGCCCGCACCGCGGACTGGTTCCAGGAGTTCACGACTCGACACGGGGAGGTTTCGGCATGACGATCCCGTCCGATTTGGAAATCTCCCGGTCCACGCCGTTGAAGCCGTTGCCGGACATCGCTGCCCAACTCGGCATCGGCTCGCACCTGCTGGAACCCCACGGGCGGAACGTGGCGAAGATATCGTTGGAAGCCATCGACGAGCTCGCCGGCAACCCGCAGGCGAAGTACGTGGTGGTCTCCGCGATCACCCCCACCCCGCTCGGCGAGGGCAAAACGACCACCACCATCGGTTTGGGGCAGGCGCTGCACCACCTCGGCAAGCGGTCGGCGGTGGCGGTCCGGCAGCCCTCGATGGGACCGACCTTCGGCATCAAGGGCGGCGCGGCGGGCGGCGGGTACAGCCAGGTCGTGCCGATGGAATCGCTGAACCTCCACCTCACCGGGGACATGCACGCGGTCACCTCGGCGCACAACCTCCTCGCCGCCATGGTGGACAACCACCTGCACAAGGGGAACGCGCTGGGGATCGACCCGATGCGGATCACCTGGCGCCGGGTGATCGACATCAACGACCGCGATCTGCGGAACATCGTCACCGGCTTGGGAGGCCGCAACGACGGCACACCGCGGCAGACCGGGTTCGACATCACCGCTGCCAGCGAGGTGATGGCGGTGCTGGCGCTGTCCACCTCGCTGCACGACATGCGGGCCAGGCTGGGACGGATCGTCGTGGGGTACACCTGCGACGGGAAGCCCGTGACCGCCGAGCAGCTGCGGGCCGCGGGGGCCATGGCCGCGATCATGCGCGATGCGATCAAACCCAACTTGATGCAGACCACGGAGAACACCCCGGTCCTGGTGCACGCCGGCCCGTTCGGCAACATCGCGCACGGCAACAGTTCGGTGGTCGCCGATCTGATCGCCGGGAAGTGCGCCGACTACCTGGTCACCGAAGCCGGTTTCGGTGCCGACATGGGGGCGGAGCGGTTCTTCAACATCAAGTGCCGGGTTTCCGGTCTGCGTCCGGACGCGGCGGTCCTGGTGGTGACGGTCAGAGCGCTCAAGGCCCACTCCGGACGGTACAAAGTGGTCGCTGGCAAACCGCTGCCGGAGGAAATGCTGGCGGAGAACCCCGACGACGTGCTCGCCGGGGCGGAGAACCTGCGCAAGCAGATCGACAACATCCGGTTGCACGGGGTGTCCCCGGTGATCGCGATCAACGCGTTCCCAACCGACTTCCCCAGCGAGCACCAGGCGATCCGGGAAGTGGCCGAGTCCGAGTCCGCCCGGGTGGCGGTGTGCAACCACTTCGCCGAAGGCGGCAAAGGCGCGTTGGAACTGGCCGAGGCGGTCGTGGAAGCGGCCGAGGAGCCCGGGAGCTTCCGGTTCCTGTACTCGGATTCGGCCGGGCTGCGCACCAAGATCGAGACCATCGCCACCAAGGTCTACGGCGCGGACGGGGTCTCGTACCAGCCGGCAGCGGCGCGTGCGTTGGACGACTACGAGGCCAACGGTTTCGGCCACCTGCCGGTGTGCGTGGCGAAAACGCACCTGTCGCTGAGCTCGAACCCCTCTCTGGTCGGCGCCCCCACCGGGTGGACGCTGCCGGTGCGGGAAGTGCGGGCCTCGGTCGGGGCCGGGTTCATCTACCCGATCTGCGGGGAGATGCGGACCATGCCGGGTTTGGGATCGCACCCCGCGGCCGAGCAGATCGACATCGACGAGCACGGGCAGGTGGTCGGTCTGTCGTGACGGCCGAGCGCGAACCGGGTGCCTTCCTCGACATGCCGCTGCGGGAGGCGTTGGCCGAGATCGCCGCGCCCCGACCCACCGCGACCGCGGGAGCGGTGTGCGCGGTGACCACGGCCGCGGCCGCCGCCCTGGTGGAGATGACCGCCCGGTTGTCGGACGGCGCTGCCGGGGCGGCCGCGGCCGGCGCGCTCCGGTCCCGGGCCGAGTCGCTGGTCGACGAGGACGCCGCTGCGTACGCGCGGGTGCTCGAGGCCCAGCGGCGAACCGGCGTGGAACGCCGCGAGGCCCTTCGGGAGGCGTTCACCGCGGCGGCGCAGCCACCGCTGCGCATCGCTCGAGCAGCGGCCGAAGTCGCGGTGCTGGCCGAGCGGGTCGTCGGTGCGGCCGAACGCGCTGTGCGCGGGGATGCGGCGACGGCGGCGTCGCTGGCCGCGGCAGCCGCCCGCAGCGCAACCCGCCTCGCTCGGGTGAACCTCGCGGCAGCGGGTGGCGACCTGGACGCGGCGGCCGCGGGCGATGCGGCGAGCGCCGCGGCAGCCGAAGCGGCGGATTCAGCGTGGCTGGGGGCGCTGGCCGCTCAGGAATGAGCCCGGACCTGCACCAATACCACCCGATCGCTTTCCGCGCGGATGATCACCGGTCGCGCCACCGGAAAGAATCAGATCCACCGGAAAAGTGATCAGCAGCACATTCTCCTGTTCTGGTTTCGCATCGGAAAGGTAGAAACGGCCTGCACTCGGCGCCGCGGCGCTCGAAAATCCCGAACACACCCTTGACCTGCTGAAACTCTGCTGAATCCGCATTTGCAGAACCACCACCGGAGTCCTTTCCGGGGTGGTTCTTCGCATGTGCGGGGAATTGAGACGGGAGGAATATGAAAACTGCGACCCAGCATATGGATCGCCGCCTCCTCGAATCTCCACCGCGCCCGTTTCCGGGTTTTCGGAAATTGCGCGAGGATTTCGGCGCTCGCTACGCCGCCAACGGCTTCGTCGGCCTGGTCTTCGCGGCCACCGGGCCGGTGGCGGTGATCCTCGCCGTCGGTCAGCAGGGCGGGCTGTCCGCGGCCGAGATCGCCTCGTGGATCTTCGGCGTCTTCTTCCTCAACGGCGTGCTCACCGTGCTCGCGTGCTGGGTGTACCAGCAGCCGTTGTCGTTCTTCTGGACCATCCCCGGCACGGTGCTGGTCGGCCCGGCCCTCACCCACCTGACGTGGCCCGAGGTCGTCGGCAGTTTCGTGGTGACCGGGCTGCTGGTGCTGGGGTTGGGGCTGACCGGGTGGATCCGCCGGGCGATGGCGGCGGTGCCCATGCCCATCGTGATGGGCATGGTCGCCGGGGTGTTCCTCGGCTTCGGCCTCGACCTGGTGCGCTCGGTGACCGCGGACGCGCTGATCGCGGTGCCCATGGTGGCGGTGTTCCTGCTGCTGAGCTGGCACTCGGGGCTGGGGAGGCGGATCCCGCCGGTCCTCGGCGCCCTGGTCGTCGGGGTGATCGCGGTGGCGCTGTCCGGCCGTTTCACCGGCGGGTTCGGTTCCGGCGACTGGCTGGCGCGCCCGGTGCTGCAGACACCGGTCTTCTCCGGGCAGGCGATCCTGGAGCTGGTGGTCCCGCTGGCGATCACGGTGCTGGTGGTGCAGAACGGCCAGGGCGTGGCGGTGCTGCGGTCGGCGGGGCACACCGCCCCGGTCAACACCGTCACGATCGCCTGCGGCACGTGGTCGGTGCTGACCTCCTTCACCGGCGCGGTCTCGACCTGCCTGACCGGGCCGACGAACGCGCTGCTGACCGCCTCGGGAGAGCGCTCCCGGCACTACGTCGCGGGCATCTGCTGCGGCGCGCTGGCGGTGGTCTTCGGGCTGTTCGCACCCCTGTTCACCGGGTTGATGCTGGGCGCCCCGGAAGCGTTCATCACGGTGCTGGGCGGCTTGGCGATGCTGCGGGTGCTGCAGAGCTCCTTCGTCACCGCGTTCTCCGGCCGGTTCACCCTCGGCGCGCTGATCACGTTCGTGGTGACCGTTTCGGACGTGCAGCTGTTCAACATCGGCTCGGCGTTCTGGGGCCTGGTCGCCGGCCTCGGCGTGTCCTGGCTGCTGGAGCGGTCCGACTTCACGGCCGCCCGCTCCTGAAGCCGCGGCCTCGCTGGCCCGGTCAGCGCACGATCGTCACCGGGCAGCGGGCGTGGTGCACCAGCTTCAACGCCACCGACCCCACCATCATCCCGGTGAACGCGCCGTGCCCCTTGTTGCCGGCCACCATCAGGTCGGCCTGCATGGACAAGCCCACCAGTTCGTCGACCACGTGGCCGCGGATCAGCCGGGGGCGGATGTCCACGTCCGGGTACTCGGCCTTGACCGGTTCGACCACCTTCGTCAGCGAGCTCCGGGCCTGCTGCTCCAGGTCGCCGTCCGAGACGTGCAACCGGTAGCCGAATTGGACCGGCTGGTGCCACACCGTGATGGCGTGCACCAGGCCTCCGACCTCGCGGACGTAGTCGGCCGCCCAGCGAAGCGCGCGAGCGGATTCGTCGGACCCGTCGATCCCGACCACCACAGTCTTGGGCATGACCGCTCCTCCCGCCCTCGACGACCTGGCTGCTGGCGAACCAGCCGCGGCGGCCCGGCTTCCCGCTGCCGCCATCGACTACCTGCGTCTACTGTGTCACAACTGGTTCACGTCGGTAACTCGAACGACCGCGGTGCCGAGCTCGTCGGATTCCGCCAGGTCGACCTCGGCGCTGATGCCCCAGTCGTGGTCCCCTTCGGGGTCGTCGAAGATCTGGCGCACCAGCCAGCGGTCCTGTTCTTCGGTGATCATCAGCAGGTGCGGGCCGCGGGCATCGGCATCGGTGCCGATTTCGTCGTGCTGTTCGAAGTACTCGTCCAGCGCTTCGGCCCACGCATCGGCGTCCCAGCCGCTTTCGGCGTCGAGCTCGCCCAGCTCCTCGTAGCGCTGCCGGGCGGCCAGTTCCACTCGCCGGAACATGGCGTTGCGCACCTGGACCCGGAACGCCCGCTTGTTGCGGGTGATCCCGCCGGTCTCTTCTTCGACCGGCCCCTCGACCACCGGTTCCGCACCGGGGTTCCGCAGCTTCTCCCACTCGTCGAGCAAGCTCGAGTCGGTTTGGCGGACCAGCTCGCCGAGCCACTCGATGATGTCGACCAGTTCCTCGTTCTTCGCGTCGTCGGGAACCGTGTGGCGCAGCGCGCGGTAGACGTCCGCCAGGTAGCGCAGCACCAGCCCTTCCGAGCGGGCCAACCCGTAGTACCCGATGAACTCGACGAAGTTCATCGCGCGCTCGTACATGTCCCGCGCGACCGACTTCGGGGAGAGCTCGTGCTCCCCGACCCACGGATGCCCCTTGCGGTAGGTCTCGTAAGCGGATTCCAGCAGGTCGGCCAGCGGCTGCGGATGGGTGATCTCCTCCAGCAGTTCCATCCGCTCGTTGTAGTCGAGCCCTTCGGCCTTCATCTGCGCCACGGCTTCTCCGCGCGCCTTCTTCTGCTGGGCCGAGAGCACCGGCCGCGGGTCGTCCAGAGTGGATTCGATGATGGAGACCACGTCCAGCGCGTAGCTGGGCGAGTCGGCGTCCAGCAGTTCGATGGCGGCCAGCGCGAACGGCGACAACGGCTGGTTGAGCGCGAAGTCGAACTGCAGGTCCACCGTGAGCCGCACGCGCCGCCCCTGCTCGTCGGGCTCGTCGAGCTGTTCGACCACCCCGGCGGCCAGCAGCGCCCGGTAGATCGCGATGGCACGCAGGATGTGCCGCCGCTGCGCGGGCCGGTCCTCGTGGTTGTCGGTGAGCAGGTGCTTCATCGCCTGGTAGGCGTCCCCAGGCCGGTTGATCACGTTCAGCAGCATCGCGTGGTTGACCGCGAAGCTGGAGCGCAGCGGCTCCGGTTCGGCGGCCACCAGCTTCTCGAAGGTCTTCTCGCTCCAGGAGACGAAGCCTTCCGGGGGTTTCTTGCGCACCACCTTTTTCTTCTTCTTCGGATCGCTGGCGGCCTTGGCCAGGGCCCGCTCGTTCTCGATCTCGTGCTCGGGCGCCTGCACGACCACGTAACCCGCGGTGTCGTAGCCGGCCCGCCCGGCTCGCCCGGCGATCTGGTGGAATTCGCGGGCCTTCAGGTGCCGGGTGCGCACCCCGTCGAACTTGGTCAGCGAAGTCAGCACCACGGTCCGGATGGGGACGTTGATGCCCACCCCGAGGGTGTCGGTGCCGCAGATGACCTTCAGCAGCCCGGCCTGGGCGAGCTGTTCGACCAGTCGGCGGTACCGCGGCAGCATCCCGGCGTGGTGCACGCCGATGCCGTGCCGGAGCAGTCGGGAGAGCGTCTTGCCGAAGCCGGCGGTGAACTTGAAGTTCCCGATCGATTCAGCGATCTGGTCCCGCTGCTCCCGGGTGGCCACCTTGATGCTCATCAGCGCCTGGGCCTGCTCCACCGCCGAGGCCTGGTTGAAGTAGACGATGTAGATCGGCGCTTGGTTGCCGTGGAGGAGCTCCTCGATCGTCTCGTGCAGCGGGGTTTTCGCGTAGCGGAAGGTCAGGGGCACGGGGCGTTCCGCGGAGGTGACCACCGCGGTTTCCCGCCCGGTGCGGCGGGTGAGGTCCTTCTCGAAGAAGGAGACGTCCCCCAGGGTGGCCGACATCAGCAAGAACTGCGCCCGGGGCAGTTCGATCAGCGGCACCTGCCACGCCCAACCGCGCTCCGGTTCCGAGTAGAAGTGGAACTCGTCCATCACGACCTGGTCGACGTCCGCGCGCTCACCGTCGCGCAGCGCGATGTTGGCCAGGATCTCCGCGGTGCAGCAGATGATCGGCGCGTCCGGGTTCACGCTGCTGTCCCCGGTCATCATCCCGACGTTGTCCGCCCCGAACACGTCCACCAGGGCGAAGAACTTCTCCGAGACCAGGGCCTTGATCGGCGCGGTGTAGAAGCTGCGCTTGCCCGCGGCCAGGCTCGTGAAGTGGGCGCCGACCGCGACCAGGCTCTTGCCCGAGCCGGTGGGCGTGCTGAGGATGACGTTGGCGCCGGTGACGACCTCCATGAGCGCTTCTTCTTGCGCCGGGTACAGCTCGATGCCCTGTTCGGAGGTCCAGCTGGTGAACGATTCGAACAACGCGTCCGGGTCCGGAGCACCGGTTTCCGGATCCGCTGGCGGCAGGTAGTCGGTGAGCTTCATCGTCCCTCCATCGTCCCCGGCAGCCCCCGCGTGCTGAAACCGGGGTCAGCCTTGCTGACGACAGACACAGCAGCTCCGGTCCCCGACAATGGGGGGCATGGCGAACCGGAATGTGCGCTTCGTGGGTGGCCCCTTGGATGGACGTGTGCAGGACCTGCGGGATTCCGAAGCGGTGGCCGGACGTAGGCTGCGCCACATCCACCTGCACGAAGGCCCCAAGATCGAGACGTTCTACGAGCTGCACTACTCGCCCGACGCCGGGTGGGAGTACCACCTCTGCGGGTTCGGCAAGGACCCGTGACGCGCCCGCCCCTCGTCCGGTGGGTCGAGCTGCGCCCGCACCCGGCGAGGTGCGCACCTGATCGGTGGTCACCGATCGGCCAGCTCTCGCGGTCTTCCGGTCTTCCGCGTCCCCACCCGCTCTTCCGCTTCGCCAACGCGTGCGCCCGCCCCAGTTCGAAGTCCTGACTGGACGGAAGGCGGTGCGCCGAACGGCCGCTCCCGCGCTGGGCCCCCTCGGGAGGACGTGCCCCCCAACAGCCCCGCAGCCGGGGGATTCCCAGCTCGCTCGGCAGGCGCTGCCCCGGCCCCCGGACTAGCCTCAGTCGGTATGACGCGATCTCGACCGACAGTGCTCGGGGCCATCGGCGCTGCGGCGGTGTTCGCCGCAGCGGTCGGCGCCGCTGCCGCGATCGGAGCGCTGACGGCGTCCTCGTCGGCCGAGCAGTACGCCGTGCTGCGGCGCCCCTCGTGGTCACCCCCGTCCTGGCTGTTCGGCCCGGTGTGGACGGTGCTGTACGTCCTGATCGCCATCGCCGGCTGGCGGGCCTGGTACGTGAGCGCGCGGCGCGGCTCCGAGCAGCGGCGGTGGCTGCCCTGGTACGCGGTCAACCTGGTGTTGAACGCGCTGTGGCCGCCGCTGTTCTTCGGCGCGGGCGCCCGCAAGGTGGCACTGGGCGAGATCGTGCTGCTGGACCTGGTGACCGCGGCGACCGTGGTGGTCCTGTGGCGCATCGACCGGCCCGCTGCGCTGCTCCTGCTCCCCTACCTGATCTGGACGGTGTTCGCCACGGCCCTCAACGGGGCGATCGTGGCCCTCAACTAGCCCCGGCGCCACCGCTCCGACCTGCGAGGGGATCGATTCCGCGGCGGTGTCGACCGCGGACCGCGCCCGAACTGCTGCGAGACGTGTCACAGAATTGACCAGTTCTTCCCCCGTGACCTAGGCCTACCATCAGGTCCCATGGCGCACTCAGTGTCGAGGGGTCTGCCGCTGGCAGCGGAGTTCCCGGAACCGACCCGGGAGCAGTGGCGGGCGCAAGTGACGAAAGTTCTCCGCAGGTCAGGTCTGCTGCGCGAAGACACCGAACCCCCGGAGGCCGTGGAGGACGTGCTCGCCTCCTCGACGTACGACGGGATCACGGTGCACCCCCTCTACACCGAGAGCCCGCAGGACCCGGGAGTTCCCGGCCTCGCCCCGTTCGTCCGCGGCAGCCTTCCGCAGGGCACCAGCACCGAGGGCTGGGACGTCCGCCAACTGCACCACGACCCGGATGCCGCGCTGACCAACCGGGAGGTGCTGGCCGATCTGGAGAACGGCGCCACCTCGGTGTGGCTGCGACTGGGCACCGGCGGCATCCCGATCAGCGACCTGCCGGAGGCGCTCAACGGCGTCCACCTGGACATGGTGAGCATCGTCCTGGACGCCGGGGCGGACACGACCAAGGCGACCGAGGAACTGCTCGCCTTGGCCAACGCGCAGGGCGTGGCGCCCCGGGCGCTGCGCGGCAGCCTCGGCACCGACCCGCTCGGCGCGCAGGCCCGGACCGGTGAGACCGCCAGCCCCGCGACCGCTGCCGAACTGGCCCGCAAGTGCGCCAGCGAGCTGCCCGGGGTGCGGGCCATCACCGTGGACGGGCTGCCCTACCACGAAGCGGGCGGTTCGGACAGCCAGGAGCTCGCCTGCACCCTCGCCGCCGCGACCACCTACCTGCGCTGGTTGACCGAAGCCGGCTTGGACGTCGACGCAGCGGCGCGGCAGCTGGAGTTCCGCTACGCCGCCACCGCCGACCAGTTCCTCACCATCGCCAAACTGCGGGCCGCCCGGCAGCTGTGGGAGCGGGTCACCCGGGCCTGCGGGGTCGAGGAGTCGGCCCGCGCCCAGCAGCAGCACGCGGTGACCTCGCCGGCGATGCTCACCCGCCGCGACCCGTGGGTGAACATGCTGCGCAACACCATCGCGACCTTCTCCGCGGCGCTGGGCGGGGCCCAGGCGATCACCACCCTGCCGTTCGACGCGGCGATCGGCTTGCCGGACTCGTTCGCGCGCCGCATCGCCCGCAACACCCAGACCCTCCTGCTGGAGGAGTCGCACCTGGCCCAGGTGATCGACCCGGCCGGGGGTTCTTGGTACGTGGAGTCGTTGACCAGCGAGCTGGCCCAGCGGGCTTGGCAGCGGTTCCAGGAGATCGAGCGCGCCGGTGGTTTCCCGACCGTGCTGGCGGACGGGACGCTCGCCGAGCAGCTGGCCGAGACGTGGCAGCAGCGCCGGCGGGCGATCGCCCACCGAACGGACGCCATCACCGGGGTCAGCGAGTTCCCGGACCTCTTCGAGAAGCCGCTGCCCCGACGGCCGGCACCGCAGCAGCCCGGTGGAGGGCTCCCCCGGCACCGGTACGCCGAGGACTTCGAGCAGCTGCGGGACGCCGCTGACGCGGTGACCGAAGCGACCGGTTCCCGACCAGCGGTCTTCCTGGCCACCCTCGGTTCGCTGGCGGAGTACAACGCGCGCGCTTCGTTCGCCCGCAACCTCTTCGCCGCCGGCGGTATCGACGCGACCGAGGCCGGCCCGACGCAGTCCACTTCGGAAGTCCTGGCGGCCGCTCCGGAAGCAGCTCCGGTGGTGTGCCTATGCTCCACCGACCAGGTCTACGCCGAACGGGCCGCGGAAACCGCGCGCGCTCTCAAGGAAGCCGGCGCTGGCCACGTGCTGCTGGCCGGCAAGCCGGCGGATCCGCCAGTGCCCGATGTGGACGGTTACATCCATTCCGGGTGCGACGCGCTCAGCGTGCTCACCGAGGTTCACCGCAGGTTGGGAGTGGGGCAATGACGCAGATCCCGAACTTCGCCGACATCCCGCTGGACAGCCCGCCCCCGGCCGACTCGGCGCGGTGGGAGCAGGCGCTGCGCGAAACCGCCGGCAAGGACTCCGACGCGCTGGTGTGGGACGCGCCGGAAGGCATCGGCATCCGCCCGCTGTACACGGCGGACGACGTCGACGGGCTGGACTTCCTGCGCACCTATCCCGGTCTGGCGCCGTTCCTGCGCGGCCCCTACCCGACGATGTACGTCAACCAGCCGTGGACCATCCGCCAGTACGCCGGGTTCTCCACCGCTGAGGAGTCGAACGCCTTCTACCGGCGGAACCTCGCAGCCGGGCAGAAGGGCCTCTCGGTGGCCTTCGACCTGGCGACGCACCGCGGCTACGACTCCGACCACCCGCGGGTGGCCGGGGACGTCGGGATGGCCGGCGTGGCGATCGACTCGATCTACGACATGCGCCAGCTGTTCGACGGGATCCCGTTGGACCGCATGAGCGTGTCGATGACCATGAACGGTGCCGTGCTGCCGGTGATGGCGCTGTACATCGTGGCGGCCGAGGAGCAGGGGGTGCCGCCGGAGAAGCTGGCGGGCACCATCCAGAACGACATCCTCAAGGAGTTCATGGTCCGCAACACCTACATCTATCCGCCGCAGCCGTCGATGCGGATCATCTCCGACATCTTCGCCTACACCTCGCAGCGGATGCCGAAGTTCAACTCGATCTCCATCTCCGGCTACCACATCCAGGAGGCCGGGGCGACCGCTGACCTGGAGTTGGCGTACACGCTGGCGGACGGTGTCGAGTACGTGCGGGCCGGGTTGGACGCCGGGTTGGACATCGACGCGTTCGCGCCCCGGTTGTCGTTCTTCTGGGGCATCGGGATGAACTTCGCGATGGAGGTCGCCAAGCTGCGGGCGGCGCGACTGCTGTGGGCGAAGTTGATCCACGCCTTCGAGCCGAAGAACCCCAAGTCGCTGTCCCTGCGCACGCACTCGCAGACCTCCGGTTGGTCGCTGACCGCCCAGGACGTCTACAACAACGTGGTGCGCACCTGCGTGGAAGCGATGGCCGCCACCCAGGGGCACACCCAGTCGCTGCACACCAACGCGCTGGACGAGGCGCTGGCGCTGCCGACCGACTTCTCCGCCCGCATCGCCCGCAACACCCAGCTGGTGCTGCAGCAGGAGTCCGGGACCACCCGGGTCATCGACCCGTGGGGCGGCAGCTACTACCTGGAACGGCTCACCAAGGAACTGGCCGAGCGGGCGTGGACCCACCTGCGGGAGATCGAGGACGCCGGCGGCATGGCGAAGGCCATCGACGCGGGCATCCCCAAACTGCGGATCGAGGAAGCCGCGGCCAGGACCCAGGCGCGGATCGACACCGGTCGCCAACCGCTGATCGGGGTCAACAAGTACCGCTACGACGGGGACGAGGAAGTCGAAGTCCTCAAAGTGGACAACGCCGAGGTCCGGGCGCAGCAGATCGCCAAGCTCCGCAAGTTGCGGGAAGAACGCGACCAGCAGGCTTGCGACGACGCGCTGCGCAGGTTGACCGCCGCGGCCGAGGCGGCCATGTCCGGGGAGCGCCCCAACGACCTGGAGCACAACCTGCTGGCCCTGGCGGTGGACGCCGCCCGGGCCAAGGCAACGGTCGGGGAGATCTCCGACGCCCTGGAGAAGGTTTTCGGCCGGCACTCGGGGCAGATCCGTACCATCTCCGGCGTGTACCGCGAGGAATCCGGGCCCTCCCAGCGACTGGCCGAGGTCCGCAAGCAGGTCGAGGAGTTCGCCGAGGAAGAAGGACGTCGGCCGCGCATCCTGGTCGCCAAGATGGGCCAGGACGGGCACGACCGCGGTCAGAAGGTGATCGCGACCGCGTTCGCCGACCTGGGCTTCGACGTGGACGTGGGGCCGCTGTTCCAGACTCCGGCCGAAGTGGCTCGCCAGGCCGCGGAAGCCGACGTGCACATCGTCGGCGTCTCCAGCCTCGCGGCCGGGCACCTCACCCTGGTCCCGGCGCTGCGGGACGAGCTGCGCGCGGTCGGGCGGGAGGACATCATGATCGTCGTCGGCGGGGTCATCCCGCCGGCCGACTTCGACGCCCTGCGCCAGGCCGGCGCCAGCGCGATCTTCCCGCCCGGGACGGTGATCGCCGACGCCGCCGCCGACCTGCTGCAGGAGCTGCGTACCCGGCTCGGGTACTGACAGCCGCTTGCCAAGCCGGTGGGCTGGCAGGTGGGCCGGCGCGCGGCGCCTCCCCACCTGCCAGCACCGGTCGGAGCCGCTCGTACTCGGTTAGGCTGAGAGCTGATCATGCCCCGTAACATCGATGTCCAGGACTACGCCAAAGGCGTGCTCGCCGGGTCCCGGGCCAAGCTCGCGCAGGCCATCACCCTGGTCGAGTCCACCCGCGCCGACCACCGGGAGAAAGCCCACCAGCTGTTGGCGGAGCTGCTCCCGCACAGCGGTGGGGCGCACCGGGTGGGGATCACCGGTGTGCCCGGTGTCGGCAAATCCACGTTCATCGAGTCCCTGGGCACCATGCTCACCGCGGCGGGCCACCGGGTCGCGGTGCTGGCGGTCGACCCCTCCTCCACCCGCAGCGGCGGGAGCATCCTCGGTGACAAGACGCGGATGGCCCGGCTGTCCACCGATCCGGCGGCGTTCGTCCGCCCCTCCCCCTCCGCCGGCACGCTGGGCGGGGTGGCCCGGGCGACCCGGGAAACGATCGTCCTCATGGAGGCCGCCGGGTTCGACGTCGTGCTGGTGGAGACCGTGGGGGTCGGCCAGTCCGAGGTGACCGTGGCCGAGATGGTGGACTGCTTCCTGCTGCTCACCTTGGCCCGCACCGGCGACCAGCTGCAGGGGATCAAAAAAGGGGTGCTGGAGCTGGCCGACATCATCGCGGTCAACAAGGCCGACGGGGAGCACCAGGCGGACGCCCGCAAGGCCGCTCGGGAGCTGCGCAGCGCGCTCCGGTTGCTGCCCCCGGCGAGCAGTTCCTGGAAGCCGCCGGTGCTGACCTGCAGCGGTCTGCACGGGACCGGTTTGGCCGAGGTGTGGGAGCAGGTCGAGCGCCACCACGCCGCGCTGAGCGAAACCGGTGAGCTGGCCGAGAAGCGCAGCCGGCAGCAAGTGGAGTGGACCTGGGCGCTGGTGCGCGACCAGTTGATGTCCGAGCTGACCAACCACCCCGGGGTGCGCAGCATCGTCGGCGAGGTGGAAGAACAGGTCCGTTCCGGCGAGCTCACGGCGAGCATGGCCGCGGACCGGCTGTTGCGCGCGTTCCGCGGGGCCTGACCGCATCCGCTCGGGAACCGTCCGGGGAATTTCCGATTACCGGGTGGGGGCGGATCAGCGTTCCGTGCGGCAGGATTACGAGTTGCCGGATCTCCACCGAGGACCGAGCGGATACTGGACGGCAGCACGGCACAGTGAGCGGGAAGGCGCGGGAATGATCGACATGCGGCTGACCATCGACAGCAACTCCGGTGTGCCGCCTTTTGAGCAGGTGCGTTCCTCGATAGCCGAACAGGTCAACAGCGGTGAACTTCCGGTCGGGGCGAAGCTGCCCACCGTGCGGGCCTTGGCCGCCGACCTGGGGATAGCGGTGAACACGGTGGCCAAGGCCTACCGGGAGCTCGAGCAGGCCGGGCTGATCGAAACGCGGGGTCGGGCCGGCACTTTCGTCAGCGGCACCGGTAGCGAGAGCCATCGCAGAGCAGCGGCCGCCGCAGCCGAGTACGCCCGCACGGTGCACGCCCTGGGCATCAGCCGCGACCAGGCGTTGGCCATCGTCGAAGCAGCCCTGTCCTGAGCCGGCACCTCCCCTGTTCCACAGCGGACCGCAGCGCTCCGGGGCGTTGCCGAGCGCGTCGTCGTTCCCGCGGAAAAGCCCGCGCAGCGGGGGAACGGTGGGAACCCGCTCAGTTCGCCGACGTGGACCGGGCCAGCAAGTCGGGCACGTCGAAGGACAGCACGGGATCGCCGAACGCGGGACCCGCCGCGACCGCGCACCCCAGTTGCCGCCACACCTGCGCCTGCTGCTCAGTGTGGACACCGCTGACCCACACCTGCGCACCGCACTGCTGCAGCAGCGGAACGAAGGCGTGCACCGCCCGCACTTCGGGCGCCTCGGTGGATTCCGCCGAATGCACCGCTTGAACCAGGTCTTCGGCCAACCGGACGGTGTCCACCTCGAGTTCGCGCAGCAGCCGCAGCTCCGCCGCGGCACCGCGCAACCCGTGCAGACCGGTCCGCAGGCCGAGCTCGCCGAGCAGCGCGAGGTTCTCCCTGGCCTCCTCGTCTCCGGTTTCCAGCACGGTCACCGGTAGCAGCAGCCGCAGCCAGCCGGGACCGATGTCGTCCCACGCCAGGACCTGGCGCGCGGCCGCCACCAGGTCCGGATCGCGCGCTTGGTTCTCGCTCAGCGCCACCGTGACCGGCACCGGTTCACCGCTCTGCTGCCAGTCCCGCTGCTGCTCCCGCACTTGCCGCAGCACCCAGTCCCGCACCACCAGAGCGGCACCGGACTTCTCGGCCAGGCGCAGGCAATCCGAGTGCTCGACGGTGTCGTGCACCCCGGTTTCCCACAACAGCTGCGCTTCCAGCTCGAGCAGCTCACCGGACTCCAGCGAGACCAGCGGCCGGTAGACGATGTCCATCTCCCCGAGCTCCAGGCCGCCGGCGAGCACCGCGGCCAGCTTGGCCTCGACGCGCTCTTCCGACCCCCGGTCCGGGTCGAACAGCGCCCACTGGCGGCTCCCGGTCCGCTCGGCGCGGCGCAGCGCCACATCAGCGGCCCACAGCAGGTCCGCCGGATCGCTGCCGGCGGCCTGCCGCTGCACCACACCGATGCAGGCGGAAGTGGTGACACCGTGCTGGTCCACGTAGACCGGCTCGGCCAGGGCCCGGTTGATCATCCCGGCGAATTCCCCGATGGACGGGGTCTGCGCGCGCTGCCGGACCACGATCGCGAATTCGACCCCGCCGAATCGGGCCACCAACGCGTCCTCACCCTCGACGAGCTGGCGCAGCCGGTGCGCGACGGCGCGGAGCAGCTTCTCCCCCGCTTCGTGCCCGAGCCCGTCGTTGATCAGCTCGAAGCCGTCCAGCGCCAGGTGGTAGACGGTGAGCGTGTCCTCCGGGTGGTTGGCCAGTGCGGTCTCCAGCCGGGTGCGGAAGTACTGCCGGTTCGGCAGATCGGTGAGGGGGTCGTGCAGCGCCTGGTGCTGGAACCGCTTCTGCAACAGGTGCAGGTCGGTGACGTCCTGCACCATGGTCAGGAAGTTGGCCGGCTTGCCGTCCTGGTCCGGCAGCACCGAAATCGCCAGGTTCGCCCACACGTGCCCGCCGTTGGCCCGCAGCAGTCGCTTCCGCTCCGGCAGCTGCCAGGCCCCCTCGCTGCCGGAGAGCTGCCGGTACGCGGCGGAGACGTCCGCCACGTCGTCCGGATGGCACAGGTCGAAGATCGTCTTCCCGGCGAGTTCCTCGGCCGGATAGCCGAAGGTCTCCTCCCAAGCCGGATTGACCTGCAGGAACGCACCGCTCGTGTCGCAAACGGCGATCCCGACCGGGGTGTTGGCGAAGGTTTCGCTGAACCGCGCTTCGCTGCGGTCCGCCCGGCGCTTCGTCTCCGCCAGCTCACCGGCGAGGCGGTCCCGGATCGCGGTCGCGTAACCGGTGGTCACCTCGGACAGCGCCGTCGCCAGGCGGTGCAGGTCACGGGGCGGGTCCTCGCCCAGCAGGAGGTCGCACAGCACTCGCAGACTGGCGCCGGGGTCCTCCTCCGGTGACGTTTCGGCCAGCCGCCGGCCGAGCTGCTGAGCGGTTCCGGCCAGGGCGGAGTCCTCGGTCATCGCTTCCAGCAGCCGGTCGATGAGCTTCCGCAGCGATTCCTCGGCGGCCGAGCGGAGTTGACCGGAGCAGGAGGCACCGCTGAGCCGGGCGGCCCAGCGGCCGGCCAGTTCGGCTCTCCGGCCGGCGTCGCAGTAGCCGCGGGGGAGCACATCCGCTGCCGCTGGTTCTTCCGGAGTTCCCAAGTCCGCACACCTGCCCATCGAGATCGCGGTGTCCTGCCGGTCCCACCCGGTCCGAGACGCTCCACCGCTCGCCAGAGGACTTCTCGAGCGGCTCGGTGCGGTCGACACCCGCTCCGGCGATCCGCGGCGGAGCGGCAGCACGCGCTCTCCGGAGTGCAGTTCTCCTCGTCCTTCCCGGCTGGTTCCGGCCACTGGGCGACGCCGCCTTCCCGCGAGCTGTAATGGTCCGGCGACGCAGAGTGTCGATCAAGATCCTTTACATTCTTAGCACGAATCACCGACCTCGGAAGTGTTAATTCGAACTGGCGTGCAGTCACCGCGCGCTCAGTGCGCTTCTTCGAGGGCCTCCCCCTCCGCCACCAGGTCGTCCAGTTTCGCGAGGTCGTCGGCGCTGAGCTCGAGATCACCCGCCGCGGTGTTCTCCTCGAGGTGCTCGAGCTTCGAGGTGCCGGGGATGAGCAGCACGTTCGGCGACCGCTGGAGCAGCCACGCCAGCGACACCCGCGCTGGTGCGACCCCGTGCCGATCAGCGACCTCCTGCAGCACCGAGTCGCGTCGAGCCCGGCTGTCGGCGAAGCCGGAGCCGAGCGGGAAGAACGGCACGAAGGCCACGCCGAGCTCGGCGGTGCGCTGCAGCAGCGCCACCGAGGTGCGGTTGACGAGGTTGTACAGGTTCTGCACCGCGGCGACCGGGGCCAGTTGCCGCGCCTGTTCGAACTGCTCGACGTCGACGTTGGAGAGGCCGATCGCCCGGATCAGCCCCTCCTGCTGCAGTTCCACCAGAGCACCGAGCTGGTCGGCGAGGGTGATGCCCGGTTGCTCGACGACGTGCCGCAGGTACACCAGGTCCAGGGCCTCCAGCCGGAGCCGGCGCAGGTTGTCGTGCACCTGGGCCTTCAGCGCGTCCGGGTGCCCCAGCGGCAGCCAGGCCGCCCGGTGGTCCCGGTAGGCGCCGATCTTGGTGGCGATCACGAGCTGCTCGGGGTAGGGGTGCAGGGCTTCCGCGATGAGCTCGTTGACCACCCACGGCCCGTAGTAGTCGCTCGTGTCGATGTGGTCCACGCCCAGCTCCACCGCGCGCCGCAGGACCTGCAGCGCCTGCTGCCGGTCGGCCGGCGGGCCGAACACCCCGGGTCCGGCGAGCTGCATGGCACCGAACCCCACGCGGTGCACGTCACGTCCGTCGATCAGCGGGAAAGTACCGCCCAGTGCATTGCTGGTCACGACGCGATGCTGCTGGATGGAGGCCCGACAAGCAATGCGCCGGAGATCACACCTGCGGCAGCAACAGCATCCAGCGGGCCCCGAGGACGAGCGAGACGACACCGGTGAGGAACCAGCTGGCCAGCCACAACCCGGCCGGCACCCCGGTGAGCCGGGCCAACTGGTCGGCGTCGGAATCGGGCACCCGACGGCGAGCCCGCTTCGCCCGCAGCTCCAGCACCGGCCGGATACCCCCGAACAGCAGGAACCAGCTCAGCAGCGCACCGCACACGGCCTGCCACGCCGGGTCGGCGTACCACGACACCGCGCCCAGCAGGCCACCGGTCACCAGCACGGACAGCACGCCGTAGGCGTTGCGGACGGCCAGCAGCATGGCGGCCAGCAGACCGACGCACACCCACAGCAGCAGCTGGGTCCGGCCGGCGGTCACCAACCACGCCCCGCCCAGCCCGAGCAGCGAGACCGCCGGGTACCCGGCGAACAGCGTGAGCACCATGCCGGGGCCGGTGGACTTCCCGGTGGACACGGTCAGCCCGGAGGTGTCCGAGTGCAGCCGGATCCCGTTGAGCTTGCGCCCGCTGAGCAGCGCCACGAGCGCGTGACCCCCTTCGTGGGCGATGGTCACCGCGTTCCGCAGCAGTCGCCACGAGCGCCGGCCGATGACCAGCAGCAGCGACACCAGTCCGGTCACCAGCGCCACCGCGTTGCCCGCATCGAGCAGCTGCGCTGTCCAGTCACGCACTAATTCGTCCACAACAGATTCTCTAGTTCGCCGCGTCAGCGCGGAAAGCGAGTTCTCCGACGGGGCACAGCGTAGTCACCGGAGCCGACCCCGACCGCAATCCGTTAGCCACGCCGCAATCCCCGCCGGCCGCTCAGTCGAAGAAACTGGCCACGTCCACCGGTCCACCGGCCGCGGCGAACTCCTCGGACACCGCTTCCCGCAGCTGCGGATCCGCCAGGTAGTCCAGCGCGGTCAGGGCCAGCCCCACCGCCCCGTCCAGCACGGCGCGGTCGCCGCCCGGCGAAGCCGCGGCCGCGGCGAACTCCTCGGTGTGCAGTGCCAGGGTCGGGTTCCCCAAGCCGATCATCGGGTGGATAGCCGGCAAGCGGTAGCTGAGGTTGCCCAGGTCCGTCGACCCGGTCAGGTATTCCGGGACCGCCCCGCCGGGCAGGGCTTTCCGCCCCCGCCGCGCCTGGTGCTGCGTCCAGCGGGCGGCGAGCGCGGTGTTGTGCCGGATCGGCAAGTAAGGCGGGTTGGCGTCCCAGTTCAGCTTCACCCCGCAACCGGTGGCCGCCGCCGCGCCACGGGCGATCTTCTCCACCCGGCGCGCCATGTCGGCAAGGGCTCCGGGCACCGAGGAACGCAGGTAGAACAGGAGCGCAGCCCGGTCCGGGACGACGTTGGGGCGCTTCCCGCCGTCGGTGATGACGCCGTGCACCCGGTCGGTGGGCGGGATGTGCTGGCGCAGCGCCGCAACCCCCTGGTAGGTCGCCACCGCCGCGTCCAGCGCGTTGCGCCCCATGAACGGCTGCGCAGCGGCGTGCGCGGCCACCCCGTGGAAGACGATCTCCACCTGGCGCCGCCCCAGGAACGGGTGCGTGGCGATGTCGTGCGAGAACGGGTGCAGCATGACCACCGCGTCCACGTCGTCGAAAACCCCGGCCCGCGCCAGGTGCTCCTTGCCGCCACCGCCCTCCTCGGCCGGGGTGCCGACCAAGCTCACCCGACCACCGGTCTCCGGCAGCTCCGCGGCAGCGGCCAAGAACGCGCCGACCGCTGAAGCGCAGATGATGTTGTGCCCGCAGCCGTGGCCGATGCCGGGCAGCGCGTCGTACTCGGCGAGCACCGCCACGTGCGGCCCTCCGGTCCCCACGACGGCCTGGAAGGCCGTCTCCAAGCCGCCGATCCCGGTGCTCACCTGGTGCTCGTGCGCCCGCAGCAGCGCGGCGACCTTCTCCACCGAGCGGTGCTCCGCGAACCCCTCCTCCGGCTCGGCGTGCAGCTGCCGGCTCAGCTGGACCAGCTCCGCGGAGAGCTCCTCCACCCGCTGCTCAACGGCGGTGCAGGTCTTCTCCCCGGCCCCGGCGAAATCGGAGCGCAGCGGTTGAGCAGTTCGCACCGCTCGCTCCGTGAGCTGCTCGACGGCCTGCAGGTACGCGTCATCCGGCTGCACTGGCTGAGACTGAGTCACAGCCAGGACTGTAGGCGAAACTCAGAGCGGTGACATCAACTTCCGGTTACGCGTTGCGGCTCATCGGTCAGCCGGTGCGCCAGCAACGTCCCCCCGACCACCGCGGAGGGGATCACCACCAGCTGCGCGACCGGGATCAGGCACAACAGGTAGACCGGCAGCCCGAAGCCGAAGGTCATCGGCCGGTTCCGGCGCAGCGCTCGATGCCGGTGCCGGATCCCCAGGCCGCGCCGCTGGAACAGCAGCCCGACCATCTCCAAGCTGATCATCCAGGCCCCGAACAGCGCCCCCAGGACCGGGGAGGCGAGTTGCCCGGCCACCGGGACCAGGCCGATGGCGAACAGCACCACCGCGCCGCAGACGGTGATGCCGATCAGCTTCAGCGAGTCGGCGAGGCCGCGGAGGGAAGAGCGGACGAACCCGGCCCCGTCCCCGGAGGTGTCCAGCCCGAGCTCCTCTTCCACTTCCTCCGCGATGTACTCGTAGAACGGTCCGCCGACGAACAAGGTCACCGCGATGAACGAGATCGAGGCCAGCAGCACCGCTGCCCCCACCACCAGCACTCCGAGGACCACTCGCAAGGTCGTCCGCAGCGCTTGCGACCAGTCCTGCGCGAACGGCGTCATCCAGGTGACCAGGTCACCGCTGAAGTACAGGAGCGTCCCGACACCGCCCAGCAGCAGCAGGGTGCTGAGCACCGCGGGCAATGCGCCGAGCAGCAGCAGCCGGGGCCTGCGCGCGATGGTGGTGAATCCGGAACCGAGCGTGCGGACTCCAGCCAAGAAAGAACTCATGTGGAACGTTCTCCGGTGCAACGCCAATCGATCATCTTCACCATAACTGGTGAGTTATACCGCCGATCGAACTACCGAACACAAGAACTAGTCGTTGCCCACCGGCACGTTTCCACCGCACCTTCAGCAGATCGAGCAGCTCATGGAGGTGCGGCCCGCGGCAATACCCCAGTCCCCACTGGACCGGTGCCGGTACGGCGACCACACGAACAGGTGCTCGCGCTGCAGTTTTTCCGCCTCGCAAGTTATTTCGCAGCGGCCGCTTTCCGTTGGCTGGGTTATTTTTGCTGCGTCCGCGGAAGCCAGGCACATTAATTTCCGCCGCTGGCAACCTTTTGGGTTTTGTCAGCGTACTGACTGATGTGGAGACACCAAGGGGGGATGTCCCCGGGTGCTCCATTTGACCGCCTGGCTCAGGCGGAAAACCGTAATACGCACACACCCGAACCTTTGTGGCATTCCGATGAGAGGTAGAACCGCCATGCGCAAAGCCCGCTCGCGTATCTTCGCCGTCGCCGCCGGTTCAATGCTGACCCTGGCCACGGCTTTCGCCGGTACCTCTACCGCCCAGACCGAGGAACAGGTCGACGTCCAGGAAGCGCACCACGCCATGGCCGCTGCGTGCCAGGACGGCTACCTCTGCATCTGGGAGGGCCCGTACGGACAGGGCAAGCGAGTCGACCTGTTCTACTGCAACCAGACCGTGCACCTCAAGGACTACGGCCTGGAGCGGGTCGGCTCGTTCGTGAACAACCAGTACGACGGGACGGTCGCGTACTTCTACGGCCCGAAGGACCCGATGGACGGTGACAGCCCGATCGTGCAGCAGTACACCTCCACCGCCTTCGAGATCCGGGACAACGACCAGAACAAGTACACCACCCACGTGGAGGCCTGCCGCGGCTGACGGCTCCCCCAACAGCTGACCCGTCCCGGCTGCGGGGCGGGTCAGCACGCGCTCGGCTTGCACCGGGAGCAGCGCTGCACCGCACGAGCAGCGATGCGGCGCACCACGGGCAAGTGTCTCGAATCACCGCTGCAGCAGCACCCGGCGCTCTCCGCAAACAGAGCAAGTTAGGTTAGCCTTGCTTTGCATAGCACGGCGATCGCCTGAGGAACTCTGCTACGAAGGGCGCGGTGATGACTTCGTTGACACAACTTGCTGGCTCCTCTGTCAGCAGACGTGGTTTTCTCATCGGTGCGGCCGGCCTGGTCGCCACCGCAGGCCTGGCCGCGTGCGGCAGCGGGGACAACACTTCCGGCAGCGCCGCCCCCTCCGGCCCCGGCTTCCCGGTGAGCATTCCCAACCGCTACGGCACCGCCACGATCGAAACGGCACCGCAGCGCATCGTGAGCCTCGGCATCACCGACCACGACGTGCTCCTGCCGCTGGGGATCGTCCCGGTCGGACTGACCCAGTGGGGACCGTGGGAAAGCGGTGTGGGCCCTTGGGTGGAGCAGCACCTCAACGGGCAGCAGCCGAAGCTCTTCGGCAGCGAAGTCGACATCGAGAGCGTCATCGCGCTCAAACCCGACGCCGTGGTGGCCCTGCAAAGCGCGCTGACCCAGGACCAGTACAACCGGCTCAGCAGCTTCTGCCCGGTCGTGGCGCAACCGCCCGATTCGATCGACTACGGCGTGAACTGGCGCGTCCAGGCCGAGACCATCGGCCAGCTCACCGGAAAGCAAGCCGAGGTCCAGAAGCTCATCGACAGCACCCAGGCGCACATCGACAAGGCGCGCAACGACAATCCGTCCTTCGCCGGCAAGACGCACGTCACCGTGCGCACCGACTCGCAGGGAACGTACGCCGCCTACACGAAGCAGGACGCCCGGACCGCGCTCCTGGAGCAACTGGGCCTGAAGCTGTCACCGGCCATCGACGACCTCGACAGCGGCGGCAAGTTCAACGTCAAGGTCAGCAAGGAGCAGGTGTCGCTGCTCGACGCCGACGTGGTCATCGTCACCACGGCCAAACCGACCGACGTCGAAGCAGTGCGCAACGACCCGTTGCTGAACAACCTCCCCGCCGCGAAGCGGGGCGCGCTGCTGCTGGTCGACGACTACGACCTGACGATGGCACTGGGCTCGGCGACGGTGTCCAGCATCCCGTTCGCCCTGGACCGCCTGGTGCCGCAGATCGCCAAGGCGCTGCAGTGATCCGCGGTGGCGTGCTCGCTCCCGGACAGCGGGCACGCCACCGGACCGCAGGGCCAGCAACGGGGCGAACGCCGCAGCGCGCCCCTCTTCCAAATCAGTGCTTTGTGGACTGATCAGAGGACCGATCGGGCTGATCGATCCACCACCAGAAATATCACATTGGACTCTTTCCGAAATCTCCCCTGAATAAAGGAGATCCGCAAATCCGAGCACCCGCGCCAGATTGCTTCACAGTGGACGAACGTGGTGCGGGGCGGGAGGAGAAGCGGATCCGCGGGAAAGACGAACACGCATGGAACGGCCCCCACCGCGAGGTCGGGGAGCGTCGCGGTGGGGGCCCGAGTCCGCTTCGGTCAGGCGATGATCCGGAGCGGATCCTCCAGCAACCCGGTCAATTGCTGCAGGAACGCGGCACCGACCGCACCGTCGACAGCGCGGTGATCCGCGGACAAGGTGACCCGCATGATCTTCCGGGCGACGAACTCGCCCTCCCGGACCTGCACCTCGTCCTTGACCGCGCCGACGGCCAGAATCCCGGCCTCCGGCGGGTTGATCACAGCGCTGAACTCCTCGATGCCGAACATGCCCAGGTTCGAGATGCTGAACGTGCTGCCGCTCATCTCGTCCGGCCGGAGCTTGCCCTCCCGGGCCCGCACCGCTTTCTCCTTGGCTTCCGCAGCGATCTCGGAAACGCTCTTGCGGTCGGCGTCCCGGATCACCGGCACCACCAAACCGTCCTCGAGGGCGACCGCCACCCCGAGGTGGATCCGCTTGTGCTGGAGCAGCTTGTCCTCGGCGAACGAGACGTTCAGCGAGGGGTTCGCCCGCAGCGCGGTGGCCACCGCCTTGACCACCAGGTCGTTGATGCTGACCTTGGGGCCACCGGCGGCCAGCAGCCGCTCGTTGAGCGTGGCTCGGAACTCGACCAGCTCGGTGACGTCGATGGCGCTGGTCAGGTAGAAGTGCGGCGCCTGCTGCTTGCTCTCGGTCAACCGCTTCGCCGTGACCTTGCGGATCCGGCTGAGCGGGACCTCCTCCACGTCCTCTGTGCCCCGCGCCGGCTGGGCGGCCGCCGGGGCCGGCTGCGCGGGCTGCGGCGCCGCCGGTTGAGCGGCCTGCTGCTGCTCGGCAGCTGCTTCGACGTCCGCGCGGATGATCCGACCACCCGGGCCGGTGCCCTGGACGTCCGCCAGGTTCACGCCGAGCTCCCGGGCCACCGCCTTGGCCAGCGGAGAGGCCTTGGGCTTCGGCGGAGCCCCGGCGTCCTGCTGCGGCTGCGCGACCGGCGCCTCCGTCGGGGCCGGCACGCCGTTGGTCCGCGGAGCCGACTGCTCGGCGGTGTCCTCAGCGCTCTGCTCGCTCGGCGCGCTCGGGGCCGGCTCCGGCTCGGAGGAAACCCCGGAACCGTCGCCGAGCACCGCGATCGGCGTGCCGATCGGCACGGTCTCGCCTTCGGCCACCAGGATTTTCTCCAAAACCCCGTCGTCGTAGGCCTCCAGCTCCATGATGGCCTTGTCGGTCTCGATGTCGGCCACCACGTCACCCCTGCTGACCTGGTCGCCCACCTGCTTGCGCCAGGCCGCGATGACGCCCTCCTCCATCGTGTCGGAGAGCCTCGGCATGTGAATGTCGGTCATGATCTTCCCTCGGTGTGCACCGTTCTCAGCGACGGCGGCCGACCGCATCCAGCGTCTGGAGTACGGCGGTGGTCAGCGACTCAGCGGAAGGCAGTGCCGCCCGCTCCAGCGGCTTGGCGTACGGCAGCGGAACTTCCGCGGCGGCGACCCGGCGCACCGGAGCGTCCAAGTAGTCGAAAGCACCGTCGGAAATGGACGCGGCGATCTCCGCGCCGATTCCGTAGGTGAGCCAGTCGTCCTCAGCGACCACGGCGCAGCCGGTCTTGCGCACCGATTCCACGATCGTCTGCCGGTCCAGGGGCCGCAAGCTGCGGAGGTCGATGACCTCGGCGTTGATCCCCTGCTCGTCGGCGAGCTTCTCGGCGACCTGGTTGGCGACCATCGCCATCCGGGAGTAGCCGATGATCGTGATGTCGGTGCCGGGCCGGGTCACCTTGGCCTTGCCGATCTCGGCGGGCTCCAGGTTATCCGGGACTTCGCCCTTGGTGTTGTACAGGCCCAGGTTTTCCAGGAACAGCACCGGGTCGTTGTCCCGGATCGAAGCCTGCAGCAGCGCCCTGGCGTCCGCCGGGGTGCTGGGGGCGACGACCTTCAGCCCGGGCACGAAGGCGTAGTACAGCTCGATGTTCTGCGAGTGCGTGGCGCCGAGCTGCTGCCCGCCGCCCCCCGGGGTGCGCAGCACCATCGGAACGCTGCACTGGCCGCCGAACATGCCGTAGATCTTGGCCGCGTGGTTGACGATCTGGTCGAGGGCGATCAACGAGAAGTTGATCGTCATCAGCTCGACCACGGGGCGCAGTCCCAGCATGGCCGCGCCGATCGCGGCGCCGACGAAGCCTTCTTCGGCGATCGGGGTGTCCCGGACCCGCTTCTCGCCGAACTCCTGCAGCAGCCCCGCGGTGATCTTGTAGGAGCCTTCGAAGACCCCGATCTCCTCGCCGATGAGGAACACGTCCTCATCGCGCAGCATTTCCTCGCGAAGCGTGTCATGTAGTGCTTGGCGGTACGTGATGACGGCCAAGGTGTTCTCTCCTGGAGATGGACAAGGAAGGCCGTGAGCCTCCGGCGCCGGGTGCGGCAGCGCGAAGACTCACGGTCCGTGTGGCGGGGTGTCGGTAGATCGCGGTGCGGAAGTCTCAGAAAACCGGGTCTTCCGGAAGTCGCCGCGAATCGTTGGCCACCGGGGTGGCGTAGGTGTAGTCGAACAGGGTGGCCGGGTCCGGGTGCGGGCTGTCGTCGGCGAACGCGACCGCCGCATCCACCTCGGCCTGGGCCTTGCGCTCGATCTCGGCAGCGGATTCCTCGCTGAGGATGCCGGCCTCGATGAGCTTCTGCCGGAAGTTGAGCACCGGGTCGGCCTGCTTGGCGGCCTCCACCTCTTCCTCGCTGCGGTACTTGGCGGGGTCCACGACCGAGTGCCCCTTGAGCCGGTGGCTCACCGCCTCCAGCAGAGCCGGGCCCTCACCGGAGCGAGCCCGCTCCACCAGCCGCGTGGCGGCGTCCCGGACGGCCAGCACGTCGTTGCCGTCCACCCGCTCGCTGTGCATGCGGTAGGCGGCCGCCCGCTTGTACAGCTCGGGTTCCGCGGAGGAGCGCTCCACCGTGGTGCCCATGCCGAGCTGGTTGTTGACCACCACGAAGACCACCGGGAGCTTCCACAGCGCGGCGATGTTGAGCGCTTCGTGGAAGGCGCCGATGTTGGTGGTGCCGTCCCCCATCTGGCACATGACCACCTGGTCGCCGCCCCGGTAGTCGATGGCCAGCGCAGCACCGGTGGCCAACGGGATCTGGCCGCCGACGATGCCGTAGCCGCCGAGCAGGCCGGCTTCCACGTCGAACATGTGCATCGAGCCGCCCCAGCCCTTGGAGGTGCCGGTGGTGCGGCCGTACAGCTCCGCCATCACCCGGCCGGGCTCGATCCCCTTGGCGATGGCGTAGCCGTGTTCGCGGTAGTTGGTGAACAGCAGGTCGGTCTTGCGCAGCGCGCGCATCAGACCGACCACCGTGGCTTCCTCACCGAGGTTCAAGTGGCAGTAGCCGCCGATCTTGGCCTGGGTGTAGCCCTGGGCCGCCCGCTCCTCGAAACGACGGATCAGCGTCATCTCGTGGAAGTAGTCCTGCAGCAGCTCGGGGGATTCACCCCGGAACGGCTTGTCCCCGGAGCGCCGCGGCGAGCTGCTGCGACGAGTCTTGCTCCGGGTGGCCGGTTTGCTGCGGGTAGCTGTCTGTGCCATCACAGAGCCCCTTTCGACAATGCTCGGTCAGCGTTTCCTGGGCGGTGCCACGTGGATCGGCAGCCCCAGTGCGGCCATCGCCGCCTCCATTCCGACCTCCCCGAGCGTCGGGTGGGCGTGGATGGTTTCGGCGAGTTCGTCGAGGGTCGCCTCGAGCGCGATGGCCAGTGCGCCTTCGGTGATCAGATCGCTGGCGGAGGGACCGATGATGTGCACGCCGAGCACTTCGCCGTACTTCTTCCCGGCGACGATCTTCAGGAATCCCTCGGTGTCACCGTAGGTCTGCGCGCGGCCGAGGGCGGCGAACGGGAACTTCGCGGTGACGATCTCGTGGCCGGCCGCGGTCGCCTGTTCCTCGGTGAGCCCCACGCTGGCGATTTCCGGGTGGGTGAACGTGGCCGCCGGGATGACGTTGTAGTCGATGGCGGCGTGCTGTCCGGCGATGGTCTCCGCAGCCACCACGCCCTGGTGGGAAGCGACGTGCGCCAGCAGCGCCTTGCCGGTCACGTCTCCGATCGCGTAGACGTGCTCGACGTTGGTGCGCAGCTTGTCGTCGACCTGGATGAAACCGCGCTCGTCGACGCCCACTCCGGTCTTGTCGAGGTCGAGGTGGGCGGTGTTGGGCTTGCGGCCAACGCCGATCAGCACCACGTCGGCGTCGATCTGCTGCGCCTTGGCGCCGTCCACGGTGACCTTCAGACCGGACTTGGCCTGCTCGATCTTCGAGACGGTGGCTTCGGTGAGCACCTTGATGCCCCGCTTGCTGAACGAGCGGCCCAGCGCCTTGCCGACCTCGGCGTCCTCGGCCGGCACCAGGGTCTTCTGCATCTCGATGATGCTGACCTCGCTGCCGAGGGTGGCGAACAGGCTCGCCCACTCGGCACCGACCGCGCTGCCGCCGACGATGGCGATCCGCTTGGGCACCTCGGTCAGCCCGAAAGCGCCGTCGGAGGTGATGACCCCGGGAAGGTCGGCGCCTTCGATCGGCAGCTGGACCGGGACCGAGCCGGTGGCGATGATGACGTCCTTGGCCCGCACCTGTTCGAACGCCGCACCGCTGGGTTCAGCGGCGTAGCGCGGCCCGTCCGCGCCGAGCGGTGGCTCCCCGGTCGGGTAGACGTCCACTGTGGTTGGTCCGGTGAACCGGGCGTGCCCGTTGATCACGGTGACCCCGTTGCTCTTCAGCAGACCGGCCACCCCGTCGGTGAGGCCCTTCACCACGCTGTCCTTGCGCCGCCGGACCGTGTCGTAGTCCAGGGCGACGCCTTCCACCTGCACCCCGAAGTCGGCCGCATGCAGAACGGTCTCGTAGACCTCGGCCGAGCGCAGCATGGCCTTGGTGGGTATGCACCCCCAGTTCAGGCACACCCCGCCCGGCCGTTCCTTCTCCACCACGCCGACGGAAAGTCCGCGCTGCGCAGCCCGGATCGCGGCAACGTAGCCGCCAGGACCGCCGCCCACAACCAGTAGGTCGAACTCTTGCACTTCGCTGTGCTCCTTTTACTGCACGCGCCGGTTACAGAAACGCCCGGATCGAGCGGACGGATCTCACTGAGAGTGTCGTGAGCGACACCACTCGCACGCCAGGCGCGCTTGCCCAGAGTTGAAATCGCGCAACTGTGCAGCCCGCACATTTTCGGCAATGCCAACTACGCCAAGCGACAAAACTATCACTTGGCGTAGTTGTCCGTGTGGAGGGCGATCAATCGAGCACTTCCCGGCGCAGCCGCAGCGCGGACAGCGCGAGGGAAAGCGCGACGTAGGCATCGCGCCCGTTGATCGGATGGCCGATCAACGACGTGATCCGGTGCAACCGGTTCAGCACGGTGTTGCGGTGGCAGTGCAGGCGGAGCGCCGCGTTCGCGGTCGAGCAGTTCTCGTCGAGCCAGGCGCTCAACGTGTCCAGCAGCATGTCCCGCTCCTTGGGCGGGAGTTCCAGCAGCGGGCCGAGCTGCGATTCCAGCAGCCGCTGCGCCAGGTCCGGCGACTGCACCAGCAGGGCCTCGGGGAAGCGCTCCTCCAGGGTGACCAGTCCGGCCTTCCCCGGGCGCATGGTGTTGAGCGTGGTCAGGGCCAGCTGGTGGGCCAGCCCCACCTCGACCAGACCGTTCACCGGTGGCGACACCGCCACTCGGGCGCGGGCCAGCGGCCGCAGCGCGTCCAGGGCCATCTTCGGCTCGCGCTGTTCCAGGGCCACCAGCCCGACGACGGTGTCGGCGCGCATGTGCCACACCGACCGGAGGTGCAGGGCGTGCAGCGCGTCGTGCTGCCCGCGCAGTCCGGATCCGCCGTCCGCCGCGCTCTCGGCCACCACGACCAGGTACCGCCCGCCGACGGGCAGGTCCAGTTCCTTGGCCGCGCGGTGGGCGAACGCCGCTTCCCGGGCTCGACCGCTGAGCAGGTCCTCGACCAGCGCGTGCCGGCGCTGGTCGTCCCGCCGCAGCTTCTCCAGCTCGGTGCTGCGGTAGTAGGTCGACAAGGTGGACGACAGGCCGTCGATCACCCGCCACATGGCGGTGGCCAGGTGCAGCATCGCGTCCGGGTCGGCGCCGTCCCGGTGCGCCTGCTCGACCAGCGCTTCCCACACGATGCGCCCGCCGAGCCGGAAGGTCCGCAACATCACTTCCAGCGGCACGCCTTGCTCGGCCCGGCGCCGTCCGATGGCCGCGGCGACGTCGTCGCCGTCCGGGCCGGAGACCTCACCGCAGAGTATTTCCAGAATTCTGCGCAGGTAGTTCTTGCAGCCCTCCCACAGATCCTCCCGGGGGACGGGACTGTAGTCCGTCCACTCCGGGTTGTCCGTGAAGATGGCCGCCATCAGCTGCTCGGCCAGCACCGGGACGTCGTCGAGCCGAGCACGGGCGAGCCCGGTCAAGGCTTCCGTCGAAGATTGGGCAGGATCCGCTACCACGCTCTTCGACAATACCGCCTCAGGCGGGCGGATCACCGCTTCATCTGCAGCAGGCCCTCCTGCGCCACGGTCGCGACGTGCTCGCCGGCGCGGTTGAACACGTTGCCGCGCCCCAGCACGCGCCCGGAATTGGCGACCGGGCAGTTCTGGTCGTAGAGCAGCCACTCGTCGGCCCGCAGCGGCCGGTGGAACCAGATGACGTGGTCCAGGCTCGCCAGCTGCACGCCCTTGGCGTGCCGGTCCACCCCGTGCAGCAGGAACACCGGCTCCAGCAAGGTCATGTCCGAGGCGTAGGCCAGCGCGCAGGCGTGCAGCAGCGGATCGTCCGGCAGTCCTTCCGCGGTCCGCATCCACACCAGGTGCCGGGATTCCCCGCTCGGCTCCACCGGAGCCGGGTACGGAGGTGCGTCGACGTGGCGGAGCTCGATCGGCCGGGGCTTGGCCCACCAGTCCGGGATCGGCACCTCCGCGTCCGCCAGTCGCTCGTGCAGGGGGAGGAGGTTCTCCGGCGGTTCGGCGGGCGGGCACGGCTCCTGGTGCTGCAACCCGTCGGGGCGGGGTCGTTGGAAGGAGACGAGCGCGGTGAACACTTCCGCCCCGCCCTGGCGCGCCGTCACTCGCCGGGAGGAAGTGGCGCCACCATCCCTGATCCGTTCCACTGTGTACTCGACGAGGTCGGTGGGATCAGCGGCCCGCACGAACAGCGCGTGCATCGAGTGCACCGGACGGTCAGCGGCAACCGTGCGCCCGGCGGCGGCAACCGCTTGCGCCAGCAGCAGACCGCCGAACAACCGCTTTTCCGGCAACGGCTGGGTCCGACCGAGGAAGCGGTCCCGGTCCGGTTCGGCCAGTTCGAACAAATCCAGCAAACGCGGAAATTCCATGTTCGAAATCAACTACCCGCCCGTCGAACTGACAAGGGCTCGTGAGGGTCCCCACACCGGCGCCGAGGCGATCAACCGACCATTCACCCACACGTGAATCGGCCTTCAAGCGCTGGACACTTCGGGTAACTTGCACCTACTTGGAGTATTCAGTTAATTACCCTGGGCGACCGAATAGCTTCACATAAGCCTCAAAACGAACAGCTTTAACAGGGAGGTGCGCATCACACCCTGGTGTGCATCAGCGGCGCTAACGTTCTGTATCGTGGTGGCGAAATCCCTGGTGGAACGACACTTCGCCGCCGTTCCGGCTTCAAGATCCCTACGTCCAGAATTCGGGGGCAAACGCACCATGCAGACAAACAGCCGCACTGTCGTGTCGGTTGTAGCGACGTTAGCAATGGTCATCGCGACCGTGCTGCTCGCCGCATGGAATCCTGCGCAGACACCGTCTCCTGCCAGCAGTCAATCCGCGATAATCAGCACCTCCCACTGACCCGCCGGATCACCGCTCCCGCACCACGTCCCGCGGTCGTTTGTCGTTGCGCAACCCCGAATACCGGGGATGCCGCAGCCTGCCGTCGCCGCTCCATTCCGAAAAACCGACCTGCACGACGAGTTCCGGGTGGATCCAGTGCGGATTCGGTTCCGGAACTGGATCGGCGAACGGCGAATCCGTTCGGCGCAAAGCGGCCATTCTCCTTCGGAGCGCTCGCAACGTCCGCTCGGTGTACCCGGTGCCGACCTTGCCCGCGTACCGCAACCCGGCCTCGTCGTAGTAGCCGACCAGCAGTGCGCCGAAGCCGTACCGGGTGCCCTTGGGATCGGTGTAACCACCCACCACGAATTCCTGTTCGGCAACGCACTTGAACTTCAACCAGTCCCGGGTGCGCCCCTTGGGGTAGGGCCGGTCGGCCTGCTTGGCGATCACCCCTTCCCAACCGCTGTCGCAGGCCTGCCGGAAGAACTCGTCTCCCCCGCCCCGGCGGTGCGCGCTGAAGCGGAGCGGATCGGTGAAGTCGAAGCACTGCGCCAACAGGTGTTTCCGGGTCAGCAGCGGCAGAGCGGAAACATCCACCCCGCCGAACTGCAGCAGGTCGAAGAAGTAGCAGTAGACCGCAACACCGCTCTGCTCAGCTTCACGCGGATCGGTGAGGTGGATGCGGTGCTGCAAACGCGCGAAACTGGTCCGCTCCCCCTCGAACGCGACCACCTCGCCGTCCGCGACGAAGCTGTCCGCCCCTTGGTCCGCCAGGGCGGCCACGACTTCCGGATACGCCGCATCGGCCCGCTTCCGGTTCCGCGTCCACAGCACCGGGCGCCCGCCCGAACAACCGGCGATGATCCGAACCCCGTCGAACTTCCGCTCGAACACCCAGTCCGGGGAGGAGAACCGCTCATCGGTGAGGGTCGCCAGCGCCGGTGGGTGCCAAGTGCCGCCGTCCCACGGCCGCAGCAACTCGCGCTGATCATCACCGATCAGAACCGGCGGATCCATGGCAGTCAGTTACCCGGTTGATCAACCGGGGAAACGGCGGTGCGGCAGGGAGAAGATCCACCCGCTCACTTTCACTTCCGGGTGAATGCGGGAAACTGGGCGTGCTAGCGAAGCCAACACGAGCATCCTTGCCGACAAGACCCCCGAAGGTGACCAGCCGATGCCGAAGACACCGAATCCGCTGACCAGCCGAAGCGGCCCGTCGATGAACGTCATCCTCACTGTCGTGGTGGTCCTCGTCGCCGTCTTCGTGATCGGCGGCGTCCTGCTCTTCTCCCGCAGCGGAGAACAAGCACCGACGACCGAGAACGGGCAGCCGGCGCCGGAACTGCTGCAGCAGCCGCACGACAACGTGCTGACCGAAGCGTCGGACGACAAGGTCACCCTCGTCGAATACCTCGACTACCAGTGCCCTGCTTGCTACCAGTACTACCAAGCGGTGACCCAGGACATCGAGCGCGAGTACGAGGGGAAGATCGACTTCGTCGTCCGCAACTACCCGATCCAGAAGGCGCACCCGCTGGCCCGCAGCGCGGCGCAAGCCGCCGAAGCGGCCGGCAAGCAGGGCAAGTACGCCGACATGTACCACCTGCTCTACGGCAACTGGCAGGAGTGGGCGCTCTCGACCAACCAGGAAGGCAAGCCCACGATCAGCGACGACCAGCAGCGCGCCGAGCAGATCTTCACCAAGTACGCCCAGCAGATCGGACTGGACGTGGAGAAGTTCCGCCAGGACGCGAACTCCGAGGAGGTCAAGAACAAGATCGACCAGGACGCCCGGGTCGCTGAGCGGTTCGGGGTGAAGGGGACCCCGACCCTGTTCCTCAACGGCGAGCGGTTCCAGCCGCGGGTCGAGAACCTCCTGCAGGTCAAGGACGAGCTCCGCAAGCAGATCGACGAGGAGCTGGCGAAATGACCACCACCGCTGAACCCGCACCTGCGGCGAGCCCGGCCGGCCCGCCGGAGGACCGGAGACCTCGCGGACTCGCTTGGCTCTACGTGATCGGCGGAGCGATCGGCTTGGCCGGCTCGTTCGCGCTGGTGCTGGAGAAGCTGCAGAAACTGGCCAATCCCGACTACGTGCCGACCTGCAGCATCAACCCGATCATCTCCTGCGGGTCGGTCATGGACAGTCCGCAGGCCGGCGTGTTCGGCTTCCCGAATCCGCTGATCGGGCTGGTCACCTTTCCGGTGGTCGTCACCGCGGGTGTGGCGATCCTGGCCGGTTTCCGCCCGCCCCGCTGGTTCTGGCTGGGGATGCAGGCGGGCACCCTCTTCGGGATCGGCTTCGTCCACTGGCTCATCGTGCAGAGCCTCTACGAGATCGGGGCGTTGTGCCCCTACTGCATGGTGGTGTGGGCGGTGATGGCCCCGTTGTTCTGGTACACCACCCTGCACAATCTCCGGAACGGTTACTTCGGCGGCGGAGTGTCACTCGGAGTAGCCCTAACGAGGGTCCACACCGTCATTCTTGTGGTGTGGTATCTCGCCATCGTGGTAATGATCTTGCAGAGGTTCTGGTACTACTGGACTTCGTTGATCTAGCCGGAACGTCCGTTTGTTCGGCACGGACGTCGGGTACCAGGTGACTGTGAGTAAGGTGCGCGTGCACCGACCGAGACGAGGTGGCCCCGGATGAGCGTGGAGCGCGATGTCGCGCGTGTCGACCCTGACCCTGCCACGGACAACCTGGTCGAGGTCCGCGTAGCAGCCGAGCCCGCCCAGCTGCCGGTCATGCGGGCCGTCGTGGGCGATCTGGCCATGCGCGCCGACTACGACATCGACTCGATCGCGGACCTTCGGCTGGCGGTCGACGAGGCGTGCTCGTCCCTGGTTCGGCTGGCAGCCCCGGACGCGACCCTGATCTGCCGGTTCCGCACCGACGACAGCACTTTGGCGATCAGCGCCGAAGTCACCAGCAAGGATTCCTTCGGCCCCCGAAAGGACACCTTCAGCTGGCGCGTGCTCAGCGCTCTTGCGGACACTGTGTCAACCTCAGTGGAGTCGGACGATTCTGCCGAAGGCAGCCACCGCGTGAGGATCGATTTGACCAAGGGACGGACGGGGAACGTGTGAAGCGAACGGATTCTCGGTCAGCCAGCCGCTCACGAAACGATCGATACGAGAAGCTGGCGCCGTTGTTCCGCGAGCTGGCCAATCTGTCCAAGGGCACACCGGAGTACGAAGAACTGCGCGACAAGCTGGTCACCGAACACCTGCCGGTCGCCGAGCACATCGCCCTCCGATTCAGCAACCGCGGTGAATCCCTCGAAGACCTGACCCAAGTGGCCACACTCGGGCTGATCAACGCGGTGGACCGGTTCGATCCCGACCGGGGCGTGGATTTCCTCTCCTACGCGGTGCCCACCATCATGGGAGAAGTCCGGCGGCACTTCCGGGACACCGGCTGGGCCGTGCGGATGCCGAGGCGGATGCAGGAGCTGCACCTGGCGGTGTCTTCGGCGATTTCCCGACTGTCGCAGGAACTTGGCCGGGCCCCGACCCCGAGCGAGCTGGCCAAGCACCTCAACATCAGCACCGATGACGTCTACCGCGGCTTGGAGGCGGGCAGCGCCTACCGGAGCTCGTCGCTCGACGAACTGCTGAGCGACACCGACGAAATCCCGTTGGGCGACGCCCTCGGCTCGGACGACGCCGAGCTGGTCGAGGTGGAGAACCGGGAAACGGTCAGACCGCTGCTGGAGCGGTTGCCGGAGCGGGAACGGCGGATTCTGGTCATGCGGTTCTTCCGCGGGATGACCCAAACGCAGATCGCCGAGCAGATCGGCATTTCCCAGATGCACGTGTCCCGGTTGCTGTCCCGGAGTCTCAGCCAGTTGCGGGAGCACTTGGGAGAGCCCGCGTCCGCCAACGAGTAGCGCTGCCCGGGTCCCCGTCGGGGGCGCAGGGCCCCGGGCAGCGAACCTGCGGAAGACGGCCTTCCGCAGGGGCTTCAGAGCTGCACGCCGTGCTCCTCCAACCACGACAGCGGGTTGACCTTGCTGCCGTTCTGCAGCACTTCGAAGTGCAGGTGCGGGCCGGTGGACTGACCGCGGTTGCCCATGGTGGCGATCTGCTCCCCGGCCGCCACGCGTTCTCCGACGCTCACGTCGATCGTGTTGACGTGCCCGTAGACGGTGATGGTCCCGTCGTCGTGCTGGACGCGGACCCACAGGCCGAAACCGCTGGCCGGCCCGGCGGTGATGACTTCCCCGGCGGCCGCTGAGCGGACGGGGGTGCCGATCTCGTTGGCGATGTCGATGCCCTGGTGGGTGCTGCCCCAGCGCGCGCCGTAGCCGGAGGTGAGGACGCCTTCGGCTGGTTTGGCGACTTCAGCGCGCTGGGCGGCTTCTTCGGCAGTGCGCCGCGCTGCTTCGGCGCGGGCGGCTTCCTGGGCGGCGCGGCGTTCGGCCTCGGCCTTGGCCTTGGCAGCCGCGGCTTCGGCGGCCTTGCGCGCGGCTTCCGCGCGGGCGGCGCGCTGCCGGTTGATGGTTTCGCTCTTCTGGATCTTCTGCTGTTCGGCCGCCGTGCTGATCGGGGGTTCGGCGGCCAGCAGTTGGATGGCCGGTGCGCTGGTGCTGCCGTGGACGCGAGCGACGTCGTCGTCCGAGGTGCGCTGGCCGCTGCCGGAGGCCAGCGGCTGGCCGATGGCGGTGAGCGCGCCGGTGGCCACCAGCGCAGCCACGATCTTGCCGCCCACTTCACCGCGGTGGCGCCGCAGCGTTCGGGCGATGCGGCGGACCGCTGCCGGAAGGGTTCCGGTCGGGGGTCCGCCCCGGCTGTGCTTGCCCATTCCTGCCTCTCGCTTTCGGGGGTGGTCACGGCCCGCCGGGGGATGCGGGCGACCTCTCGGGGAGCGAGGCTGGTCGTAACCAAAACGTGATCTGCGAGCAGCAAAAGTAGCCGAGGGTAATCAAAAAAGCAAGCATTCACCCAAAAAGAGCTGAACAGAACTACCGAGCGGTCTGCAATTGACCACTAAAAGTAGTCAATTCTGATAAAGATCGAATAACACCCCGGTGAGGAATCCCCTCGGCGCACCCACCGGCGAACCGGCGGTCAGCAGCGCTCGACCGCACCGCGATCCCATCGTCCGCGCAGGTCGAAGGCCGCCGCGGCCCCGCGCGGCAAAGCGCCCGTCGCCGACCGGTGCCGCGACGGTCGTCCCTCCGGTCCCCGAAGAACCGCACCGATGCCGCACGAGCGGGGAGCGGCGAGGCCGGAATGGTGCCCTTGGCCATGTTCCGCGTGATCCGCGCCCCAACCCGAGCGCTCACCCGGGATACAGCAGGTGCAGCGGGCCACCGCGCTCGAACCCGCTGGCCCGGAGCGCGCAGCACCGGACCGGGCACAGCACGCCCCGCACCACCCGGAAAGCGCCGGCACGAAAGCAGGTGCTCCGGGTGCGGAACTTCCTCCGCACCCGGAGCACCTGGTCATCCACCTCTCCACCGCCGTGCTGCCGACACCGCGGAGCCGGCGGGAAAGGCGATCGCCCGAACCGGCGGTTCAGTTCTCCTCGCGCACCGGGTTCGACGGCTTGCGCCAGTTGATCGTCGGCCGCATCGCCGCCAGGTCCACGCGGTGCTTGTACTTCTCGGTGATGCCGAACATCGACTCGATGAGCTCGTTGGACAGCAGGTGCGGCTGCAGCCCGAGCTCGACCAAGCCGGTGTGCTTGACGTTGTAGTAGTGCTCGTGCTGCTCGACCCGCGGGTTCTCCAGGTACTCGATCTCGACGTCGCCCGAGAAGCTCTCGGCCACGACCTTGGCGATCTCACCGACCGAGAAGCTCTCGGTCATCTGGTTGAACACCCGGAACTCACCGCGGTCGGCCGGGTTCTCCGAGGCCAGCCGGATGCACTCCACGGTGTCGCGGATGTTGATCAGACCACGGGTCTGGCCACCGCTGCCGTAGACCGTGAGCGGGTGGCCGAGCACGGCCTGGATGACGAACCGGTTCAGCACGGTGCCGAACACGGCGTCGTAGTCGAACCGGGTCGCCAGCCGCGGGTCCTTGGCCGTCTGCGGCGTCTCCTGGCCGTAGACGATGCCCTGGTTCAGGTCGGTGGCGCGCAGCCCCCAAGCACGGCAGGCGAACTCGATGTTGTGGCTGTCGTGCACCTTGCTGAGGTGGTAGAACGAGCCGGGCTTCTTCGGGTAGAGCATCCGGTCGGTCCGCCCGTTGTGGGTGACCTCCAGCCACCCCTCTTCGATGTCGATGTTCGGGGTGCCGTACTCACCCATCGTGCCCAGCTTGACGAGGTGGATCTCCGGGTCCACCTCCTGGATCGCGAACAGCACGTTCAGCGTGCCGATCACGTTGTTGTACTGGGTGTAGGTAGCGTGCTTGCGGTCGATCATCGAGTAAGGCGCCGCACGCTGCTCGGCGAAGTGGACGATGGTGTCCGGCCGGAAGTCCCGGATCATTTCGACGGTGAACTCACCGTCGACCAGATCACCGCAGTACATCTTGAGGCTCTTGCCGGAGACTTCCTTCCAGGCCTGCAACCGGACCTGCATGGGTTCGATCGGGACGAGGCTCTGGACCCCCAGCTCGTGGTCGTAGCCCCGGCGGGCGTAGTTGTCCGCGATCGCGACGTCGTGCCCGCAATCGGACAGATGCAGAGCGGTCGGCCAGCCCAGGTAGCCGTCCCCCCCGAGGACGAGGATTCGCACGCCTTCTCTCCCTACTCCTCCAGCCGGTGCGCACCGATCGGTGCGCATCTCGAACTATGGATTGATACAGAAACACCCATCTCGGATACAACCGGATCGTCTCACTCAACGGCCATTTGGCGAAGCCCTCCCCTTCCTCGCTCAACACCTCCTGCCGGCCTCGGTAACCTGCACACGGGTCCCGCGACGGCAGTCCGCCATCCGAATGAGATCATGCCCGATCGTTGATCGATGCCAAACAGCAGCGTGGAGGCCACCCCGTGCAACAGGTGCTCAGCTGGGGCAGCAGACTGCGGCGGAGCCGCTACTGGCGGCTGGCGAGCCGGTTCGCGGCGGCCTCGGTCGTGGCGACCGCCATCAGCCAAGTGGTCTTCCTGCTGACCTACGGCCTCACCAGCTCGGCCGGAGCGGCCACCGTGCTGGGCTGGCTCGCCGGCGCGATCCCCAACTTCCTGCTCAACCGCCGGACCTGGGGCGGCGGCGGTCGAGAAGCGCTGCGCCGGGAAATCCTGCGCTACGGCGCCATCTCGATCGCCACCGCGGTGCTCGCCGCAATCGCCACGCACAATGCCGAGCATCTCGCCCACCTGCTGTTCCCGCACGCCCGAACCGGGCAGGTCGCGGTCGTCTGGGGAGCGTTCGTCGGCACCTACGGGGTCATGTTCGTGGTCAAGTTCTTCCTCATCGACCGGCTGGTGTTCACCGATCGGCGACACCGGCGGGCTCAGTAGCCCGGCTCGTGCGGTTCTGGGCCAGGGCGCGGCGCTCCCGCAGCCACGTGCCGAACACCACCCTCGCGTACCGGTAGCCGTAGAGGAAGTTGTTGCCCTTCTTGCTCTGCCCTGCCGCGCGCGGCAGCATCCGCATCGGCTGCTCCATCACCCGGTAGCCGCGGCTGAGCACCCCGACGAGCAGTTCGGAGGACTGGTACTGCTGTTGTTCGAGCGTCACCGAGTTCGGCACCTCGGCCTTCATCCCGCGGAAGCCGAACGAGGTGTCGGTGATGCGCTGCCTGGTCAGGGCGCTGATGATCCACGCGAACACGTAGGTGCCGATGCGGCGCATCAGGGCGGGGCGCTCGTTGCTGCCCAGCCGCCGCGAGCCGGTGACGAAGTCGGCCCGGTCGTCGATCAGCGGTTGCAGCAGCTTCGGCAGCTCGGTGATGTCGTACTGCCCGTCGGCGTCCGTGGTGACGATGTACTCGGCACCGCGCTCGGCGGCCAGGTGGTAGCCGAGCCGCAGCGCCGCCCCCTGCCCCCGGTTCACCGGTGCGATGCAGGTCTTCGCCCCGTGCTCGACGGCGACCTTGGCGGTCTGGTCGGTGGCGCCGTCCACCACCACCAAGGTGTCCACCTCCAGGCCGCAGCTCTCCCCGGGGATGCTGTCGAGCACTCCGCCGATCGCCTCCTCCTCGTTGTAGGCGGCGATCAGCACGACGACCGGAGCGAAGCGGTGCTCCCCGTAGCGCTGCGCGTAGTCGTCCAGAGCTGCCCGGTCCACTTCGTCCGGGAACGTCAAGGCCATCTGAGCTCCTCGTGGTTCGTTCAACGGGTGGTCGGGGTCTTCCGGAAGATGGCCGTGATCGCGATAGCACCGGCCAGCGGAATCAGCACCAGCCCTGGCAACTGGTAGCGCCAGGAGAACTCCATCGCCGCAGCTGTCCCCAATACGGTGATTGCCAGGCCAGCCGGCAGCAAACACACCGCGCGCAGGCCGGAGCGGCGGGCCCGCCCCGCCCCCAGCACGGCGGCCACCGCCAGCACCAGCCCGGCCCCCAGCGCCGTGCCGGAAGCGTAGCCCCCGTTGAGCTGGTAGGCGCGCAGGAAACCGGCCAGGTCGGGGTTGACGTGGATCTCGCCGTCGTCGTACAGCTCGGTCCACTCGACGACGTACCACTCCTCGTCGTACATCGGGTAGGTCGTCTGGAACTGCCAGCGGTGCAGCGGGACGTCACCGGGCGACTGAGTCCTGGTCGGCGCGAACCCCTTGAGGAAGTCCTGGAGAACACCGCCGAGCACGTCGAACGGCTGGTGCATCAGCACCTTGGCGGCCAGTCCCCCTTGCGCGGCCACGTGGTCCATTCCCTCCGGGAGGAGGCGTCGCACGTTCTCCTGGACGTTCCAGAAGTGGATGTAGTGGTCTATCCCGATGCGCTTGCGCTCCTCCACCGGCTCGTCCGGGCACACCAGCTGCTCTTCCGGCGTGAGGTCCAGCTCTTCGCACTTCGCCACCATCGCGGTGCGCCCGTAGACGACGCTGCCGGTCGCCCCGCCCAGCGCCGGAGTCCCGGTCCACGCCATGTGGTACATGGCATAGCCTGCCAGGAGCGCTGCGAACGTGCCGGCCAGCGCACCGGCCGAGCGGAGCCGGCGCTTCCACCCGTCCCGCGGCCGCAGGCCGGCCGACAACAGGACGAAGACCACCGCCGGGACGATCAGCGTGATCCCGACGATCCTGGTGATGACCGAGAAGGCCAGCAGCGCGCCGGCGACAGCGGCCAGTTTCGGACCGGGGGTTCCCCACCAGGTCAGCACGTAGACGACCGCCAGCAGCAGCACCTGGAACTGCAGGTCGGACATGATGTTGTGCTCGATCTGCAGCTGGTAGGCGTCCAACAGGGCCGGGGCCGCCGCCAGCGCCGCCAGCCACCTCCAGGTGCCGAACCGGAGCAGCAGGACGTAGATCCCGATGCCGAGAGCCATCCCCATCAGGTGCTGCACCGCGACGACGAAGGTCAGGTCGCCCACCGCGAGCAGCGGCCACAGGAACAGCTCGTAGCCGATCGGGTTGATCCCGCCCGGGAAGAAGACCCCCAGGTCGTTGAGGTAGCGGAACGAGTCGATGTACAGCAGCGCCGGGCGGTAAGCCAGCATGACGACCCCCCGCAGCGCTGCACCGGCCAGGACGAACAAGGCGAGCAGCCAGTGCTGCCGGAGGAAGCGTGCGGTAGTGGCGATCATGGGTGCGGCTCAGACCTCCGCAGCGCGCCGGAAGTCGTCCCACACGGTGCGCAGCCCGCTGGTGAGGGATGTGCTCGGCGCGTAGCCGAGCTCCTGCTGGGCCTTGGTGATGTCCACGATCACCGCGGGCATCTCGCCGTTCTTGGCCGGCACGTGCGTGGCCGGGACCGGCTGGCCGGTGGCTTCTCGAACCGCGTCGATCAGCTCCAGCACGGAGATGGACTTGCCGGAACCGATGATGACGGTCCCGCTGTACTGCTTGTCCCAAGCCGCGAGGATGCCCTGCACGACGTCGCTGACGTGCACGAAATCCCGTCGCTGCGACCCGTCGCCGTAGATCTCCACCCCGTCCCCGGAGAGCGCGGCGCGCATCAGCCGCGGGATGAAGCTGTCCTTGTGCGTCATTCCGGGGCCGTAGATGTTGGTGAACCGCAGAGCGCAGGTCCGCATGCCGTAGGCCCCGGCGTAGCCGGAGAGCAACATCTCGCAAGCGGCTTTGGTGGAGCCGTAGGGGGTCAGCGGCCGCAGGGGCAGCGATTCGGAAATGGTGCCGTGGCCGATGTCGCCGACCACCGCGTTGGTCGAGGCGAAGATGAACTGGTTGACTTCCCGGCTGCGCGCCAGCTCCAGCAGAGCTTGCGTGACCGCCACGTTGTTGTCGTACGTCTCCACCGGACGGTCCACCGAGCGCAGCACCGAGGTGATGGCCGCGAGGTGGACGATGCCGGTCGTGCCGGGGGTCACCGCGGCTTCCCGGACCGCGGCATCGCGCAGGTCGCCTTTGACGAAGGTGACCAGGTCGGAGCGCACCGATTCCGGCGGGTCCTGCAGGTCGACGACGGTCACCGGGACACCGCGGTCGACGAACGCGCGCACCACGGACCGGCCGACGAAGCCGGAGCCTCCCGTGACAACGACTCGAGCGGTATCTGCTGTGGGAGATTCAACGCTGCTTGGCACGGGCCAGACTTTAACCGGAACGCCGGAAGCTCAAACGCGTACCCAGTCCGGCCCGGCCGTTGCGGTCATCCGCCCAGATGCTCGCGCAGCCCGTTCAGCCCTGGTAGGTACACGCCCTCGGCGAAGGTGCGCTCCAGGTCCGCTTCGTCGGCGGCTTCGGCGTCGTAGTCCGCGTACCACTCGACGAAGCTGTGCCCGCTGTCCGTCACCGGAGCCACCCTGATGGTGGCGCGGTAGCTGCGCACCGCGAACCCGCTCTCCAGGATGTCGTAGGTGTAGCTGCGCTGGGCGTCGTCGAGCGCCACCAGGCGTTCCCTGACCACCCCGCCTCCGGAGAGCTGCAGTCGGCGCACGCTGCCGACCGAGTCCGCCGCACCGCCGCCTTCGATCTCGCTGCGCTCGATCGCCGGGTGCCACTCGGGCAACCCGTTGAAGTCCCGCACCACTTCCCACACCCGGTCGGCCGCGATCGGCAGCACCGTGCTGACGTAGGTCCGCGCCACGATCTCTCCTCCTAGCTCCGGACAGCGGTGAACGCCCGCGTCTGCTCGGTGATCGCCTGCTCGGTGGGGAGGCGTTCCATGCTGCTGGCGCCGTAGAAGCCGTGGCACCGCTTCGTCCGGGCCAGCACGTGGGCGGCGTCCTCCGGGGTCGCGATGGGGCCGCCGTGGCACAGCACCAGGACGTCGTCCCGGACTTCGGCCGCCGCCTCGGACCACTCGTCGATCAGCCGCACGCAGTCGTCCAGGTCCTTGGCCGTTCCGGCCCCGATGGACCCGCCCGTGGTCAGTCCCATGTGGCAGACGATGAGGTCGGCCCCGGCTTCGGTCATCTTGCGGGCGTCCTCGGCGGAGAACACGTACGGGGTGGTGAACAGCCCGTGCTGGTGCGCGGCGGCGATGAGCTCCACTTCCAGGTCGTAGCTCATGCCGGTCTCTTCGAGGTTGGCTCGGAACACCCCGTCGATGAGCCCGACGGTGGGGAAGTTCTGGACACCGGCGAAGCCGAGTTCGGCCAGTTCGGACAGGAACTTGTCGCGGATCAAGAACGGGTCGGTGCCGTTGACCCCGGCCAGCACCGGGGTGCGCTCGACCACCGGGAGTATCTCCCGGGCCATCTCCAGCACGATGTCGTTGGCGTTGCCGTAGGCGAGCAGCCCGGCGAGGGATCCCCGGCCGGCCATCCGGAACCGCCCCGAGTTGTAGATGACGATCAGGTCGATCCCCCCGGCCTCTTCGCACTTGGCGGACAGGCCGGTACCCGCGCCACCGCCGATGATCGGCTGGCCGCGCTCGACCTTCTCCCGCAGCCGCTGCAGCAGCGCAGCCCGGTCTTGCATGCTCACCTCCGATTTCCTCAGCAGATCTCGTGGAACGCCGCGACCGCTGCGGCAGCGAACTCCGGATCGTTGATGTTGTGCGGAACCCGCTGGAGACGGCGGTTGTCGGTTTGCCGCACCTGCTCCTCCAGGGTTTGGAAGAGCACCTCGTCCGCTTCCGGGTCGTGGAAGGGCTGGCCCGGCGCGTCCAGCAGGGACACTCCTCCCTCGGGCAGCAGGAAGCGCACCGGCCCGGGGCAGGAGTTGAGCTTGGCGGCGATGAACTCGGCGATCCGCCGGCACTCCTCCGGAGTCGTGCGCATCAGCGTGACCTGGGGGTTGTGCTCGTAGAACAGCCGTTGCCGGTAGCGCTCGGGGACGGTGTCCCGAGCGCCGAAGTTCACCATGTCCAGCGCGCCGCACGAACCCACGTAGGGAACACCGGTGCGGGCGATGACGTCCAGCCGCTGCGGACCGGCGCTCATGACGCCGCCCGCGATGAGGTCGCAGATCTCGGTGGTGGTGATGTCCAGCACCGCGCTGACCAGGCCGTCCCCGACCAGCTTCTCCATCGCCCGACCGCCGGTTCCGGTGGCGTGGAAGACCAGCGCGTCGTAGTGGCTCTCCAGCTGGTCGCGGATGGCGGTCACGCACGGGGTGGTGACCCCGAACATGGACAGCGCCACGGCCGGCTTGCTCTCCTCGGACGACTGCGGTCCGGTCAGGGCGCCGAGCAGCGCGTTGGCCGCATTGCCCAGCACGCGGCGGGATATCCGGTTCAAGCCAGCGATGTCGGTCACCGAGGGGAACAGCACCACGTCCGAGCAGTCCACATAGGAAGAAGTGTCTCCGGACGCCACAGTGGACACCATTATCTTCGGCAACCCGACCGGGAGTTCCCGCATCGCGGGGGTAATGAGCGCCGTGCCCCCGGATCCCCCCAGTCCGATGATTCCGGCGACCTCCCGATCGGCCAGGAAGTTGCGCAAGGCCAACGACATCTCGGTGATCGCGGTCCCCCGGTCACCGGTGAAGACGGCGTCCGCTCCCGCCGGATGGCAGGCTGCGACCTGCTCGGCCGGGAAGTCCACTCCCTCCGCGCTCGCGCCGCTGGTGGACACGTCAACGGTGGCCACCGGGTGTCCGCGGGCCACCAGGCCAGCGACATAGCGGAGTTCGTCCCCCTTGGTGTCGAACGTCCCGACTACGTAGGCGTGGCGCACTGTGGACCTCCACGAGTTGGTCACCCGGCGCGACTCTACTGTCAACCCGGCTGCTGCGCAGTCGGTTGATCAGGGGAATTCACGCTTCCGAAGAGCACTGTCCGAAACCGATTCGGCGCTGTTCCGGAACGTTCCGGGAAATCGGTCGGGTTCGACGTCGAGGACCGCGGGAACTCCGCTTCAGCGCACCTGTCCTCCGGCGCGACCGGAGGACATCGAGCACGGGCGCTCCGCGCTCTGGTCCGCGGAGCACCGCGCCCCCCAGGCGCGGACGTCCACCCCTGGGGGGCCGCGGAAGAGCAGGTCAGCGCTGCTGGCCCTGCCCCTTGTCCTTGCCCATGAACTTGTTCTTGACCTGCTCTATCTTCTCCCGGTTCTTCGGGTCGGAGGCGTACTTCTTCGCCTGGTCGAGCACCTTGCGCCCTTGCGGGCTGCGGGCGAATTCGGAGACCTTCTTGAACAGCGACATCGACGGCTCCCGGGTAGGATTCGGACTCCTCCAGGCTACCGACGGAGCGCTGTTCCTCGCGCCCGCAAGACGCTCAGCCGAGCACGCCGTTCACCGAAGCGTGGCCCTTCAGCAGGTTCCGGGCGATCGTGCGGCGCTGGATCTCGTCGGTGCCCTCGAAGATGCGCAGCAGCCGCAGGTCCCGGTACCAGCGCTCGATCGGCAGTTCCCGGGTGTAGCCCATGCCGCCGTGCAGCTGCAGGATCCGGTCGACGATCTCGTTGGCCCGGACACCGCCGTAGAGCTTGGCCATGGACTGGGCGTGCCGCGAGTCCATCCCCTGGTCGACCTGCCAGGCGGCCTGCAGGACCAACCAGCGCAGCGCCTCGATCTCCACCGCGGAGTCGGCCAGCATCCACTGGATGGCCTGCCGCTCGGCGATCGGCTTGCCGAAGGTCTCCCGGGTCTTGGCGTAGTCGATGCCCATCTCCACCAGCCGCATGCAGCCGCCCAGGGCCCGGGCGGGCAGCAGGTAGCGGCCCCGGCCGATCCACTGCATCGCCAGGGCGAAGCCCTGCCCGACCTCACCGAGCACGTTCTCCTTGGGCACCCGCACGTTGTCGAAGACCAGGGCGGCCGGCTGGCGGTCCCACTCCCCCATGATGTCGATCGGTTCGGAGGTCCATCCCATGTCCCGGTCCACCAGGAAGCAGGTGACCCCGCCGTTGGCGCCCTTCTCCTTGTCGGTGACGGCGAAGACCATGGCGAAGTCGGCGTCGATGCCGCCGGTGATGAAGGTCTTCTCCCCGTTGATCACCCACTCGTCACCGTCCAGGTGCGCGGTGGTGCGGATGTTCTTCGCGTCCGAACCCGCTCCCGGCTCGGTGATGGCGAAGCAGGACTTGCGCTCCCCTTCGATGGTCGGGATGAGGTAGCGCTTCTTCTGCTCCTCGTTGGCGTGGTAGAGGATGTTGTCCGCGTATCCGCCGAAGCGGAAGGGCACGAAGGTCCGCCCCAGTTCGATCTCGATCAGCGCGGCCATGACCGCGCCCAGGCCCATGCCGCCGTACTCCTCGGGTGTCTGGACCCCCCAGAACCCGGCCTTGCGCGCCTTCTCCTGCAGTTCCCGCTGCTCTTCCTTGGTCAGTCCGCGCTCTCCAGCGCGCTCGCGGCGCAGCACCTCGGGTTCCAGCGGGATGAGCTCGCGCTGGACGAAGTTGCGCACCCAGTCCCGGATGTCGCGTTCGGTGTCGGACAGCGAGAAGTCCACCATCGCCGGGTTCCTTTCCCATCAACTAACTAACGACGTTAGTTTTGTGGCAGCCTAAAGCTGTCCCGCCACGAACCGCAAGGGACATCGACGAGGAGCTGCCGTGCCCAGACCAACGACGCCGCTGCTTTCCCTGGAAGCGATCCGCCAGGCCGGCCTGGAGATCATCGACAACGAAGGCCTGGAACGGCTGTCCATGCGGCGCCTGGCCGAACGGCTGGGGGTTCGGGCCGCCTCCTTGTACAACCACGTGCCCACCAAGGAGCACCTGCTGCACGAGATCGCCGACGGGGTGATGGCGCAGGTGGACGTCTCCGGGTTCGAGGTCGACTGGGTGACCGGACTGCGCTCGTGGGCGCGCTCCTACCGGGCCGCGCTGGCCGCCCACCCCAACCTGGTGCCCTTCCTGGCCTCCGGTCCCGCCCGGCGGGAGAACGCGCTGCGCCGCGCCGACGCGGTGCACGGCGGCCTGACCAGCGCCGGCTGGCCGGAGCGCTACGCGACCATGATCGGCGCCTCCACCAAGTACCTGGTCGTCGGCTCCGCGCTGAGCTCCTTCTCCCGCGGCTTCCCGGACGACGCCGCGGTCTACACCGACCGGTTCCCGCACCTCAAGCACGCCCACCTGCTGCCCAGCCACGCCGGCGAGATCGACAGCGACAGCTTCGAGCTGGCCCTGTCGGCGCTGATCGACGGTCTGCAGCAGCTGTACCGGGAGATCACCGGCCAGGGCGGCTCCAGACGGAGCTGACCGCGCGAACAGCCGGCAGAACGGCCTGTGCACCGAATGCAACCCGGGTGAGATCACCCTCGCGTTTTTGTTGACTCCCCACTGGAGGGGTTCGTAGCGTCCCGGTAAAACCGAACACCGCGCAAAACCGAATATCGCGCCGATGAAGCTGCGCGGGAGAGACCCCGCCTCGAGCGGGGCGCCGAAGGAGCAAACTCCCCACAAACTCTCAGGCACCAGTACCGCGCAGTCAGGCGACCAAGGAGAAAAGCAGGAGCGGCTCGCTCCTCGCCCACGGTGCAAGCCGCCCCGCCGGCGGTGAAACTCTCAGGCCAATGACTCCGGGGAGCTGTCCGACCAGCGCAGCGCTAGGTCGGTGTCGAACAGCGCGCCCGATAAGGTTGGACGGAGGCGACCAGCCATTCGACTGCCGACCCAGCCCGACAAGGAGTCATCATGCCGTCGCCGCGACCGACCCCGCTGCACCAAGTACACCAGTCGCTCGGGGCCACCCTGACCGATTTCGCCGGCTGGCACATGCCGGTCCGCTACTCCGGGGACACCGCGGAGCACAACGCGGTCCGCAACAACGCCGGCCTGTTCGACATCTCCCACATGGGCGAGATCCGGGTGAGCGGCCCCCAAGCCGGGGAAGCCCTGGACTACGCCCTGGTCGGCCACGCTTCGGCGATCAAGCCGGGCCGGGCGCGCTACACGATGATCTGCAACGCCGAAGGCGGCGTGCTCGACGACTTGATCGTCTACCGCCTCGAGGAGCAGGAATTCCTCATCGTGGCCAACGCGGCCAACGCCGGCGTGGTGCACGGCGAACTGGTCGAGCGCGCGTCCGGGTTCACCGCCACCGTCACCGACGCCTCCGACCAGTACGCGCTGATCGCCCTGCAAGGTCCGGAAGCCGCCGCCATCCTGGGACCGCTGACCGACACCGACCTCGACCAGGTCAAGTACTTCGCCGCCTACTCCGCCCAGGTCGCCGGCAAGCAGGTGCTGCTCGCCCGCACCGGGTACACCGGCGAGGACGGTTTCGAGCTGTTCGTCGCCCCGGACGACGCCGAAGCGCTGTGGCAGGCGCTGACCGAAGCCGGCCGCGAGCGCGGTCTGCAGCCCTGCGGGCTCTCCTGCCGGGACACCCTCCGCCTGGAGGCCGGGATGCCCCTGTACGGGCACGAGCTGTCCAGCGAGGTGACCCCGTATCATGCGAACCTCGGGCGCGTGGTGAAGCTGGACAAGCCGGGTGACTTCGTCGGCAAGAAGGCGCTGGCCGAGGCCGCCCAGCAGCCGACCGGGAAAACCCTGGTGGGGCTGGTCACGGAGCAGCGCCGGGCTCCCCGGCACGGCTACCGGGTGCTCGACCCGGAGGGCACCGAGATCGGTGTCGTCACCAGTGGTGCTCCGTCGCCCACTCTCGGCCACCCGATCGCAATGGCCTACGTCAACCGCGACTTCAGCGACCCCGGGACCGCCCTGCAGGTCGACGTCCGTGGCAAGGCGATGGCGGTGGAGGTCGTCGAGCTGCCGTTCTACCGCCGCAAAGCCTGACGAGAGCGAACACAGGAGGCAATCATGTCTACACCGGACCTGTTCAACGATCAGCTGTCGGTGGTGGACCCTGAAGTCGCGGAAGCCGTCAACGCCGAGTTGCGGCGGCAGCAGACCACGCTGGAGATGATCGCGTCGGAGAACTTCGCTCCGCAGTCGGTGCTCCAGGCGCAGGGGTCGGTGCTGACCAACAAGTACGCCGAGGGCTACCCGGGCAAGCGCTACTACGGCGGCTGCGAGCACGTCGACGTCGTCGAGCAGCTGGCCATCGACCGGGTCAAGCAGCTGTTCGGGGCCTCGTTCGCCAACGTGCAGCCGCACTCGGGCGCCCAGGCCAACGCCGCGGCGATGTTCGCCCTGCTCAAGCCGGGCGACACCATCATGGGCCTGGACCTGGCCCACGGTGGGCACCTCACCCACGGCATGCGGATCAACTTCTCCGGCAAGCTCTACAACGTGGTGCCCTACCACGTCAGCGACGACGACCACCGGGTGGACATGGACGAGGTCGCCCGGCTGGCGCGCGAGCACAAGCCGCAGCTGATCATCGCCGGTTGGTCGGCCTACCCGCGGCAGCTGGACTTCAAGCGGTTCCGGGAGATCGCCGACGAGGTCGGCGCCTACCTGATGGTGGACATGGCGCACTTCGCCGGGCTGGTCGCCGCCGGACTGCACCCCAACCCGGTGCCGCACGCGCACGTGGTCACCACCACCACGCACAAGACCCTCGGCGGCCCGCGCGGTGGCGTGATCCTGTCCTCCGACGAGGAGTTCACCAAGAAGTTCAACTCCGCCGTCTTCCCCGGCCAGCAGGGCGGTCCGCTCGAGCACGTCATCGCGGGCAAGGCCGTGGCGTTCAAGATCGCCGCGGGTGAGGAGTTCAAGGACCGGCAGCGCCGCACCCTCGAAGGCGCGCAGATCCTGGCCGAGCGGCTGCTGGCCGACGACGCCCGGGAAGCCGGGGTGCAGCTGGTCTCCGGCGGCACCGACGTGCACCTGGTGCTGGTGGACCTGCGCAACTCCGAGCTGGACGGCAAGCAGGCCGAGGACCGGCTGCACGAGATCGGCATCACGGTCAACCGCAACGCGGTGCCCAACGACCCGCGCCCGCCGATGGTGACCTCCGGTCTGCGCATCGGCACCCCGGCGTTGGCCACCCGCGGCTTCGGTCGGACCGAGTTCACCGAGGTCGCCGACATCATCGCCGAGGCCCTCAAGCCCAACTTCGACCAGGACACCAGCGCCAAGCTGCGCTCCCGCGTCGAAGCCCTGGCCAACGCGTTCCCCCTCTACCCCAACATCTGAGCGAATCAGCTGCAACACGCCTTCTCCGGCAGCGCCGGAGAAGGCGTGTTTTTTATCACACATCCGGCCGTGCTGCCCGCTGGAGTTTCCGTAATGGACAGATGACGATCTGGAAAACCTCGCCAGAACAACAAGTTTCCTCTTGCCATCTGTCACCCCAATAGCGGAGTATCTCCGCAGTTTTTGCGCAACCTGCTCCGTCCACGGATGCTGACGGCCCACCCACAGCCGCGGAATTTCCGTGGACACACTGGTGAGGAGTCCGCTTCGATGAACCAGCCAGCACCCGGGGAATACCGCAAGGAACTGAGCAGCCGGCACATCAACATGATCGCCATCGGCGGCGCGATAGGTGTCGGCCTCTTTCTCGGCTCCGGCAAAGCGCTCAACCAGGTCGGCCCTGGGCTGATCCTGATCTACGCGATTGCTGGACTGATGATCTTCTTCGTCATGCGCGCGCTCGGCGAACTGCTGATGTACCGCCCGGTCAGCGGTTCGTTCGCCGAGTACGCCGGTGAATTCGTCGGCCCGTGGGCTCGGTTCGCCACCGGTTGGGGCTACTGGCTGGTGTGGATCGTCACCGGCATGGCCGAGATCACCGCGGTTGGCGAGTACTTCCAGTTCTGGTTCCCGAACTTGCCACAGTGGATCCCCGCACTCGGTGCCCTGGTGACGCTGAGCGCGGTCAACTTGATCGCGGTGAAGTTGTTCGGAGAATTCGAGTTCTGGTTCGCGCTGATCAAGGTGGTGGCGATCATCGGTCTGATCGTGCTCGCCGCCCTCATCCTGGTCTTCGGGTTCAGCGACGTCGGCCAAACCGCCGCGGTCAGCAACATCTGGGAGCACGGCGGGTTCTTCCCCAACGGCGGGGTGCAAGCGCTGCTGGCCTTCCAGATCGTGATGTTCGCCTTCGTCGGTGTGGAGATGGTCGGCCAGACCGCCAGCGAGAGCAGCGACCCGCAGCGAGTGCTGCCGCGGGCGATCAACTCGGTCATGTGGCGGATCCTGATCTTCTACGTCGGCGCGCTGGCCGCCCTCACCGCCCTGGTGCCGTGGAACCAGTTCCCCGCCAACGGCAGCCCGTTCGTGCACGCCTTCACCCTGATCGGCATCCCCGCCGCCGCGGGAGTGGTGAACTTCGTGGTGACCACGGCCGCGCTCTCCTCCTGCAACAGCGGCATCTACTCCACCGGCCGGATGCTGCGCACCCTGTCCCTGGAGGGCCAAGCCCCGCGCGCGGTGCAGAAGCTGAGCAAGCGAGCCGTCCCCGCCCGGGCCATCGGCATCACCTTCTGCTCGATGCTGATCGGCGTGGTGCTCAACTACTTCGTCCCGGAACAGGCGTTCGTCTACATCACGAGCGCCAGCACGGTGGGCGCCATCTTCACCTGGGGCATGATCGTGCTGTCCCACCTCAAGTACCGGAAGAAGGTGGCCGCGGGTGAACTGCCGGCGGGGACGTTCCAGATGCCGTTCTCCCCGTACTCCAACTACGTCGTCCTGGCCTTCCTCGCGTTCGTCGTGGTGCTGCTGGCCTTCGACTCCGAGACGCGGATCGCCCTGTACGTGGCCCCGGTTTTGGCCGTCGCGATCGGGGTGGGTTACGCGGTCTCGCGCAACCGCCAGGCGCAGCCGGAACTGGTGGAGGACTGAACGAGTCGTCCGCGCTCGTCCGGCCCCGCAGCCGGGTGAGCGCGGACGAACACCGGCTCAGCAGAACAGCAAGACACCCGCACGCTGTTTTTCGAGGAGCAGAAAGGATCTTCTGACCGGAGGCCTTCTGCTACTGTCCGCAGTGAACTGAACGCGCTCCGAACATGACCGCGTTCAGCGGCTGCAGCTCCACAGCGGATCTTCCGACTCCGCTGTGGAGCTCTTGTTGTTCAAGCGACCGATTCCATGTCGTCTTCGTCGTCTTCCCGACGCTCGGGGATGGGTTCCACCACGGCAGCGCGCTTGGCCTTGCGCCGGCGGCGCCACCAGAACCCCGCACCGGCGAGCACCAGCAGGACCATGGCCACCCAGCTGGCCCGGCCCAGCGCTTCTTCGACGTACTTCGCCGAGGCCCCGGCCGCCCAGCCAACCCCCACGTGCAGGGTGGACCAAGCCGACGCCCCGAGCACGGAGGCGAACAGGAAGCGCCCGAAGCGCAATCCGCCGGAGCCGGCCGCGGCAGGCACCAACGTGCGCACCACCGGGAGGAAACGGCCGGCCAGCACGGCACCGAGCCCGTAGCGGCGCAGCAGCCGACCAGCCCGGTCCCAGTGGTGCTGGCCGAGCTTGCGGACCGCCCGGGTCTCCCGGATGCGGAAGCGGTAGCGGCGGCCGAGCCAGTAACCGATGTTGTCGCCCACCACCGCGCACAGCGTGACGGTGCCGGACAGGACGAAGAAGAACCCGACATCGGTCACCGCTGCCGAAGCGATCAGCAAACCGCTTTCCCCGGGAACCAGGAACCCGATCCCCAGCGTGCACTCACCGAGCACCAGCGCACCGGTCACCAGGATGAGCAGCGGTCGGGGCAGAAGGGCCACCACTGCCAGGAAGTCACTTATCAGCGTCACGGGGTGGGACTCTCCTCGGCTTCGGGTGTCTGGCGGAACACGCTACCCGCCCCCGGGGAGTGGAGCCGGCGCCCCCACTACCGGCACCGCTCGGCTCGAGCAGCGAACTGCCGGTCGGTCAGCACGCCTTGAGCCAGGAGCACTCCAGTGAAGTCTCGTCCACGGGGGTGGCTGGGTTGTCAACCAGGTAGCGGCTGTTTGGCACAGCGGGCCGCCCTGAGGGACGTTCGTCCGGACCACTGTACTCAGCCAGCCGAACCGCGATGGAGTCCTCCAGGTCTTTGGGGGCGTTGCCGAGGAATTGGTTGAAAACGACGGAAAACACCAGCGGCTGGCCGTTGGCCGCGGTGACGTAGCCGGACAGCGAGGTGACCCCGGTCAGCGAGCCGGTTTTGGCGTGCACGTTGTTCTCCGCCGCCGTCCCGCCCATGCGGTTGCGCAGAGTTCCGCCGGTCATGCGATCCGCCGCTCCGGCCACCGGGAGCGAGTCGTACCAGACCTGGAACCAAGGGCGCTCCCGGGCGTTGTCGAGCAGCACGGCCAACTGCTCCGGCGTCACACCATCCATCGTGGACAAACCGGACCCGTCGACCATGCAGAGCACATCGGGCTCAACGCCCAGCCCGCGCAATTCGTCGTTCAGCACCGCGAGGCCGGCGTCCCAGCTGCCGACTCCTCGCTCCACCCGCCCCATGGTCTTCACCAGGATCTCGGCGTGGCCGTTGTTGCTCAGCTTCATGAACGGCACCAGCAGCTCGCCCAGCGGCATCGACTGCCGCTGGGCGACCACCCGCGCCCCGGCGGGCACCACCGCCCGCCCCGCGGGATCCGCGACGGTGACCCCGTGCCGCTGGAGGGCCTGGGCGAACAGGTCCGCCGCATAGGCGGTCGGATCGGGCACGGTGGTGAAGTCCTCGACCGGCTCCGCCCCGGCCGGGACGGTGCCGCTGACCACCACGGTGGTCGAACCGTGCTCCCGCTGCACCGACACGTCCGGCTCGGTGCCGGCAGCAGCGGTGCGCACCCGGTTCTCGACGCGCAGCACCGACGTCGGCGGATCCAGCCGCACCTCGGCCGGCTGGCCTTCCGCGGTCGGCGCCACCTGCACGATCGCGGTCCCGGAGTCGTAGTCGGTGTTGGGGGAAGCCGTCAGCGCGGAGATCGGCGCGGCGTAGTAGTAGGGCTCGTCGTCCCACATCCAGCCGGTGCCCAGGGGCACGTCGTCGAAGAACGAGTCGTCGGCGAGCAGCCGCCCCTGCACGGCTCGGATCCCCGCGTCGGCGACCTGTTCGGCCAGCGCGTCGTAGTCCGCGGCCAGCATCGTCGGGTCCCCGGTGCCGCGCAGGTAGAGGTCTCCCCGCAGCACGGATCCGACTTGTTCCCCGGCGGCCAGCACCTCGGTGCGGAACCGGTGGTCGGGCCCGAGTGCTTCCAGGGCCGCCGCGGAGGTCAGCAGCTTGGCGTTGGAAGCCGGGGTCACCCGCTGCCGCGCCTGCCGGCTGTAGAGCACTTCGCCGCTGACCGGATCGCGCACCACGACGCCGACGTGGGCCCCGTCCAGGCGCGGATCGGCGAGGATCTCGTCCAGGTCGGCCCGCAGCGCGTCCTCGCCCACCGGGCCCGCGCTGATCGGACCGGCCAGCAGCACCGAAGCCCCCAGGGTCGCCGCCAGACCGGCCGCCAGAACCGATCGCCGCCGCATCGCCCACCTCCCGCTCGCAGATCAGCGAGCAAACCTAAGCACGGCGAACACCGGCGGTCAACGATTCACCACTGAGCGCGTCGGACGGTGGCTCGCGAACACCGGTCCGGTGCAACGCGGGAGCGGGGCCGGAGCAGCGGATTCAGCTGAGCGCCACCGAGGTCGCCATCACCAGCAGCGCGCTCCCGCAGCACCGCTCGAAGACCTTGCGGCGACGCGCGTCCGCGATGAACCGGGCGAACCAGCGCACCGAGGGGATGACCAGCAGCCACCACGCCGCGAACGCCGCCACGGTCACCGCGCTGAGCAGGCTCGCCTGGGCCACCGGATCGCCTCCGGCGTCCATGGCCTGCGGCAGCAGCGTCAGGAACATCAGCATGATCTTCGGGTTGAGCACGTCGGTCAGCAGACCGCGCAGGAAGACCGACAACCCCGACCGCGGGGGCGCGGCAGCGGTGAACTGCCCACCGGACTTGCCCGCCTGCCGCAGCAGCTGCACCCCCATCCAGATCAGGTAGGCCGCCCCCACGGCCTTGACCACCAGCAGCGCACCGGGAACCGTCACCAGCAGCGCCGACAGGCCCGCGGTCGCAGCGGTGGCGTGCACCAGCAGCCCGCAGGTGACTCCTGCCGCGGCCAGCCAGCCGTACTTGGTCTTGGTCGCCGCATTGCTGGTGACCATGACGAAGTCCGGGCCCGGAACCACGACGATCACGAACAGGGCGACCAGGAACGGTCCCCAAGCGATGTGCAACGCGCGTCCCCCTCCAAAACCCCACGTCGGTAGCAGAGGACATGGTCTGCCACTTGTTCGCTGCAATGCCATTCGGCGCGTACGATGTTCGGTTGTGCCCGAACACGTCGAACTGGATTCGGTCGACTGGCTGATCCTGGAGGAACTGCAGAACAACGCCACCCTGCCGAACCGGACCCTGGCCGAACGGGTGGGCCTGGCCCCCTCCAGTTGTCTGCAGCGAGTCCGCCGATTGCGGGAACGGGGAGTGATCACCGGGTCGCACATCGACGTGGACCTGGCCGCCACCGGGCTGCGCCTGGAAGCCATCGTGGCGATGAACGTGCGCCCGCAGACCCGGCAGGTGATCAGCCAGTTCCGGGAGTTCATCATGGCGCAGCCGGAAACCCAGTCCCTGCTGCACGTCAGCGGCCAAGCGGACTTCCTGCTGCACGTCGCCGTGGAGGACCCGCAGCACCTGCAGCGGTTCCTGGTCGACAAGCTCGCCCCGCGCACCGAGGTCCGGCACTTCACCACGTCGATCGTGCTCGAGAAGATCCGCACCCGAGCGCTGTCCCCGCCGAAGCACCTGCGCCCGAAGCGGCGCCGCAGGAGCTGACCGGCCGAGGTTGCATCTGCCTCCGGAGGGCTGCAGAGTCACAGGGGCAACCAATCGGCCTACCCCGACAGGAGAACGCGCAGCTTGCCCGGAACCGATCCCCAGCACCGGGTGTTGGGCCTGGTCACCGACCCCGACATGCCCACGCAAATAGGAGGGAGGCTGCTCGACCACGTCACCCGGTGGCTGGAAGAACGCACCGGTTCGGCGTGGAAGGTCGACCAGGTGTCGGACCCGATCACCGCCAGCGACTACGAGAGCGAGAAGATCCTGCAGGCGGTGAACGCGCACCGGCAGCAGTACGGCTGGGAATGCGCCATCTACGTCACCGACCTGCCGCTGCTGCTCCCCCGCGGACCGTTGATCGCCGACATCAGCGCAGAGGGCCGCGTCGCCTTGATCTCCTTCCCCGCGCTCGGGGCGCTGCGGTCCTTCCGCCGGACCAGGCAGGCGATCGAACAGGTCCTGGACGACCTGTTGACCCGGCAAGAGCAACCGGACGAGGACAGCGGGGAAGGCCACCGGCTGGAGAACCCGCTGACCCGGGCCCTGGCCCCGGTGGAGCGGATCGAACAGCCCAAGGAGTGGGTCGACGTGCGCTACGCCTCGCCGCGCCGGCGCGGCTGGGTGCGGCTGGCCACGGGAATGGTGCGGGCCAACCGCCCGTGGCGGATGGTCTGGGGGCTGTCCAACGCGCTGGCCGCGTCCCTGGCCGCGACGGGCTTCGGACTGTTCACCTCCACGGTGTGGCAGCTGGGCGACACCCTCACCCCGCTGCGCGCCACGGGCACGACGCTGTTCGCGATCGGGCTGATGATCGGGTGGTTGATCGCCATCCACGACCTGTGGGAACGGGTCGGGCGGCGCGCCGTGCGGGACCGCCGGCTGGCGGTGCTGTACAACGCCTCGACCGTGACCTCGCTCAGCTTCGGCGTGCTCAGCCTGTACGCGCTGGTCTTCCTGGTCAGCATCGCGGGTGCCGCCACCGTCATCAACCCGCAGGTGCTGGGCAGCACGCTCGGGCATCCCCCAGACGCCAGCGCTTACCTGCGGCTGGCCTGGATGCTCTCCTCCATGGCCCTGATCGCCGGGGCCCTGGGTTCGAGCTTGGAAAGCGACGCTGCCGTTCGCCAAGCCGCTTACGGCTATCGCGAACGGCAGCGCCGGGAGAAGTACGCCCAGAAGGAGAAGGAACAGGAACGGGAGAACCGCTCCTGATCAGTCGCGGACCCGGAGCAGGCCTTCCTGCACGACGGTGGCCACCAGCTTGCCGTCCCGGGTGAAGAACCGCCCGGTGGCCAGTCCCCGCGCGTTGGACGCGCTGGGGGAGACGCAGTCGTACAGCAGCCAGTCGTCCGCCCGGAACGGGCGGTGGAACCACATGGCGTGGTCCAGGCTGGCCCCGGAGACGTCGTCCAACCCCCAGTAGACCCCGTGCCTGCCGAGCACGGCGTCCAGCAGAGTCATGTCCGAAGCGAACGCCATGATGCAGACGTGCAGCAGGTCGTCGTCGGGCAGCACCCCGTCGGCTCGCATCCACACCTGGTTGCGGGCCCCGGGGTTCTGCTCGCCCCGCTGCAGCCACGGCGGCGTGGTCACGTAGCGCACGTCGATGGGCCTGGGGTTGAGGTTCCCCATGACCTCGATCACTCCCTTGGCCTGCTCGCCGTAGGTCGGCAGGTCCTCCGGGTCCGGAACTTCCGGCATCTTCTCCTGGTGCTCGAGCCCGGGCTCTTGCACCTGGAAGGACGCGGACAGCGAGAAGATCGCCTTGCCGCGCTGCACCGCCACCACCCGGCGGGTGGTGAAGGAGCGGCCGTCCCGGGTCCGGTCGACCTCGTAGATGATCGGAATGCTCGGATCCCCGGGCCGGATGAAGTAGGCGTGCAGCGAGTGCACTTTCCGCTCCTGCGGCACAGTCCGCCCCGCGGCCACCAGTGCCTGCCCCGCGACCTGACCACCGAAGACCCGCACCGAAGAGGTCTCCGGGCTGACCCCGCGGAAGATGTTCTCCTCGATGCGTTCCAGGTCGAGCAGTGCAACGAGGCTGTCCAACACCGGCTGACCGTGGGGGATCCCGTTGACGTCCAGCGGAACGTCCTTGCTCCGGCTCGTCCCGGCCAGGTCTGCGGCCGCAGCTCGTGCCGCTTCGGTCACTGCACGCTCCTCAACTTGTGTAGCCACGGCTGGAAGCGGGCAGCTCCCACCGGGCTTGATCAGACGTGATCTTCCTCGCCCAACCTGTGCACCCTGATCAGGTTGGTAGAACCGACCGTTCCCGGCGGCGAACCGGCGACGATGACCACCATGTCACCGCGCTGGTAGCGCCCCAGGGACAGCATCGCCTGGTCCACTTGGCGAACCATTTGATCGGTGGTATCCACTTTAGGCACCAAGAACGTCTCCGTCCCCCAGGTGAGAGCGAGCTGACTTCGCACCGACTCCTCGGGGGTGAAGGCCAACAGCGGCAGCCGGGTGTGCAGTCGGGCCAACCGCCGCACCGTGTCACCGGACTGCGTGAACGCGACCAGGGCTTTCGCGTTCAACCGCTCCCCGATGTCCCGCGCTGCGTAGGAGATCACACCTCGCTTGGTGCGCGGCACGTGGCTGAGCGGCGGCGGGGTCGTCGAACCGGCCTCCACCGCTTCGACGATCCGGGCCATGGTCTGCACGGTCTCCACCGGGTAGCGACCGACGCTCGTCTCGCCGGAGAGCATCACGGCGTCCGTGCCGTCGAGCACGGCGTTGGCCACGTCGGAAGCTTCCGCCCTGGTCGGCCGGGAGTTGTTGATCATCGAGTCCAGCATCTGCGTGGCGACGATGATCGGCTTGGCGTTCTCCCGCGCGATGCGGATGGCCTTCTTCTGCACCAGCGGCACGTGCTCCAGCGGCAGCTCGACGCCCAGGTCACCGCGAGCGACCATGATGCCGTCGAAGGCCAGCACGATGGCTTCCAGGTTCTCCACCGCTTCGGGCTTCTCCAGCTTGGCGATCACCGGTGCCCGGCGGCCCACCCGGTCCATCACCTGGTGCACCACATCGATGTCGGCCGGACTGCGCACAAAGGACAGTGCGATGAAGTCGACGCCGAGCTCCAACGCGAACTCGAGGTCCTCAACGTCTTTTTCGGACAGAGCCGGCACCGAGATGTCCATGCCCGGCATGGACAGTCCTTTGTGGTCAGAAACCGGACCGCCCTCGACGACCTCGCACACCACGTCGTTGCCGTCCACTTCCCGGACGACGAGGCCGACCTTGCCGTCGTCGACCAGCAGCGAGTCGCCCGGCTTGGCGTCGTTGGCGAGCCCCTTGTAAGTGGTGGAAACCCTGTCGTGGGTCCCCTGCACGTCATCGACGGTGATGCGCACCACGTCCCCGGTGCGCCACTCGACCGGACCGGCCGCGAACTTGCCCAGACGGATCTTCGGCCCTTGCAAGTCGGCGAGGATGCCTACGGCCCGGCCGCTCTCCTTCGCCGCCGCCCGGACCATCTCGTAGACCTGTCGGTGATCTTCGTGACTGCCGTGGCTGAAATTCAGCCGGGCGACGTTCATTCCGCTGCTGACGAGCTCGGCCACCTTCTCGGGAGTTGCGGTGGCCGGGCCCATGGTACAAACGATTTTGGCTCGTCGACTCACATTAACCCACCCTAGTCTCTCGACATGGCTGCGCAGCACGCAGCCGACTCCTCCAACGGCCCGGTGAGGATCTGTGCTGAATCATTACAGAAACTACCTGCGGCATCTGCCGTTCGCGGGGACCGTCGTGGTGAGCTGGGTCATCCTGTTCACCCCGGAATCAGGGGTGCCGACCGCTCCCCCGGGCACCGACAAGGTCGTCCATCTGCTGCTGTTCGCCGCGCTGGCCGGCACCGGACGCCTGGCCCGGCTGCCCGCCGCTCCTCTGCTGGTCGGACTGGTCGGCTACGCGGCGCTGTCGGAAGTGCTGCAGGAGCTGCTGCCCATCGGGCGCAGCGGGGACTGGGTGGACGCCCTGGTCGACATCATCGGAGCCGGGCTCGGGTGGGCCTTCACCGCCGAGCTCGCCGGGAAACTCCGACGTGATCGGCGAACCACTGGTTGAGCTCCCGCAGCTGGCTCCACGCCCGCCGCACCCGCCGCAGGCAGCCCCGCTCGAACAGCAAGTCGTCCGGCTCCCAGGACTTGACCACGAACAGCGTGCGGTGCCGCAGCAGCTCCAACCTGGGGTGATCGGGTGACACGCCCCGGGGGCGGCTCTTCAACTCGTCACCGCGGACCTGCCAGCCCCGCCTGGTGAGCGCCGCCAGCAATTCCCGCAGCCGTTCACCGTGGACCTCGGTGTCCACCGCGGCGCGGTAGCGGGCCAGCTGATCGGGCTCGGTGTGGAAGCACCCGCCGCCGACCAGCAGCCCTTCCGCGCTGATCTCGACGTAGTAAGCACCACCGCCGCGGCCCGGTTCGATCACCGCTCCGCAGTGGGTCTTGTACGGCGTCTTGTCGGCGCTGAACCGCAAGTCCCGGTACGGGCGGAAGACCTTCCCGGTGCCGAAGCCGGGCGCGAAGTCCGGCTCGAGCTCGGCCAGCAACGCCTCCATCGGCCCGCGCACGTGCTCCTGGTACAGCTGCCGGTTGTCCGACCAGTACGCCTTGGAGTTGTCCGCTTCCAGGCCCTCGTAGAAGTCGATCGCCGCTTCGCCGAAACCTTCGAACCGCACGGCCGACAGGCTAATCACCCACCCGCGGCACTCGGCCGGTACCGGGGCCCCAGACCCCGTCGCGAGGAGCAAGATCGCAGGTCAGAGCCCTGAAAGCGGGTACGATCGTAGCGTGGTTTCCACTGCCCGAGCTCGTGTCAAGCAATCAGCGGGCAACCTACCGGCCGACGTCACCAGTTTCGTCGGCCGGCGTCGTGAGGTCACGTTCACCAAGCGCCTGCTGGCCGAGTCCCCCGTGGTCACCCTCACCGGACCCGGCGGGGTGGGCAAGACCCGGTTGGCCCTGCGCGTGGCCAGCAACATGCGCCGCTCCTTCCGGGACAAGACGTGGGTGGTGGAGCTGGAGGACCTGCGGGACGGCTCGATGGTCCCCGACGCCGTCATCGAGCAGCTCGGCATCGGCGGGAGCACCGCTGGCACCGACGCCATCACCGAGCACCTGAAGGACAAGGAAATGCTGCTCGTGCTCGACAACTGCGAGCACGTCGTGGAGGACGTCGCGCTGCTCGTCGACGCCATCACCCGCTGGTGCCCGGGAGTGCGGATCTTGGCCACCAGCCGCCAGTCCCTCGGGGTGGCCGGCGAGAGCACGATGGTGGTCCCTCCGCTGCAGGTGCCGGACATCGAGCACCTGCCCCCGGCGGAAGCCTGGCAGCAGTACTCCGCGGTGCGGATGTTCGTGGACCGGGCCAAGGCCGTGATCCCCGAGTTCGAGGTCACGCCCAGCAACGCCCCCGCGCTCATGCGGCTGTGCTACCACCTGGACGGCAACCCGCTGGCCATCGAGCTCGCCGCGGTGCGGCTGCGCTCGCTCTCCCTGCAGCAGCTGGACGAGCGGTTGGCGGAACGCTACGACCTGCTCACCGAAGGCCGCCGGAGCGCCCCGCCCCGGCAGCGGAGCCTGCGCGCGCTCATCGACTGGAGCTACGAGCTCTGCTCCGAGCAGGAGCAGCTGGTGTGGGCCAGGGTCTCCGTGTTCTCCGGAACGTTCGGCCTGGACGCCGCCGAGCACGTCGCCGGCGAGGGCTTCAGCGGCAGCGAGGTGCTCCGAGCCCTGCACGCCCTGGTGGACAAGTCGGTGCTGATGCGCGAGGAGGACGACGGCGAGGTGCGCTACCGGCTGCCGCACCCGCTCCGCGAGTACGGCCAGGACAGGTTGGTCGAGGCCGGCCAGTACGAGGCCACTGCCGAGCGGCACCGCGTGTGGTTCACCGGACTGGTCGACCGGTTCGCCGCCGAGTGGCTCGGCGAGAACCAGGTCGACTGGGTGCGGCGCCTCCAACGGGATCAGGGCAACCTCCGCCTAGCCATGCAAACGGCCGTCTCCAACGCCAAGACGGCCGACGACGCCTTGGGCATGGCGGCCAAGCTCGGCCAGTACTGGGGGATCCGCGGGCTCACCGGGGAAGGCCGGCACTGGTTGAACCACGCCCTGACGATCACCCCGGCGGATGCGCCGAACCGGGTGCGCGCGCTGCGGATGAGCGCCTGGTTCGCCCTGCTGCAAGGGGAGGTCCGAACGGCCATACCGCTGGTGGAGCAGGCGACCGTGCTGGCGACCCAGCGCAGCGACGAGGTCGAGAAGGCCCACCTGGCGCTGATCCGCGGCATGAGCGAGCTGTTCACCGACCAGGTCCAGCAGGCCGATTCCACCCTGTCCGCGGTGCTCCCCCGCTTCCGCAGGCACCAGGCGCTGGGCGGGGAGCTGTTCGCGCTGTTCGGGCTCGGCCTGGCTCGAGGGCTGAACGGGGACTACGACACCGCCAGGGAACTGCTCAACTCCTGCATCGAGCAGACCACGGCCCGCGGCGAGCTGTTCTGGCGCTCCTACGCGCTGTGGGCCACCGCGGTGGTGAACGTCCTGCGGGACAACACCGCCCGCGCGGAGGCCTCGGCGAAGGAGTCCCTGCGGATGCAGCGCAAGCTGGACAACCGGCTGGCCATCGCGTTCTGCTTCGACACGCTCGCCTGGACCGCGCACCGCCACGACCGCAACGAGCGGGCGGCCCGGTTGTTCGGCGCGGCCAGCCGGTTGTGGGAAGCGGTTCGGACCGCGCCGGAGTGCTACGCCCCGTTCGCGCACGCGCACAGCAAGTTCGAGCACCAGGTCCAGGAGGCGCTCGGCGCGGAGGGCTTCCAGGAGGAGTTCAACCGCGGCCACCAGCTGTCCCTGGACCAGGCGGTGGACTACGCTCTCGAGGTCAAGCGGCACGCCCGCGCTCGGCCCGCTCGAGCGGCCAACGTCCACCCGATGCCGTTGACCCGGCGGGAGCGGCAGATCGCCGAGTTGGTGGCGAAGGGCAGCACGAACAAGGAGATCGCCGAGATCCTGGTGATCGCCCAGCGCACCGTCGAGGGGCACGTGCAGAACATCTTGACCAAGCTCGACTTCTCGTCGCGGGCGCAGATCGCGGGGTGGGTGGCCGGCCAGCGCCAGGGCGAGGAGAGCAACGCGAACTGATCGTTTTCACGGTGAGTAGTCAGTATAGACCTGACCAGTACGCCAAATAGGGCAAAATAGGTACCGATGCCCGGGTATTCCTCGGTGTGCAGATACCCTCTGTGCCGGAACCTGGGTACTCGTGTTCCCCGATGACCATTCCCCCGAGACCAGGACCTCCGCCCAGACCCCGAACGGGCGGAAGAAGCACCCGTTCCGCGATCAGGTGCGCCACGCGCAACGGTCGCTGTCCGCCTCGCGCGGACGCGGCAGCAGAGGCCGGAGCCGGCCGGCGCAGATCGGCGCCGCACTGGCCGCCGCAGGGCTGCTCAGCTCACTCGCCACCGGTCTGCTGCAGGATGGCGAACCGGAGGTGCACAACGCGGCGCAGTCCCAGCAGCTCGCGGGCTCGCAGCCCGCGACGCCGAAGCAGGAGCTGCGGACGAACCTGAAGCTGGGCGTGCAGCCCGACGGCCTCGTCCCCTCGGACGTGCCGGAACCCCCGAAACCGGCACCGGCCGAGCCGGCCCCCCGGGCAGCCACCACGTCGAGCTCGGCACCGACCAAGTCGTCGAAGGACCCCATCGACGAGTGGATCGACCAGGCGGTGGCGGTGCTGCAGAAGCACGGGGTCCCGCCGGAGAAGATCAACAAGAAGGCGATCCGCACGATCATCATGCACGAGTCCGGCGGCAACCCCCGAGCCGTCAACAACTGGGACATCAACGCGGCCAACGGCACGCCCTCGATCGGTCTGATGCAGACCATCGAACCGACCTTCAAGTCGTACGCGCTGCCCGGCTACACCAACATCTACGACCCGGTGCACAACATCGTGGCGGCCACGCGCTACGCGCTGGACCGCTACGGATCGCTGTCCAGCGTGCCGGGCGTCTCCGGCCTGCGGTCGGGAGGCAGCTACCAGGGCTACTGACTCGCAGCTCGCAGCCCGGCGAGCGTGCCCTCCAGGGCTTCGGCGACCAGTTCCCGCATCGCCTCCTCCGCCCGCGCCCGGTCTCCGCAGCGGATGCACTCGGCGATCTCGCAGTGCAGCCGCAAGGCGACCGGGCGCGGGCGCTCGGGCATCAGCCCTTGTCCCACCCGCCAGCGCAGCACTTCCTCCACGACCTGCTGCAGCTGGGCGAACATCTCGTTCCCGGAAGCCGACAGCACCAGCCGGTGGAAGGCGACGTCGGCATCGGTGAAGCTGAGCAGATCACCAGCCCGGGCGGTGGCCACCATCCGCTCCGCGAGGGAGACCAGCTTGGCCGCGTCGGCGTCGCTGGCCCGTTCGGCAGCAGCACCGGCCGCCGCGGGCTCCACCGAGGTCCGCAGCTCGGCGAGGGTCCGCAACTGCTTGATCCGGTCCACCTGCAGCAACCAGCGGATCAGCACGGGGTCGAAGAGGTTCCACTCCGCGCGCGGCCGGACCACGTTGCCGACCCGCTTGCGGCCGAACACCAGCCGCATGGACGCCAGCGTGCGCATCACTTCTCTGGCCACGCTGCGGGAGATCCCGAACCGCTGTTCGGCTTCCTCGGTGCGCAGCACCGTTCCCGGCGGGTGCACTCCGCCAGCGATCTCCCGACCCAACACCTCCACGACCTTGTCGTGCAACTCTCCGCCCATTCGGCGCCCCTTTCTGTCGGCGTTCTCAACATATGTCGACTTTTTCCGGTGAGCGGAGCAACAACCCTTACTTAATCGGTAAACCTTATTAATAAGTCATATTTATTGCTTAGGCTGTGCCGGCAGTCTCTCAACGAGGAGTCCGACCGCATGCTGTACAGCCTTCCCCTCCAGCTGGCCGCACAGCCGACCTGGACGGCCCACGACACCCGCCTGACAGCCGCTGCGCTCGCCGGGATCGCGGTCATCGTCGTCCTCATCAGCTGGGCCAAGCTGCACCCGTTCCTCTCCCTGGCGCTCGGCGCCGCCACCCTCGGCGCAGTGGCCGGAATGCCGTTCAGCGACCTGGTGGAGTCGTTCACCGACGGCGTCGGGAGCACCGTCGGGGACGTCGGCCTCCTCGTCGCGCTCGGCGCCATGCTCGGCAAACTGCTCACCGACTCCGGAGGCGCGGAAGAAGTCGTCGAAACGGTGCTGCGCCGCACCACCCGGCGCACCCTGCCCTGGGCGATGGTGTTCATCGCCGCCCTGCTCGGCCTGCCGATGTTCTTCGAAGTCGGCGTGGTGCTGCTGATCCCGATCGTGATGATGGTGGCCAGCCGCTCCGAGCAGCCCGTGCTGCGGATCGGCATCCCAGCCCTGGCCGGCCTGTCCATCCTGCACGGCCTGGTGCCCCCGCACCCGGGACCGCTGGCCGCCGTGGACGCCCTGCAGGTGGACCTCGGACTCACCCTCGCCCTCGGCATCGTGGTGGCCATCCCCACCGCGATCATCGCCGGCCCGCTCTTCGGCACCTTCATCTCCCGCCGGGTGCAGCTGCCGCCCGCGACGAACCTGCTCGGCACCTCCACCGAAGAACCGACCGGCGAACGCCCCGGGTTCTTCTCCTCGGTGGCCATGCTGCTGCTGCCGGTCGTGCTGATGCTCGGCAAGTCCGTGGCCGACCTGCTGCTGGCGGAGAACACCCTCGGCTACCGGGTGCTGGAGACCATCGGCGAACCGGTGGTCGCGCTGACCATCACCGTGCTGATCGCCATCGTCGTGCTCGGCCGCGGCGCGGGCCTGACCCGCAAGCGCGTCTCCGACATCGTCGGCGGCGCACTGCCCCCGATCGCAGGGATCATCCTGATCGTCGGCGCCGGCGGCGGCTTCAAGCAAACCCTGGTGGACAGCGGCGTCAACGAAACGATCACCGACCTGGCCACCGGCGCCCACCTCTCCCCCCTGGTCCTCGGCTGGCTCATCGCGGTCGGCATCCGGGTGGCCACCGGTTCGGCGACAGTGGCCACCATCTCCGCGGCCGGCATGGTCGCGCCCCTGGTGGTCGAGCTCGACCCGGTGCAAGGCGCCCTGGTGGCGCTGGCGATCGGCGCCGGATCGCTGTTCCTGTCCCACGTCAACGACGCCGGGTTCTGGCTGGTGAAGGAGTACTTCGGGATGACGGTCGGCCAGACCCTGAAGACCTGGTCGGCGATGGAGACCCTGCTCTCGGTGGTCGCCTTCGCGATGACCTTGCTGCTCTCCGCCCTGCTGTAGGGCTGCACCGGGGACGGCGGGAGGCAACGGCAAGCGCCTGAACGGGTATATTGGCAGGCTGTGCCTGTGCCGCCAGGCGCTTCCGTGTTCCCCCAGAAATCCCAGTGCAAGGTGGAGCCATTGTCCGACACCCGGACTGATCGGGATACCGCGCGCCAACACGAGATCGCCGCCGAACAGCAGTACGTGTCCGTGCTTTACCAGAAGTTGGACGCGCTGCGGCAGGAAACGACCGATCGACTGCAGCGCACCCTGCTGGAAACCGGCGGCACCCCGCAGGCCCGGACCGAACGCGACATCTCCGCTCGGATGTACACCGAGCGGCTCTCCCAGCTCAGCGCCGTGGAGCACGGACTGTGCTTCGGGCGCCTCGACCTGGACAGCGGAGAGACGTTCCACATCGGCAGGATCGGGCTGTTCGACGAGGAGAACGACTACGAGCCGCTGCTGATCGACTGGCGCGCCCCGGCCGCCCGCCCGTTCTACCTGGCCACCGCCGCATCCCGGGACGGGGTGCGGCGACGCCGCCACCTGCACACCAAGTGGCGGAAGGTCGTGGACTACGAGGACGAGGTGCTCGACCTGGACGCCGCCGACGAGAGCAGCGACCTCGGCCTTGCCGGAGAGGCCACCTTGCTGGCCCGCCTGGACGCCCGCCGCACCGGGCAGATGCAGGACATCGTCGCCACGATCCAAGCCGAGCAGGACCGGATCATCCGCGCACCGCTCAACGGCGTTCTCGTCGTGCAGGGCGGGCCGGGCACCGGGAAGACCGCGGTGGCGCTGCACCGGGCCGCCTACCTGCTGTACACCTTCCGGGAGCAGCTGACCAAGCGAGGCGTCCTGGTGGTGGGGCCCAACGCGACCTTCCTGCGCTACATCGGACAGGTCCTGCCCTCGCTCGGCGAAACCGGCGTCCTCCTGTCCACTGTGGGGGACCTGTACCCGGGGATCACCGCCACGGCGGAAGAATCCCCGCGGGCCGCCGAGATCAAAGGCCGCGAGTGCATGGCCCAAGTCCTCCACGCGGCGGTGCGCGACCGCCAGCAAGTCCCCAAGGACTACTTCGAAGTGGTCTTCGACCGGGAGAAGCTCCTGGTCGACCGGCGCACCGTCGCGCAGGCGCGCACCAAAGCCCGCCGGTCCCGCCGACCGCACAACCTGGCCCGGCGGATCTTCCAGAACGAGATGTTCTCCGCGCTCACCCTGCGGGTCGCCGACCGGCTCGGCCGGGACCTGCTGGACCAGCGCGACCTGGAGGACATCGACCGCGAGCTGCGCCAGGACCCGGAGGTGACCAAAGCGCTGGACGCCCTGTGGCCCCAGCTGACCCCGCCGGAACTGCTGGACAGCCTGCTCAGCTCCCCCGAACGGTTGGCCAGCGCCTCCCGCAAGTTCCTCACCGAGGAAGAACGAGCGGCGATCCTGCGGGAACCCGGGGCCCCGTGGACCCCCAGCGACGTGCCCCTGTTGGACGAGCTGGCCGAACTGCTCGGCGAGGACGACGCCCAGCAGCGGGCCGAGCAGGAACGCCAAGAGCGCGAAGAGCTCGCCTACGCGCAAGGCGTCCTGCACATCATGGAGGAGGACGAGGAGATCCGGGACGAGGAGCGGCTCCGGGTCAAGGACGTGCTGGACGCCGAGCTGCTCGCCGACCGCTACCGGGCGCGCAGCGAGCTGACCGCCGCCGAACGGGCCGCCGAAGACCGCACCTGGACCTTCGGGCACGTCATCGTCGACGAAGCGCAAGAGCTGACCCCCATGGCTTGGCGGGTGCTGATGCGCCGCTGCCCGAGCCGTTCCATGACGCTGGTCGGCGACACCGCGCAGACCGGGGCGCTCGGCGGCACCTCCTCCTGGGAGGAAGTGCTGCACCCGTACGTGCAGGACCGCTGGCGGCTGGCCGAGCTCACCGTCAACTACCGCACCCCCTCCGAGATCATGGCGCTGGCCAGCCGAGTCCTCGACGCGATGGACACCGACCTGACCGCTCCGCGGTCGGTGCGCAGCAGCGGCCACCGACCGTGGGCCAAGCGCGTGCCGGCCGAGTCGCTGGCCGACGAACTGGCCGCCGCGGTGCGCAGCGAACTGCAGGAGGTCGGTGACGGCCGGCTCGCCGTGCTGCTGCCACCGGACCTGCTGGCCGAGATCGGTGACCAGGTGGCCGCGGAAGTCGAGCAGGCGGTGGTGGCCAGAACCCCCGACGACCTCGAATCACCCGCGGCGCTGCTGACCGTGGAACAGGCCAAGGGCTTGGAGTTCGACTCGGTGGTCGTGGTCGAGCCGCAGGAGATCGTCGACGATTCCGAACGCGGCCTCAACGACCTCTACGTGGGCCTCACCCGCGCCACCCAGCGGCTGGGGATCGTGCACACCGGTGACCTCCCCGAGGCGCTGAGCGACCTCGAGTGACCCGCGGCCCGCGGGAACGCCGGTGTTCCTGCGGGCCCGGTGTCAGCAGAAGACCGGAGCCCCGTAGCGGGACAGCGCGGTGCGGAGCTGCTCCTCGCCCCCGTGGACGTCGTTGACGTCGATCAGCCGGTAGCCGACCCGACCATCGCGCTGGAACGCCCAGTCCTTCGGCACACCGGGGTTCGCCCCGTCGTGCGGCCACACCGCCAGGTAGACGGCAGCTCCCCGGTCGCTCTTCTTCGGCTTGGGCAGCTTCGTGATCGAGACCTGCGCGATGTGCTGCCAGCCCAGCGCGACCCGCACCTTCCGCGCCGGGTGCTCCAGCAGGACGCCGCGCTCGTCGATCCGCATCGTGAACGGCCGCAGGCTGTTGACCAGCATGACGAGGCCGCTCACCCCGAGCACCGGAGAGGCGAAGAACCCCGTCCAGATCCGACCGCCGTAGATGAGAACACCGATCACCCACGCGGTCCCCACCACGCCGAGCACGAGGAACGCGATGGCCGTGATCAGATGGTCCGAACTCTTGCGGAAATCCACCATTCCCCCGAAGACACTCCACTGAGGACATTTCTGTCCGGCTGCGCCGAACCCTCGGCAGGGTACTGGACCACCGCCTCGCGAACGGGCCGATCGCGCGCAAAACATGGCGCTGCACAAGGAGTTCTCGGACAAAAGCCCCCATTCCGGGTCCCCGAACACCGAGCACCCGGCGCAGCTCCGCCCCACGAGGAACTCCTCGTGGGGCGGAGATCCTCACGGCCAGAACACCGCTGGCGGAACCTCGGGCGTGGCACCGACTTCGAAGGTGGACAGGGATGAAGGGCACCTTTCTCCAACACGAGGGAGGAAGGCGCCCTTCATCCTGCGCGCCGTGGGCGCGGACCTCACCGCTCGGCGTCGACCTCCACCGCTGCGGGTCACGCCCTCGAGGAAGTCATGGTCCGACCAGGGCGGGGACTCCCCGCAGCGCGGCGGAGCTGATCCAGCCCCGGGTGGCGAGGACCCTCGGAGGTCACCGCACTACCCCTCGGCTTCCTCCGGAACGGGCACCAACACCCTTCCCTCGCGGTACCAGGCCGGGACCGACACCTCGGTTGCGCGCGGAGCCACCTCGGTGGCCGTCTCGGGCACCCAGCGGTAGAGCTGCACCGGTTCGCGGAGCAGCTCGCTGCGCAGGTACACCGGGACCCGCTGTTCGGTGACCAGCATGCGGGCCCCGGCCAGCGGACCGTCGTACGCCGGCGGGTCCTCCGCCTCCGCGGATTCCTGCACCGGCGGGGCGATCCGCCACCCCGGCAGTTCGGCCCGGCCGTGGGGAAGCGCGGCCGGCCGCAAGCACGGGAAGGCGAAAGCCACCGGCTGCTCCAGCAGCGCCGCGGAACCCGCGGGCACCACCTCGCTCATCGGGACCAACCGCGGTGCCCGGGGAACCCCGGCCTCCCCGTCGACCACCCGGACCGAATCGGCGCCGGGCGGGGCGAACAGCCTGACCTCCGGCCCCTCCGGGGACAGCGTGCGGGCGAACACCGTCGTACCGGAGTGCCCGAACTCCACCTCGACCTCCCCGGTGGCCGGCAGCACCACCGGCAGTTCACCGCTGCGCTGCTCGGGAGTCAGCACGAACCAGGACTGGCCGCCGTAGCTGGCGGTCGACAACTCCCCCTGCGCGGGTTCCGGCTCGACGAGCAGGAAATCGGCGAGCCCGCAGCTCTGACCGGTCAACTGCGCGAAGTTGTCCGCGGCCACGGTGTAGGTGTTCCGCCGGTTCAGCGCGGCCTCGGCGAACGAGGTCACGGTGAACAGCACGACGAAGGCCGTCACCACGGCAGCGGCCGCCGCCGGCGGGGGTACGAGCCGCGGCCACCGCGCCGCCCGACCGTCCTCGCGGGAGACGGCCACCGCGAGCGCGAACGCCAAGCCGAAGCCGGCCGCCAGCACCAGTTCGGCCATCCGGTACCCGAGCAGGTCCAGCGGCAGCGCGTTGCCCGGCAAACCGTAATCGGACACCCACGGCCACCGGTTGAGCGCGGTCAGGACCAGCCCGGTGACCGCGGTGAGGACCGCCGTGCCCGCGATCACCTCCCAGGTGCTGCGCACCCGGTGCCAGCTGGCGATCCCGGCGACCAGCACCGCGCTGCCCACCCCGGCCAGCTCGCCGAAGTGCTGGGTCGACTTGTCCGGGGTGAGGGAGAGCGCGGCCAAGCACAGCAGCAAGGTGGCGATCAGCCGCTTGACCGGCCCGGCCGCGAGCTCCGCGCGCCGGGTCAGCAGCACCCAAGCGACAGCGGGCACCGCCAGCAGGGTCAGCAGCATCGCGGCCCGCTTGGCCAGCGCCCCTTCGAACCGCTCGGGATCGAGCAGTCGGGCGTAGCGCTCGTACTCCGCGTACCAGGGCTGGCCGTCGTCGAGGAGCTGGCGAACCCGGGTCGCTTCGCTGACCGCGGCGAAGTTCTGGTCGGCGAACATCAACAGCACCGCGATGCCGCACGCCGCGGCGGAAACCGCCAACACGGCGGGCCAGCGCCAGTGCTCGTTGTGCCGCACCAGCAGGGCCAAGGACCGCACCTGGGCGAGGAACGGGGCGAAGGCGACCAGACCGGCGGGGCTGATCGCGGCGGTCGCCGCGGCCACCGCCAGCCCGATCGCGGCGGGCAGCAGGCAGCGCGTGGCAGCCGCCCGCTCCACCAGGCAGAAGACCAGCAGCGTGCCGACCGCGATCCACGCTTCGGGGCGCAGGCCCAAGTTGAACGGGATCCACCACGCGGCGAACCCGAGAGCGGTCAGCCAAGGCGCCCACCGGAGGCGGGACCAGCCGCCCAGCCGGGGCACCACCAGTCGGGACAGCAGCAACCAGCACAGCAGGCCGAGCACTGTGGACGGCAGGCGCATCCACAGCAGATCGGGGGAAACCCCGGCCCACAGGTGGTAGAGCTCGTAGAGCCAGCCGAACGGGGCCTGCGGAACGCTCATCCACCCGTAGTGGTCGCTGACGAAACCCGTCTCCCCGCGTTCGCGGACGATTCCGGCGAGGTAGCCGTCGTCCGCGGTCACCGGACCGATGATCGTCCAACCGGCCAGCAACGCGACCACCGCGGCATCGGGGAGCTGGGGTTTCCACCACCGGCTCGGCAGCAACCGGACCCGGCGCCGGCGGCGTTCGGTCCAGGCGATGAGCCCGAGCGCACCCAGCGAGCAGCACCCGAAGACCACGGCCAGGCCGATCTTCAACGGCCCCGGCGAGGTCTGGAAACGGGTGTCCGCGGTGAGCTCCACGGCCAGGCCACCACCGGCGGGGACCTCCGAGAACAGTCCCGCGACCGCCGGCCGGATGTCACCGGTGTACTTGGCGACCGTCACCTCGTCCAGCAAGACCTCCGTGCTGTCGGGAGTGGACCGCAGCTGCCACTGGCACTCCCCGGACGGCAACGCCCGGTCGGCCAGCAGCGTTTCCCCGCTGGTCACCACCACCCGTCCGGAACTGGCGCGCAGCACCTGCAGCCCGGGCAGCTCCGGGGTCCGCTCGGCGGCCTGCGCCGGCACTGTGGACAGCACGATCCCGCCGGGCGGCACCTGGGCGGCAGCCGAGCAGTCCCAGGAAGCCACCAGGTGCACCGGCTGGTACGGCACCAGCGGCAGGGCCGCGGCCGGACCGCCTTCCCACCGGTAGGTGCTGACCTGCTGTTGAACCGGTGCGAACGGGAAGAGCAACGCGGCCAGCGCGGCGATGACTCCCAACCCGGTCACCCAACGGGCATCGGTCAACCGGGCGGACACTGGCCGCAGTGGTGCAACTACCTGCTGTGACGTCAGCACCAGCACAGAGTAAGCAGAACCCGATCAACCCAGTTGGGCGACCACGTCCCAACCCGTTGGGGTTACACCACAGGGGGTGCGGGTCACTGCACGGCGAGCGGCAACGCGGTGGGGTGGACCGGAGCGGGGAGCTGCGACCCACCGGTCAAGTAGGTGTCCACCGCGCTGGCCACCGAACGGCCCTCCGCGATGGCCCACACCACCAGCGAGGCCCCGCGGTGCGCGTCCCCGCAGACGAACACCCCGGGCGCCGCGGTCTCCCAGTCCGCCCCGCACCCGATGGTTCCCCTGCGGCTCAGCTCCAACCCGAGGCCGTCCAGCAGCGGCATGCGCTCAACGCCCTCGAACCCGATCGCCAACAGGCACAGGTCGCAGGGGACCTCCTCGACCTCGTCCGAGACCGGGACGACCTGCCTGCGCCCGTTGGCATCCCGCGACACCTCGACCTGGCGCAACCGGGCCGCGCGCACGTTGCCGTCGTCGTCCCCGACGAACTCCTCGATGGCGACGGCGAACTTGCGCTCCCCCGCCTCTTCGTGCGCGGGGTAGGTGCGCAGCACGTAAGGCCACGTCGGCCAGGGCGAGAGCTCGTCGTCCCGGCTCAGCGGAGGCTGCGGGTAGTTGTCCAGCTGGGTGACGCTGAGCGCGCCCTGCCGGGTCGCGGTGCCGTAGCAGTCGGCTCCGGTGTCCCCGCCACCGAGGATGAGCACGTGCTTGCCCGCCGCCGAGATCGGGGACGGACCGTCCCCCTCGCACTCCCGGTTGGCCGGCACCAGGTAGTCCATCGCCAGGTGGATCCCGTTGAGCTCGCGACCTTCGATGCCGCGGTCGTCCCGGCCGCGCAGCGCGCCGACCGCCAGCACGACCGCGTCGAACTGCGCTCGGAGCTGTTCGACCGGCAGATCGACGCCCACTTCGCAGTTGGTGACGAACTTGGTGCCCTCGGCGCGCATCTGCGCCAGCCGGCGGTCCAAAACGGACTTCTCCATCTTGAACTCGGGAATGCCGTAGCGGAGCAGGCCGCCCAAGCGGTCGTCCCGTTCGAAGACCGTCACCTCGTGCCCCGCGCGGGTGAGCTGCTGGGCGGCGGCCAGGCCGGCCGGGCCGGATCCGACCACGGCCACCCGCTGGCCGGTCTGCTCCTCCGCCGGCTGGGGCTGGACGTAGTCGTTCTCCCAGCTGTTCTCGGCGATGGTCTCCTCGACCCGCTTGATGGTCACCGGGCCGCCGGCTTGCGGGGAGATGGACAGCACGCAGGCGGCCTCGCACGGAGCCGGGCAGAGCTTCCCGGTGAACTCGGGGAAGTTGTTGGTGGCGTGCAGCCGCTCGCTGGCGCTCTGCCACTGCCCCCGCCGCACCAGGTCGTTCCACTCCGGGATCAGGTTGCCCAGCGGGCAGCCGGCCGAACCGGAGTGGCAGAACGGGATGCCGCAGTCCATGCAACGGGCGGCCTGCACGGAGACCTGCTCGTTGCGCTCGGACGCGGGCAGGGCGGCGTAGACCTCCTGCCAGTCCCCGATCCGCTCGTCGACCGGGCGCTTGGGGGCCTCCGCCCGCGAGTGCTTCAAGAACCCCTTGGGATCAGCCACGGGCTGCCTCCATGATCACTTCGTCCACGTCCCGGCCTTCGAGCTGGGCCTGCCGGGCGGCTTCCAACACCCGCTGGTAGTCGCGCGGCATCACCTTGGTGAACGCCGCGGAACGCCGGGGCCAGTCCCCGAGCAGCGACGCCGCCACCGCGGACCCGGTCAGCTCGTGGTGCCGCTGCACCACCTCGCGCAGCCACTGCAGCTCCTCCGCGGTGGGGCGCTGCAACTCGACCATCGCGGTGTTCACCCGCCCCGGGTCCAGGTTGAGCACGTACGCGATGCCACCGGACATGCCGGCCGCCGCGTTGCGCCCGGTGCTGCCCAGCACCACGGCCCGCCCACCGGTCATGTACTCGAAGGCGTGGTCCCCGACTCCCTCGGCGACCGCGAGCGCCCCCGAGTTGCGCACGCAGAACCGCTCCCCGGCCTGGCCGCGCAGGAAGATCTCCCCGCTGGTGGCGCCGTAGCCGACCACGTTGCCGGCGATGACCTGGTCTTCGGCCGCGAACGGGGCATCGGGGTGCGGGCGGATGATGATGCGCCCGCCGGACAGCCCCTTTCCGGCGTAGTCGTTGGCGTCCCCGACCAGGTCCAGCGTGACCCCCCGGGGCAGGAACGCCCCCAGGGACTGCCCGGCCGAGCCCTCCAGCTCGATGTGGATGGTGTCGTCCACCAACCCCTTGCCGCCGTAGCGGCGGGTCACCTCGGACCCGAGCATGGTGCCGACCGTGCGGTTGACGTTGCGCACCGGCAGCTTCAGCCGAACCGGTCGGGCGTCCTCCAGGGCGGCCTCGGACAGCTGGATCAGCGTGCGGTCCAGGGCTCGGTCCAGGCCGTGGTCCTGCTCGCGCACCTTCCGGCGGGCCGGCGAGTACGGCGCGCGCGGCTCGGCGAACACCGGGCTCAAGTCCAACCCGCGGGCCTTCCAGTGCTCGACGGCCTGGTCGGTGCGCAACGCCGAAACCTGCCCGATGGCCTCGTCCAGGGAGCGGAACCCGAGTTGGGCCAGGTACTCGCGCACCTCTTCGGCGATGAACTTGAAGTAGTTCACCACGTGCTCGACCTTGCCGGTGTAGCGCTGGCGCAGCTCCGGGTTCTGGGTGGCCACCCCGACCGGGCAGGTGTCCAGGTGGCAGACCCGCATCATCACGCAGCCCTCCACCACCAGCGGCGCGGTGGCGAAACCGTACTCCTCGGCGCCCAGCAGGGCGGCGACGACGACGTCGCGGCCGGTCTTGAACCCGCCGTCGCACTGCACCGTGATGCGGTCCCGCAACCCGTTGAGCAGCAAGGTCTGCTGGGTTTCGGCCAGCCCCACCTCCCACGGGGTGCCGGCGTGCTTGAGCGAGGTCAAGGGGGCCGCTCCGGTGCCGCCGTCGTGCCCGGAGATCAGCACCACGTCGGCGTGCGCCTTGGACACCCCGGCGGCCACCGTGCCCACGCCGGCGGAGCTCACCAGCTTGACGTGGATCCGCGCCTCCGGGTTGGCGTTCTTCAGGTCGTGGATGACCTGCGCCAGGTCCTCGATGGAGTAGATGTCGTGGTGCGGCGGCGGCGAGATCAGCCCCACGCCCGGGGTGGAGTGCCGCGTCTTGGCGATCCACGGGTAGACCTTGTGCCCGGGCAGCTGGCCGCCTTCCCCGGGCTTGGCGCCCTGGGCCATCTTGATCTGGATGTCGTCGGCGTTGACCAG
>NZ_AYJW01000004.1 GCF_000497205.1 Saccharopolyspora rectivirgula DSM 43747
CCTCGCCGGCCCCCGTCACCAGGCCTTCGTCGTCCCGGCGCACCGCGTCCACATCGCCGGCGCCCGCCGCCTCGGCCAGCGGCTCCACCGCGTTGCGGAACACCTCCAGCGCGTCGAGCTCCCGCCGCCGCGCGGAAACGAACCGCTGCAGGTGGGTGCTGGACAGGTTCACCGCGGTCACCGCGTCCGCGGCGGCCCGCTGCGCCCGCACCGCCCGGGACCTGATCTGCTCGATGTCCTCGGCGATCACCCGCTCGGTGCCGGCGAACAGGGCTGCCGCCGCCAACACCGCGAAACCCGTGGGCCCGCAGAGGAAGACCCGCTTGCCGAGCAACCAGGAGAGCAGTTGCGGATCGGTGTCCAAAGCGGCGACCACCGCGGCGTCGGAGGGCACGAACATGATGGTCCCGTAGATCGCGTCCGCCCACTTCTGGTAGCCCTTGCCGGCCAACTCCGCCGCCCGGGAACGGATGTTGCGCGCGTGCACCCGCAGCGCTTCGGCCCGCTCCTCCGGGTCGTCGGTCTCCACGGCTTCCGCCCACACCGCCAGACTGGTCTTCGCGTCCACCGGCACCTGCCTCCCACCGCCGACCAGGAGCACCATGTCCGGGCGTGCCGCGCCACCACCGGCCAGGTCGGTTTGCAGCGTGAAGTGGATCCCCTCCCGCAGGCCCAAGGCGCGCGCGGTCTCCACCAACGCCTGCTCGCCCAGCTCGCCGCGCCCGGTGATCGAAGCGAACGTCACCTCGTAGCGGCGCAACGCCGCCTGCTGCTCGGCAGCGCGCCGCCGCTCGGCCTCCAGCATGTTCAACGCCATCTCGACCCGCCGGTTCCCGTCGGTGTACAGCCGCCAGAACAAGCCGGTCGCGGCGGCGAGCAGCAGCAGCAGGACGACGATGACGGTGACCAGGACTCCGGTGCTCACGTGCGCTCCGCGGGGTTGTGGTTGCTCCAGGTCGATGATCGCGCACCACCGCGGTGCCAGCGGCGGTGGACGACCCGGAAGGAATATCACAGGTGGTGGTCGAACGATCACTGCCAGGTGGGCGGATCGCGACACGCCGACCCGGTCCGGGGTGTCGCGGGTCTCCCGCCGTCCCGCCGATAGCTTTGGTGCCATGCGGATCCTGCACACCTCCGACTGGCACGTGGGGCGGACCTTCCACGGGCGGGACCTGCTGGGCGACCAGGACGCGGTGCTGGCCAGCATCGCCGACCTGGTGGCCGACGAGCGGGTCGACGTGGTGGTCCTCCCCGGCGACCTCTACGACCGCGCCGTGCCGTCCGGGGAAGCGGTGGAGACCTGCGTGCGGGCGCTGTCGAGGATCCGCGAAGCCGGCGCCCAGATCGTCATCACCCCCGGCAACCACGACTCCGCGGCCCGCGTGGGGGCGTTCGCCGACTTCGCCGCCGCCGGCGGACTGCACCTGCGGACCCGCATCTCCCGCCTGCACCAGCCGGTGGTGCTCACCGACCAGCACGGCCCGGTGGCCTTCTACGGGATCCCGTACCTGGAGCCCGATCCGGCGCGGCACGCGCTCAACGCCTGCGCCGACGTACCCGGCGCCGCGCAGGTGACCCAGCGCGGTCACGAGGCCGTGCTCACCGAAGCCATGAACCGCGTCCGCGCCGACCTGGCCGAGCGGGCCGGCTGCCGCTCGGTGGTGTTGGCGCACGCCTTCGTCAGCGGCGCCGACCGCAGCGATTCCGAACGGACGATCGCGGTCGGCGGGGTGGAGCACGTGCCGGCGGACGTCTTCCACGGCGTCGACTACACCGCCCTGGGCCACCTGCACGGGCCGCAGGAGCTGAAACCGCACCTGCGCTACTCCGGAAGCCCCCTGGCGTACTCGTTCTCCGAAGCGGCGCAACGGAAATCGGTGTGGCTGGTCGAATTGGACGCGAACGGGCTCGCCGGGGTGGAACGCCGAGAACTACCGGTTCCGCGGCCGCTGGCCACCGTGTCGGGGCAGCTCGAAGAGCTGCTCACCGAACCCCGCTACGGCGAACTGGAAGACCACTACCTGTCCATCACCCTCACCGACGACGTCCGCCCCCTGGAGGCCATGCGCCGGCTGCAGCAGCGCTTCCCGCACGCGGTGCACCTGGAATGGCAGCCGGCCAACGGGCGGGCCACCGCACCGCTGCGCTACGCCGAAGTGGTCCGCAGCAAGAACGACCACGAGCTGGCGGCGAACTTCGTGGCCGACTGCCGAGGAAGCGAACCCACCGAATCCGAGCGAACGCTGCTCGACCGGGCGCTGCGCGCGGTCACCACCGCGGAGGTGGCCGGATGAGGCTGCACCAGCTGGAACTCACCGCCTTCGGCCCCTACCGCGACCACCAGTCCGTGGACTTCGACGCGCTCGGCGCGGACGGGCTGTTCCTGCTGCACGGCGACACCGGGGCCGGCAAGACCACGCTGCTCGACGCGGTCGCGTTCGCCCTCTACGGCACCGTTCCCGGCGCCCGCGGCCAAGCCAAGAGGCTGCGCTGCGACACCGCCGACCCGAACACCACCACCCGGGTCGAGCTGGAGCTGACCATCCAAGGCCAGCGGCTGCGCGTGGTGCGCAGCCCCGAGTACCAGCGGCCGAAGAAACGCGGAGACGGCTACACCACCCAACCCGCCAAAGCATCGCTCACCTGGATCGGCACCGCGCCCACCGGTTTCCCGCCGGAAGGGCTCACCCGCATCGACGAGGTCAACCGGACGGTGCAGCGGTTGCTGGGGATGAGCGTCGACCAGTTCTTCCAAGTGGTGATGCTGCCCCAGGGCGAGTTCGCCCGATTCCTGCGCGCCGAGACCGCTGAACGGGAACAACTGCTGGAGAAGCTCTTCGGCACCCAGCGGTTCGCCGAGGTGGAGAAGTGGTTTGTCGAACGCCGCCGCGAACTCGGGCGCGAAGTGGAGGAGCGCAGCCAGCGGGTCCGGGAACTGGTGGCGCGCATCTCCCAAGTCACCGGCAGCGAACCGGAAGAAGGCCAGGACGAGCGGAGCTGGTTGGAGGACCTGGAGAAAACCGCGCAGCGGGACGTGGAAGCGGCCCAAGCGGACCTCGGGCAGTTGAGCCGCCAGCGGCGAACCGCCGAAGCGCACCTGACCGAATGCCGCGAACTGGCCGACCGGGTGCGCCGGGTCCGGCAAGCCAAAGCCGTCCTCGACGAACTCGCCGAACAACAACCGCGGCTGGACTCCTGGCAAGCCGAACTCGACGCCGCCCAACGAGCTGTTCCGGTGCTGTCGGCCCGGCAAGCCGTCGACCGGGCCGAGAACGCCGTGCAGCAAGCCCGCCACGACGTGGCCGCCGCCGCAGCGGAGTGCGGCACCGCCCCGGACGCCCCGCTGCCCGAACTGCGGTCGCTGGCCGCCGCGCACCGGGAAGAAGCCGGCGGCCTGGCCCAACTGATCCCCCTGGCGCAGCAGCAGTCGGTCGACCGCGCCCGCATCGCCGAACTGGACGACCTCATCGCCGCTGCGGAGGAGCGGCGAGCAGCGCTGGACGAGCAGCTCGCGGCGCTGCCGGAGCAGATCAGCACCGCGCGCCACCAGGTCGAGGCCGCCAAACAAGCCGAGGTGCAACTGGAATCGGTCACCTCCCGGATCACCGAGCTGACCGAACTGCGCTCCCTGGCCGCTGAACTCCCGGCCGCCCGGCAGCGGCTGGCCGAGGCCGACGAGAACGCCCGCGCCGCGATCGACGCCCACCAGCAAGCCCGCGAGCAGCTGCAGCAGCTCCGCGCCCGGAGGTTGGCCGGCATGGCCGCCGAGCTGGCCGGCCAGCTGACCGAAGGCCAACCGTGCCCGGTCTGCGGCTCGGCCCAGCACCCGGACCCGCAGCAGCCGGTGGCCGACCAGGTCGGTGCAGCGGACGAAGAACGCGCCCAGCAGCAGGAGCAGCAGGCCCACGCCCAGCGGGAAGTGGCGCTGGCCAGCAAGCAGCAGGCCCGGCAACAGCTGGACGGCCTGCTCGAACGGCTCGGCGAGCACACCGCGGAAGACCTCGACGCGGAGCTGTCCCGACTGGGCGAGCAGCAGCGGTCGCTGCGCGCCAGCGCCGACGAGCTGGCCGCCTGCACCGAACAGCTCACCGAATTGGAGAGCACCGGCCAACGCCTGACCGCCGAACTCGCCGACCTGCGGGCGACGATCGCCGCCCACCGCAGCGAGCACGACTCCCTGCGCAACGCGGTGGCGGAACGCGAACAACGGCTGCAGCGAGCGCGCGGCGACTTCGACAGCATCGAACAGCGGCGGGCCAGCCTGCTGGCAGCCGCGGAACGCGTCGAACGGTTGATCAGCGCCCGCACCGCGCTCGACGACGCCGAGAAGCACCTCGCCGACCAGCGGGCAGCGCTGGTCGACGCGGCGGACCAGGCCGGTTTCCCCGACGTGGCGTCCGCCTTGGCCGCGCAGCGCGACCCCGAGCGGCTCGACGAGCTCTCCGAAGCCCTCACCCAGGCCGGCGAGCGGGCCGCGGCCGCCCGGGCGGCCCTGAGCAGCCCCGAACTGTTCGGTGTGGACGCTGACACCGAAGTGGACGTGGCCGCGGCGGAGCAGCAGGCCGAACGGGCGCGGGAAGCGGTCGAACGCGCCGTGGCGATCGCCGATCACGCCCAGCGCCGCTACCAGGACCTGACCGAGCTCGCCGCCCAACTCCGCCGGGCGTGGACGGAGCTGGGGCCCAAGCAGCACCGGTACGCCGAGCTGGCGGCGCTCGCCGACGTGGTCAACGGGCGGGGGCAGAACGCGCGCCGCATGTCGCTGCGCTCCTACGTGCTGGCGGCCCGGCTGGAGGAGGTGGCGGTGGCCGCGACCCGCCGCCTGCAGCGCATGAGCGACGGCCGGTACTCGTTCGTGCACTCCGACGCGGCGGGCGCCCGCGGCACTCGCGGGGGCTTGGGGCTGGACGTGCTGGACGACTACTCGGGCAAGGTGCGGCCGGCGAAGACCCTTTCCGGGGGCGAGTCGTTCTTGGCGTCGCTGTCCCTGGCCCTGGGCTTGGCCGACGTGGTGGCCGCGGAATCCGGCGGCACGCTGCTGGACACCCTGTTCATCGACGAGGGGTTCGGCACGCTGGACGCCACCACCCTGGACCTGGTGATGGACACATTGGACGATCTGCGGGCCGGTGGGCGGGTGGTCGGCCTGGTGTCGCACGTCGAGGAGATGCGGCAGCGCATCTCGGTCCGGCTGCGGGTGCGCAAGTCCCGCCGCGGGTCGACGTTGGAGTTGGAGACCTAGGCGGCGCGGCGTTCGTGGTCGAGCAGCTGCTGCTTGACCTCCAGCCCCCACCGGAAGCCGCCCAGCGTGCCGTCGCTGCGCACCACCCGGTGGCAGGGGACGAACAGGGCAGCGGCGTTGCGAGCGCACGCGGTGGCCGCGGCCCGCACGGCCTTGGGGCGGCCGGCCAGGTGGGCGTACTCGGTGTAGCTGACCGGTTCGCCCGGCGGCACCTTCCGCAGCACCCGCCAGGCGTGCTCGAGGAAGTCGCTGGCGCGCTGCTCCACCTGGATCCCGTCCAGGGCGTCGAGCTCACCGGCGAAGTAGCGGTGCACGGCTTCGGTGACCGGACCGAGGTCCTGCCGGTGCTGCAGGGGTTGCCGCAGCCCGGGGGAGATCAACGGGACGAGTTCGTCCGGGTCGGTGGTCCAACCGGTGGCCAGCACGGCGCCGGTGTCGTTGACCACCGCGGTGAACGGTCCGACCGGGGTGTGGGTGGTGGACCAGGAGAGCATCGCTACCTCCGCTGCTGGGGCCGGGCGATCTGGTGGTCGGTCGATTATGCAAGCTGACCACCACCCGCGGGTGCCCTGAACGGGTCCTTCCCAAGCTCAGGCGAAGCAGGAAGGGAATCTTCCTGCTCGCTGGTGGCAGAAGAGTTCCCTTGCTGCGCACCCGGCAGGGGTTCGCGGCCGCGGGTGGCACCGGGTGCGGGAACCGCTCGTGGTGCCTATCGTCCGCGGCATGACCAGGTCGGACCTTCCCGCAGCGGGCTGGCGGCTGGCCGGTGCGGCGGGCGCGGCCGTGCTGGCCCTGCTCGGCGGCGCCGCGTGCAACGACAGCTACTCCCCGCAAGACCAGCAGGACCAGGAAGACGGCCGTGGCGGCTACCGGCACGGTGGGCACGAAGGCGAGCACCAGCAGGAGGACGAGGACGACGGCTGAGCTCCCCGGCGGGTGCTGTGGCTCATGCCGCTCCCTCCCACCGGGGGCCGAAGAGCGGTGGGGTCACCGCCTAGACTTGAACGTGTGAGCCTCACCCTCGGAATCGTCGGCCTGCCCAACGTGGGCAAGTCCACCCTGTTCAACGCGCTGACCAAGAACGACGTGCTCGCCGCGAACTACCCGTTCGCCACGATCGAGCCGAACGTCGGGGTGGTGCCGCTGCCGGACGAGCGCCTCGACCGGCTCGCCGAGATGTTCGAGTCCGCGCGCACCGTGCCGGCCACCGTGTCGTTCGTCGACATCGCGGGCCTGGTCAAGGGCGCCTCCGAGGGGCAGGGGCTGGGCAACAAGTTCCTGGCCAACATCCGCGAGGCGGACGCCATCTGCCAGGTCATCCGCGTGTTCGACGACCCGGACGTGGCGCACGTCGACGGCCGCGTGGACCCGAGCAGCGACATCGAGACCATCAACACCGAGCTGGTGCTCGCCGACCTGCAGACCTTGGAGAAGGCGCTGCCGCGGCTGGAGAAGGAGGCCCGCACCCACAAGGACAAGCGCGCCGCGCTGGAGGTCGTGCAGCAGGCCAAGGAAGTGCTGGACTCCGGCAAGACCCTGTTCGCCGCCGGGCTGCGCAACGACGTCCCGGAGCTGCGGGAGCTCAACCTGCTGACGACCAAGCCGTTCCTCTACGTGTTCAACGCCGACGAGGCGGTGCTCACCGACGAGGCGCGCAAGAAGGAGCTGCGGGAGCTGGTCGCCCCGGCCGACGCGGTGTTCTTGGACGCCAAGGTGGAGGCCGAGCTGCTGGAGCTGGACGAGGAGTCGCAGCGGGAGCTGCTGGAGACGATCGGCCAGCCGGAGCCGGGGCTGCACGCGCTGGCCCGGGCCGGTTTCCACACCCTCGGTCTGCAGACCTTCCTGACCGCGGGCCCGAAGGAGGCGCGGGCCTGGACGATCCGCAAGGGCTGGACGGCTCCGCAGGCGGCGGGCGTCATCCACACCGACTTCGAGCGCGGCTTCATCAAGGCCGAGGTCGTCTCCTACGACGACCTGGTGGAAGCCGGTTCGATGGCCGCGGCCAAGGCCGCCGGCAAGGTCCGCATGGAGGGCAAGGACTACGTCATGGCCGACGGGGACGTGGTGGAGTTCCGCTTCAACGTCTGATCGGAGCTCGGCCCCGCTCTCCCGAGTCCCCTCCGCCGGTCGGTTTCCGCTGAGCGCGCGGCGTCCAGACGCAAGTGCGTGCGCATTTTGCCCGAAGGCCCGGTGACCGGGCGGGGGAGGCGGATAGGCTGCGGGCGACAGATCAGCCGTCCAGTGGGGTGATGCCCGAATGCCCACCGAGCCTCCGCCGCGGTTCCCCTGGCTGTGGTTGGTGCCGAGCCTGGTGCTCCTGGTCGCCATGGGCGCGTGGGGAGCGGTGCGGTACCCGCAGCTGCCCGAGTTGATCCCCCAGCACATCGGGCTGGGCGGGGTTGATGCGTGGACGAGCAAGAGCATCGGTTCCGCCTTCCTCCCGGTGTTCCTCCACCTGGGCCTCACGGTGCTGTTCGCCGGCATCGCGTTCGGCGTCGTGCGGACCGCCCCGGAGGAGGAACTCCCCTCCGACCGTCCGCCCAGCGCGATCAAGCGCCCCGCCACTCGGGCCTCGGCCGCGCGGCTCGCCAAGGCGGTCCTGGCGTGCACCGCCGGGCTGGGCGTGGGGCTGCTGCCGCTGTGCGCGGTGCAGTGGCGCACCGCTCCGAGCCCCGAGACGCCGTGGTGGTTGCTCCCCCTCGTGCTCGTGTGCTTCTTCGGCGCGCTGGTTCCGTTGTTCGTCGCCGCGCAGCGGGACCGGGTGGAGAAGCGGGTGCGCGCGACTCGAGAACCGCACGGTCAGCCCCGGGATCGTTCTTGAGCCGCCGGGAAGGGGATCCGACGGAGCTCGTTGGCGCCCCGGGTGCTGCAGCGCGCCGGTCGTCTCGTTCTGGCCGCGTGATCGAGTCGCTCGGTACGCTCGACGCATGGCCGAACACGCGATCGTGGTGACCACGACGGACAGCGAGGACAGGGCGCGCGAGCTGGCGTCGAGCGTGATCAACGCGAAGCTCGGGGCCTGCGCGCAGATCGTTCCCATCACCAGCGTCTACCGCTGGGAGGGCAAGGTCGAGACGGACCCGGAATGGCGTGTCGAGATCAAGACGGCTGCGGACCGGGTGGCCGATCTGACCGACCACCTGAAGAAGATCCACACCTACGACGTGCCGGAGATCGTCGTCACCCCGATCCAGGGCGGTTCGGCCGAGTACCTGTCGTGGGTGGTCGACGAGACCCGCGGCTGAGTCCGTAGGACCCACTGGCCGGGGGCGCCGCCGGTTGCCGCGCCCCCGGCACGTGGCCGAAAACCACGAACACGAGGATCGACCGCCGTGCCCGATCGCCACATCGTCGATGTCCACGTGCTCCTGGTCCGCGACACCGAACTGCTCCTCACCGAGCGGCGGGGCGGCCCGTGGGACCGGATGTGGCACCTGCCGTCCGGCAAGCTCGACGCGGGCGAGGACGTGTTCAGCGCAGCTGCCCGCGAGGCTGCGGAAGAGGTCGGGGTGCTGATCGACCCGGCCGATCTCGAACACGTTCACAGCATCCACGTCGCGGGTTCCGGTCCCGAACCCCGGATCGGGCATTTCTTCGCCACGACGCGATGGATCGGCGAACCCGCGAACCGGGAACCCGAGAAGTGCCGCGGACTGGGCTGGTTCGATCTTCGCGAGCTGCCCGCGAACATCATCGAGTACCCGGCGGCCGGGATCGACGCGTACCGTCGTGGGCTTCGCGGGATGTCGCTGCTGGGCTGGGGTGGACCACGCCCGGCACCCGGCGGGGCGTGATCCGCGCGGGAACGCCCGCCACCGGAAGATCGCAGCTCGGCGAGGCGCTGCGGGCCGCGCCCGCGAGTCCCGGGCGGTGTGGTGGTCACCTCCCGGTGGAACGCTGGACGTTTCCGCCGGTGTGCGGAACATTGTTGGGCAAGCACCCGTTGAAGTGAGCAAGCCCGGGAGAGCTGTCTGCGGCCGGAGGCCCGGTTCCGCAGCGGTGGGCAGGTCCTCGGACGCGTGGGGATCGCGCCGCTCCCGCTGGCTCGAAGCCTTGCTCGGAGGGTCGCGAGAGGCGATTCCCAGGGCGTCAGCCTTGCTGTCCGCGCGCCCGGGTGCGGTGGGGTGGCTTCCGCATCGGGAGTGCTGCCCTCGCAGGTGCGTTACGTTGACTATCTGTAAGCAATCACACACTCCGGGCTATGGGTATTGATGGGCGAACCAATGTCGACCAGCCAGATTCCGTGGCGGACGGTGCTGCACCAGGCCGCGGGACCGGTGGCCATCACCAACCAGGAGGGGCGCTTCGTCTACGTCAACCCGGCGCTGTGCCGAATGCTCGGTTGCGAAGCTGAAGACCTGCTGCACCGCCCCCCGGGGCAGTTCACCCACCCGGAAGACCCCAGGCCCGACAAGGAGTCCATCGCGCGGCTGCTGGCCAGCCCGAAGAACAGCATCGAGGTGGAGAAGCGCTTCGTGCGCGCCGACGGCAGCGTCATCTGGGCCCTCGTCACCAGCTCGATCATCCAGGGCGGTGAGGACGAGCCGGTGTTCCTGCTGTCCCAGATCCACGACATCACCGAGCGCAAGGAGGCCGGTTTGCGCTGGCGGCGCACGGTGGACCACGCGCCGAACGGCGTGGCCCTGCTGGATTTGGAAGGCCGCTGGACCGAGGTCAACGACCGGTTGTGCGAAATGGTCGGCTACCAGCGGGAGGAGCTGCTGGGGCGGCACTTCCTCGACTTGACCTACCCCGCCGACTGCGTGGAGGGGATGGAAGCGCTCCAGGGGTTGCTGAGCGGGGCGCAGGACGTGGTGACCTTGGAGAAGCGCTACCGGCACAAGGACGGCCACCCCTTCTGGATGCTCATCCGCAGCAGCGTGGTGCCGGGCCCGGACGACCGGCCCGCCTACCTGGTCAGCCATTACGAAGCCATCGGCGACGGCCAGATGCGCAACACCCACCTGGCGCACATGGCGTTGCACGATCCGCTGACCGGGTTGGCGAACCGCGCGCTGCTCACCGACCGGCTCGAGCGGGGCCTCGCGGAGTTGTTCGACCAGCGGCACGTGCTGGCGCTCCTCATGATCGACTTGGACGACCTCAAGCCGGTCAACGACACCTACGGTCACTCCGCGGGCGATCGCCTGCTGACCACTGCCGCGGACGAGCTGCTCAGCACGGTGCGCGCCGGGGACACCGTGGCCCGTCTCGGCGGGGACGAGTTCGTCGTGCTCGCGCGGGTGGAGGATTTCGCCGACGCCGAAGCGCTGCGCGAGCGGATCGTGCAGGCCCTGCACACGAAGGTCCAGGTGGACGGTGAGGTCATGGAGTTGCGCGCCAGCGTCGGTCTGGCCGCCACGCGCAACGCGCGGCAGTCCGCGGAAGCGCTGCTGCGCCGCGCGGACCGCAACATGTACCGGCACAAGAAGGGCCGGAAGCGCTGATCTCCGGTGCTCCGGGCGGACCGACGGACCGGGGAGAACTTCGCGAACGGTGCGAAACCGGTGTTTGCTGTTAGCGTGGGGCGGTGACCACTTCCCGGGAACCCGTTCTGGTCATCGGTGCGGGCGTTCTCGGCCTGACCACCGGGGTGGTGCTCGCCGAAACCGGTAGGCCGGTGCGGATCCGCACCGCCGAACTGCCCGAGCAGACCACTTCGGCGGTGGCCGGGGCGATGTGGGGGCCTGCGCTGCTGCCGCCCGCCGACCGCGTTCCCTACTGGGGCACCCGGTCGCACGCCGAATTCACCTCGCTGGCCAACGACCCGCGCACCGGCGTGCACCTCGCGCCCGGGCGGATGGCGGCCCGGTTCGAGCTCGGCGACCAGGTGCCCAGCGAGCTCACCCTGGTGCCCGACCTGCGGAAGTGCTCGCCCGAAGAGCTGCCCGACGGGTTCGTCAGCGGCTACTTCGGCACGGTGCCGCTGCTCGACATGCCCCGCTACCTGAGCTATCTGGTGGACCGGTTCCGCGCCGCCGGCGGGGAGATCCAGCACAGCCCGGTGCCCACCTTGCTGGACGCGGCGCAGGAGTCCGAGCTGGTGGTCAACTGCAGCGGGGTCGGGGCGCACGAACTGGTCGGCGACCCCGGCGTCTACCCGGTGCGGGGGCAGCAGGTGGTGGTTGCCAACCCGGGGATCCAGGAGTACTTCATCGAGATCACCGCGGCGTCCGAGTTCGTGTCCTGGATGCCGCACGGGGACCGGGTGCTGCTCGGCGGGGTGGCCCTGGAGCAGGACTGGGGACTGGTGCCCGATCCGGAGATCACCGCGGGCATCCTGCGCCGCTGCGGAAAAGCGGAGCCCCGGCTCTTCGGGGCTCGGGTGCTGGGCGAGTTGAACGGGCTGCGGCCAGGCCGCGAGGCGGTCCGGGTGGAGATCGAGCACTACGAGGGCGCCACCATCGTGCACAACTACGGGCACGGGGGCTGCGGGGTTTCCCTGTCCTGGGGCTGCGCCTTCGAAGTCGCCGACATGCTCACGGCCTGACCGCGGGGCTCAACCGCTGAGCTGGGCGACCACGCCGTCGATCTCCTGGGCCAGCTCGGTGTCCTTGGAAGTGAGCCCGCCTTCGGAGTGCGTGGTGCAGTAGAAGGTGACCTTGCGCCACCGGATGTCCATGTCCGGGTGGTGGTTCTTGTTCTCGGCGATCTCGGCTATCCGGTCCACCGCCTGGATCGCGGTCGGGAAGCTCGGGAACTCGACGGTGCGCTTGATCTTCGAGCCGTCCTGCGACCACTCCGGGAGCTGTTGGAGCGCCTCGGCCACTTGGCTGTCGGTGAGCAGTTCTGCCATGGCCCCATGGTGGTCGTTCCCCGCGCCCGGCGCGAACGATCAACCAGGTGTTCTTGCCGTCGTGGCGGGCGGTTCGCGCTTCGCGGCCGGGTCGCCGCGCGCGTCCGGGCTTGTGCAGCGAGGGAACTTCCCTGCGCAAGGGCTGCTCGAAGGCCGCTTCCCCGCCGCGGGCCGGAACGCTGAACCCCAAGAGAGCTCACTCCGATGGCGTACACTGCACCGTGCCACGGGAGTCCAGTGCGATGGGCTGAGAGGAGGGGCCGCGCCCCTCGACCGTCCGAACCTGAACCGGGTAATTCCGGCGCAGGGAGGCGTGATCAGCTCGATGCCGCACTTCGACATCGGGAGGATCGTTGAACCGCATATTGCAGCTCACCGGGGCGGTTCTGGCCGCGGTGCTGGCCGCGGGGTGCTCGTTGATCGGCGCGCAGCAGGAATCCGCCGGGCGCACCGTCACCCTGGTGACCCACGACTCGTTCGCGGTGGACGAGCAGGCGCTGGCCGAGTTCGAGCGCGAATCCGGCATCCACGTCGAGGTCCGCCACAGCGGGGACGCCGGTGAGCTGACCAACAAACTGGTGCTCTCCAAGGCGAATCCCATCGGGGACGTCGCGTACGGGGTGGACTCCACCTTCGCTTCCCGGGCGCTGCAAGCCGACGTGTTCCAACCGCACCGGGTGCCCAACGCCGATCGGGGTCCCCAGCGCTACGCGCTGGACGGGGAGCACCGGTTGACCGCGGTCGACGTCGCCGATGTGTGCGTCAACATCGACACCGAGTGGTTCGCCGAGCACCAGCTGCCCGAACCCCGCACGCTGCAGGACTTGGCCGATCCCCGTTACCGGGACCTGTTCGCGGTGCCCGACCCGGCGACGTCCTCCCCGGGGCTGGCGTTCCTGCTGCGCACCGTCGCCGAGTTCGGCGAGCCGGGCTGGCAGGACTACTGGCGGCAGCTGGAGGCCAACGGGGTCAAGCTGTCCTCCGGTTGGGAAGAGGCCTACAACCAGGACTTCTCCGGTTCGTCGGGGAAGGGGCCGCGGCCAGTGGTGCTGTCGTACGCGTCCTCGCCCGCGGCCGAGGCCGGCCCCGACGGCACATCCCCCACGAAGGCGCTGCTGGACACCTGCTACCGGCAGGTCGAGTACGCGGGGGTGCTGCGGGGGGCGGACGATCCCGAAGCTGCCGGCGAGGTCCTCGACTTCCTGCTCTCCCAGCGCTTCCAGGAGAAGGTGGCCGAGCTGATGTACGTGTACCCGGTGGTGGAGGGCGTGCAGCTCCCGCCGGGGTGGGAGACCAGCGCCCCGCTGCCGGAGAACTCCGCGGAACTGCCGAGCGAGCAGGTCGAGCGCAACCGCGACCGCTGGGTCGAGCAGTGGCGCGCCGTGGTCCGCGGCTGATGACCGCCGCTGTCGGACGCCGCACCGCCACCGCTGCCGCCGCGACGGTGGTGCTCGGTTTCCTGGCGCTGTTCTTCCTCTGGCCGGTGGGCGCGATCGTGCGGCTCGGCCTGGGGGACGGGTTCACCGCGATGCTGGCGGATCCGGCCACCTGGCGGCTCGTCCTGTTCACGGTGGGGCAAGCGGCGGCGGCGACCGCGGTGGCGCTGTTGGCCGGGATGCCGCTGGCCTACGTGCTCGCCCGGCTCGACGTCCCGGGCAAGGCGGTGCTCCGCGCGCTGGTGACCGTCCCGTTCGTGCTGCCGACGCTCGTGGTCGGGATGGCTTTCCGGGCGTTGCTGGGCGCCGAGTCGAGCGTGCTGGCGATCGTGCTGGCCAATGCGTTCTTCAACGTGGCGGTGGTGACCCGCACGGTCAGCGGCCTGTGGCAGCACTTGGACCCGCGCATGGAGGACGCCGCCCGTTCCCTGGGCGCCAGCAGGCTGCGCGCTTTCCTCTCGGTGACGTTGCCCGCGTTGATGCCGGCGCTGGGCTCCTCGGTGGCGGTGGTCTTCCTCTTCTGCTCGACGAGCTTCGGGGTGGTGCTGGTGCTCGGCGGCGGCACCTACCGGACCTTGGAGACCGAGATCTACCTGCGCACCGTGCAACTGCTCGACTTGCCGGGGGCGGCGGCGCTGTCGGTGCTGCAGGCCGGGGCGGTGATCGCGGCCCTGGTGGTGGCCGCGGTGGCGCGGCGCCGTCGGGAAACGGCGTTGCGGTTGCGGCAGGCCTCGGCCACTGCTCGACGACCGCAGGGGGCCGAGTGGGGCGTGGTCGGATTGGCCGGCCTGGTGGCTTGTGCGCTGCTGGTGCCGATCGGTGCGCTGCTGGTGCGTTCGCTCCGCGGCGGATCGGGGTGGACGCTGGCCGGCTACCGGGCGTTGCTGGGCACCGGTGAGTCCGGGACTTTGCAGGTCAGCGGTTTGGAGGCGGCGCTGAACTCGGTGCGGGCCGCGGCTGATGCGACGTGGCTTGCGCTGCTGCTGGGGTTGTTGGCTTCCGCGGTGCTGGTGGTGGTGCGGCGGCGGGCGGTGGCCGACGTGCTGGACGCCGCGGTCATGCTGCCGCTGGGGGTTTCCGCGGTGACCGTCGGGTTCGGGTATCTGATCACGTTGGACGCGTTGCCCGGTGATCTGCGCACGTCGCCGCTGCTGGTGCCGTTCGCGCAGGCGCTGGTGGTCACGCCGCTGGTGATCCGGATGGTGCTGCCGGTGTTGCGGGCGGTGGACGACCGGCTGCGGCAGGCGGCGGCCGTGCTGGGGGCCGGCCCGTGGCGGGTCCGCTGGGAGATCGATGTGCCGCTGGTGCTGCGGTCGGTGGTGGCCGCGGCCGGGTTCGGTTTCGTGGTGGCGCTCGGCGAGTTCGGGGCCACGAGCTTCCTGGCCCGCCCGGAGGCGCCGACCTTGCCGGTGGCGATCAGCCGGCTGATCTCCCGGCCGGGGGAGTTGAACACGCAGATGGCGTATGCCGCGTGCGCGCTGCTGATGCTGGTCACGGTGGTGGCCGTGCTGCTCATCGAGCGCTTGCGGATCCGCACCGAGGCAGTGGGGGAGTTCTGATGGCGCTGGCGCTCCGCGATCTGACCGTCAGGTATGGACGGACAACAGCATTGTCCGAAGTGGAGTTGGATGTCGCGGACGGCGAAGTGGTGGCCCTGCTGGGGCCATCCGGCTGCGGCAAGTCCACGCTGCTGCGGGCGGTGGCCGGCTTGGAGCGGCCCAGCGCGGGCTCGGTGCACTGGGACGGCGCAGATCTTTCCCGGGTGCCGGTGCACCAGCGCGGTTTCGGGATGGTCTTCCAGGACGGGCAGTTGTTCCCGCACCGGAGCGTGGCCGGGAACATCGAATTCGCCTTGCGGATGCGGGGTGCCGGCCGGCAGGTGCGCACCGCACGGGTGCGCGAACTGCTGCAGCTGGTGGGCCTCGAGGGGTACGAGGACCGGCAGGTCGGCGAGCTGTCCGGCGGTGAAGCCCAGCGGGTGGCGCTGGCCCGCGCCCTGGCGGCGGAACCGAAGCTGTTGCTGTTGGACGAGCCGCTGTCCGCATTGGACCGTTCGCTGCGCGAGCAGCTCGCGGTGGACCTGGCGCGACTGCTGGAGAAGACCGGGACGACGGCCGTCGTGGTCACCCACGACCACGACGAAGCGTTCACGCTGGCCGACCGGGTGGCGGTGATGGTGGCCGGGCGGATCCTGCAAACCGGGTCGGCGGAGCAGGTCTGGCGCTGGCCGGTGTCCGACCAGGTGGCGGAGTTCCTCGGCTGCACCACTTTCCTGTCCGCCAGGGTCAGCGGCGGAGTGGCCAGCTGCGAGCTGGGGGAGGCTCCGCTGCGGGTCCCGGACGGCGAGGCCCGGCTGGGGCTGCGCGCGATCGGGGTGCGGGCGCGGCGCGGTGACGCCGGTTCCGGGGTGACCGGGTTGGTCCAGCAGCGGGTGCACCGGCACGACCACGTCCGCCTGGTGGTCACCGTGCCGTCAGCGCCCCAGCTGGGCGAGGTGGAAGCGGTGGCCCCGACGGCGGAGGCCCCCGCCGTCGGGGAGAAGGTGGAGCTGGTCCTGGATCCGGAGGGCATCGCCGTGGTCGGCGCGGGGTGACGGCGCCCGGCCGGAGCGCGACCGGGCGGCGGTTCCGGGTGCGGCATGATGGTGGGCCGTGGCAGTCCTGCGGAGCACAGCGTTGATCGAAGCCCCGCTGACCACCGTCAGCGGAGCGCTGCGGCACGTCCGCACCGCGGAGTCCGGCCTGGCCGGGTTGGGGATCACCGGCCGGGTCGGGGGGAGCGGTGGATTGGACCTGCTGATGCCCGGCGACGAGCTCGTCTTCCGGTTGCGGGCGGTGGGCGTTCCGGTCCGGGTGGCCACCCGGGTGGCGCGGGTGGACGCGGCGGAGCTGGTGTCCGAGCTGGTGGCGGGGCCGCTCGCCGAGCTCCGGCACGAGGCGGTGCTGGCCGAAGCCGGGCCGCGGACGCTGTTGACCGACTCGGTGCGGTGGCGGTTGCCGCTCGGGGCGCTCGGCCGGGCTGCGGACGTGCTGCTGCTGCGCGGGCTGGTGCTGCGGGTGCTCGCCGCTCGGGCGGCGGCGGTGCGCCGGACCGCCGAATCCTGGGCGAGCCGGCCGGTGGTCGTGGCCACCGCAGTTGTCCACAACGGGCTTCTGCTGGCGCAGCAGCGGGAGTTCCCCGACGAGGTGGCCGGCAAGTGGGAGCTGCCGGGCGGTCGGGTGGAGCCGGGCGAGCGGGAGACCGACGCGGTGGTCCGGGAGTGCAAGGAGGAGCTCGACATCCAGGTCCGGCCCGGTCGCCGGATCGCTCCCGACGTCCCGCTGCCGAGCGGGAAGCTGCTCCGCACCTACGCCGCCGAGCTGGCCGACCCGGAAGCCGTGCCGCGGGCGGTCGAGCACCGGGCGGTGCGCTGGGTCGGTGCTGCGGAGGTGGCGGAGCTGGACTGGTTGCCAGCGGACCGGGTGCTCGTTCCGGCGCTGCTCCGCCAACTGGGCGCGGAATAGCTGTTCTCCGGTCGCGGTGGAATGCGGTTCTCCGCGCCGCGCTCCTTCGCAACCGGTTTTCCGCGGTCGTTCGGAATTGATCAGAACTGCAGTTCGCAATGCGCGGCTCTTCGCCCCATTCGCGGAGCGGGTGGAACGCGCGGTTCGAATTCAGCGTTTTCGGTGCTGGGTCGGGGCGGAGAAGCGGAGCTACGGTGGGAAGATGTTCGTGGTATTACTGCATTACACAGCACCGGAATCAGAGATCGACATGCGGCTGGTCGACCACTACGAGTGGATCAGCCGGCACTACGACGCGGGCGATTTCATCGCCGCTGGCCAGCAGCATCCGCGAGAAGGCGCGGTCATCATCGCCCGGGCCATGCCCCGCCTGCGGTTGGACGCGATATTGGCCACCGACCCGTTCGTCTTGCACCGGCTCGCGCGCTACGAGGTGATCGAATTCCGAGCGTTGCGCACGATTCCGGAGTTGGCCAAATACGCCGATCCGTTGACCGTTCCCAGTTGATCGGGAATGTTATGGACCACCCCACTAGCCGGTGGGGGTGGCTTGCTTCGCCTTTTTGGCCTTCTTCTTCTCTTTTTTCCGCGCCTTTTTGATCTCTTCGGCTTTGGCTTCCTTCAGCGCTTCCCGCAGCACCACGATCGGGCATTTCTTGCACGGCGGTTTCGACAGGCAGCACTTCTTCTTGACCTTGATGGTCTTGCCCACGGCCAGTCCCCAACCAGACGGCAACTCCTGCGCTTAGGCTAGGCGAACCTAACTTGCGCGGCCAAGGGGTGGACGAACTCCCGAACGGTGATGTGCGCCGCAAACCAGGCCGATCCCGTCGCGAGCGGAACACCGCTCCCGGCCGGTTCGTTGCCGAAGCTGGCGGCCCCGCCCCCGTCCTGCCCGAGCCTTCCACCCGCAGCGCGCTGAACTGCTGGGACCGGCTCCGCCGACGGCACGCCCGCTGGCAGGCCACCGGCTTGCACTAGGCTGAACGAGTTGCGCGCCGCAGGCGACCCCCGCTTGGTGAACCGAACCGGAGCAGCGGCCAGCGGTCGGGCCGGCGAGCCGTCGCGCAAATCCAGAACCGAACCAGGAGTACTCGCGTGCCTGCTACCAGCGCAACCGACAGCACTCGGAACGATCTGCGGAACGTCGCCATCGTTGCGCACGTCGACCACGGCAAGACCACCCTGGTGGACGCCATGCTGCGGCAGTCCGGGGCGTTCTCCGAGCGCACCGATCCGGTCGACCGGGTGATGGACTCCAACGACCTGGAGCGGGAAAAGGGCATCACCATCCTGGCCAAGAACACCGCGATCCGGCGGGAGACCAGCAACGGTCCGGTGGTCATCAACGTGGTGGACACCCCCGGGCACGCGGACTTCGGCGGTGAGGTCGAGCGGGCCCTCTCCATGGTCGACGGGGTGCTGCTGCTGGTCGACGCCAGCGAAGGCCCGCTGCCGCAGACCCGCTTCGTCCTCCGCAAAGCTCTGGCCGCCCAACTGCCCGTGATCCTGGTCATCAACAAGGTGGACCGGCCCGACGCGCGCTGCGCCGAAGTGGTCGACGAAACCCAGGACCTGCTGCTGGAGCTGGCCGCCGAACTGGACGCCGAAACTTCCGTGGACACCGAGGCCGTCCTGGACCTGCCGGTGGTCTACGCCTCCGCTCGAGCCGGGCGCGCCAGCCTGGCCCGCCCCGCCGACGGCGAACTGCCCGCCGAAGAGGACCTGAGCGCCCTGTTCGACGTGCTGCTCAAGCACGTCCCCGCGCCGGTCGGCGACCCGCAGGCGCCCCTGCAGGCCCTGGTCACCAACCTGGACGCCTCCTCCTTCCTGGGTCGGATCGCGCTGTGCCGCATCCACTCCGGCACCTTGCGCAAGGGCCAGACCGTCGGCTGGTGCCGCGCAGACGGGACCGTGGAGAAGGTGCGGCTCACCGAGCTGCTGATGACCGAGAACCTCGACCGGGTTCCGGTGGCCGAAGCGAGCGCCGGGGACCTCGTGGCCATCGCCGGCATCCCGGACATCACCATCGGCGACACGCTCGCCGACCCCGAGGACCCGAAGCCGCTGCCCCGGATCACCGTCGACGACCCGGCCATCTCCATGACCATCGGGGTCAACACCTCCCCGCTCACCGGGCGCAACGGCGGGACCAAGCTCACCGCGCGCCTGGTCAAGAACCGCCTGGACCAGGAACTGGTGGGCAACGTGAGCATGCGGGTGCTGCCCACCGACAAACCCGACGCCTGGGAGGTCCAGGGCCGCGGCGAGCTGGCGTTGGCGGTGCTGGTGGAAACCATGCGCCGCGAGGGCTTCGAGCTCACCGTCGGAAAACCGCAGGTCGTCACGAAGACCATCGACGGCAAGCTCTGCGAGCCGTTCGAGCGGCTCACCATCGACGTCCCGGAAGAGCACCTGGGGGCGGTCACCCAGCTGATGGCGGCCCGCAAGGGGCGGATGGAAACCATGGACGGGCACGGCACCGGCCGCATCAAGCTGGAGTACGTGGTGCCCGCGCGCGGGCTGATCGGCTTCCGCACCGAGTTCCTCACCGAAACCCGGGGCACCGGCATCGCCCACCAGGTCTTCGAGGGCTACTTCCCGTGGGCCGGGGAGCTGCGCACCCGGCACACCGGTTCGCTGGTCGCCGACCGGGCCGGCAGCGCCACCACCTACGCGCTGCTGCAGCTGGCCGACCGGGGCACCTTCTTCGTGGAACCGGGTGACGACGTCTACGAGGGCATGGTGGTCGGGGAGAACCCCCGCGCCGAAGACCTCGACATCAACATCACCAAGGAGAAGAAGCTCACCAACATGCGCTCCTCGACCGCCGAAGAGCTGGAGCGGCTGGCCCGCCCCCGCAAACTGGCGCTGGAGGAGGCGCTGGAGTTCTGCTCGGCCGACGAGTGCGTCGAGGTCGGTCCGGACGCGCTCCGGGTGCGGAAGGTGATCCTGGACAGCGCGACCCGGGCGCGGGAGCGGGCCCGGGCCAAGGCTCGGAACAACAACAACTGACCTGCGGTTTTCGGTCACCGGTTCGTTCGCCGGGAAGAAATTGCGGCGAACTCCGGACCCGCGGGGGCGCTGGCGGGAACAATGAGCACCGCGCACCCCGGTATTGATCGCGACGCCGGGGCGGGAATCATGGGTGGTCCGGTACCTGGCGTGTCGCGCTGCGGGGGGCGCGGTGACTCGAGAGGGGAGGAATCGGCGTGTCCCAGGGGCGGCGTGGCCCGTTGGCCGGGATCTCCCTGCTGGCGGTGCTTGCCAGCCTGGCAGCGGCGTGCACGAACGCACCCCCGCCGCCGGTCGTGGAGGAGAAGCCGCCGCAGACTTCGCCGAGCGAGCCGCCGGACAGGCAGATGCCCATCGAAGTGGTGGTGGGCGTTGACGAGCTGGACAGCGGGTTCAACCCGCACAGCCTGGCCGACCTCTCCCCGGCGACCTCGGCGCTGGCCGACCTGATGCTGCCGTCGGTGTTCCGGCCGGCCGAGGACGGAACGCTGCAACTGGACACCACCCTCATGGAGTCCGCGGAGGTGGTCCCGGACGCGGAGAAGTTCACCGTCCGCTACCGGATCCGCCGGGAGGCCAACTGGTCCGACGGGGCCCCGATCGCGGCCGAGGACTTCGTGTACCTGTGGCAGCAGCTGCGCTCCCAACCCGGTGTGGTCGCCCCGGCCGGCTACCAGTTGATCGAGGACGTCGCCTCCCGGCAGGGCGGCAAGACCGTCGAGGTGACCTTCGCCGAGCCGTTCCCCGCCTGGCGGACCCTGTTCAACGACCTGCTGCCGGCCCACCTGCTGCGGGACGCGCCGCGGGACTGGGCGAACGCGCTCGACCGCGGGTACCCGGCCTCGGGCGGCCCGTTCGCGATCCGGCACGTGGACCTGGACCGCGGGGAGATCATGCTGGAGCGCAACGACCGCTACTGGGGCGAACCAGCCCGCTCGGACCTGCTGGTGCTGCGGAAGGTCGACAAGTCCCACCAGGTCAACGCGTTGCGCAGCGGCGACACGCACGTGGCGGTGCTGAACGCCGACGAGGACACCATGAACATGCTCCGCCAGCTGGGCGACACCGCGCAGTTGATGACCGTTCCGCGGCCGGTGACCACGCAACTGCTGCTGCGCCCGGACAGCCGGTCGCTGTCGGAGACCGCGGTCCGCCGAGCCGTGCTGGCGGCCCTGGACCGCGACGCCCTGGTCGAGGCGGGCACCGGTGGCGGGCCGGGCAGCGACATGCCCGCCCACGCCCAGGTGCTGGCCCCCTCCGAACCCGGCTACACCTCGACCGAACCGCCCGGGGCGGTGCCGAAGGAGCCGGACCCCGAGGCGGTGCAGCGCCTGCTGGAGGAAGCCGGCTACCGGCACGAAGCCGGGGCCTGGATGCGGGACGGCCATCCGCTGAACCTGGTGATCGCCGCTCCGTTCGAGAACGGGGCCTACATCAGGATCGCCGAGGCCGCGGCGCGGCAGCTGCGGGAACAGGGCATCCAAGCCACCGTGATCACCCCGACCGGCGATCAGCTGTTCGGGGAGATGCTGGCGACCTCTCCGCGCTCGCCGGACTCCGGCAGTACCGGTTCGGTGGACTTGGCGGTGGCACCTCGCCCCGCCACCGGTGATCCGGCGGTCACCATGGCCAGCTTGTACGGGTGCCCGGGGGCGGTGCAGGACACCGAGCAGCCCTTCCCGCACCGGGCGGCTGGTTTCTGCGACGAGCTCGTGCAACCCACCATCGACGCCGCGGTCAGCGGCAAGATCCCGTTCGACGAGGCCGCCGAGCAGGTCGAGGCCCAGCTGTGGGAGCAGGCCATCGCCCTGCCCCTGTACCAGCAGGCGCCGGTCTACGTGGTGGGGCAGGACGTGCAGGGGGTCGACCGCGGCAGCGGGTTCGCCGGACCGTTCTCCACCGCGGCGCGCTGGCTGGGCACCCCCGCCGATCGCGACGGGTGGTGATCCCGAGGCCGGGAGCACCGGGAGGAACCACCTCTCGAGGGCTCCGTCGAGCAATCCGGCTACCGTGCGCGAGCGCGCGGAGCTCGCGGATTAGGCTGGACTGGTGACGCTGACGGCTCCACCGCGGTTGTTGCTGGTACACGCACACCCCGACGACGAGACGCTTTGGACTGGCGGAACGATCGCCCGGTACGCCGAGCGGGGCGTTCAGGTCGTGGTGGTGACCTGCACGCTCGGCGAAGAAGGCGAAGTCATCCCGGAGAGCTTGCGCGGCCTGGCCGTGGACGAAGCCGACCAGCTCGGCGGCTACCGGGTCGGTGAGCTGCGGGCGGCCTGCACCGCGCTTCGGGTCACCGATCAGCGGTTCCTCGGCGGCATCGGGCGCTGGCGGGATTCCGGGATGCTGTGGGAACGCCCCGGGACGGCCGGGGCCCGTCCGGACGCGCATCCGCGGGCGTTCGCGGTGGGTGACCGCGAGCAGCAGACCAGCGCGCTGGAAGACGTGCTGCGGGAAGTGAAACCGCAGGTGGTGGTGACCTACGCGGAGGACGGCGGCTACGGGCACCCGGACCACGTGCGCGCCCACGAGATCACCGTGGCCGCGGTCGAGCGGGTCCCGGAGGTGCAGCGGCTGTTCTACGCGGTGCAGTCCCGGGCGGCGGTGACGGCTGGCCTGGCCCGCCTGGCCGAGGTGGAAGAGCTCCCGTTCGACCTGCCGAGCCCGGACGAGGTCGCCAGCGTCGACGACGACTCGATCACCACCGAGATCGACATCTCCGGGCAGCTGCCCGCCAAGATCAGCGCGATGCGCGCGCACGGCACGCAGATCAAGGTGTGGCTCGACCGGTGGAACAACGGGGACGGCATCGCCGCGTACGCCCTGTCCAACGGGATCGCCCAGCCGGTCGTGGACACCGAGCACTTCGTGCTGGCGAGCGGGGATCCGGACGGCTGCGCCAACGACCTGTTCGGCGGTCTCGGCCCGATCGGCGAATCGGTGGGGAACCGGTGATCGATCGCATCGTTCTCGGCTTGCTGGTGCTGGACGCCTTCCTGCTGGCGATCATCGAGCTGATGTTCCTGCCGTCCTACATCGGCACGGTGCAGTTCCCGGTGACCGCTGCGATCGCGGCGGTGACCACGCCGCTGCTGGTCGCCGAGGCCGCCCGGATCTCGCCCCGGCGGCGGGTGGCGGCGGCGCCGCTGGTGGTGTGGTTCGCCACCGTCTTCGTGTTCGGCGTGCTCGGCCCCGGCGGTGACATGGTGCTGCTGCCGACCGACTGGCGGACCCTGCTGCTGATCGGCGGAGGAGCGCTGCCCAGCGCCGCGATGATGGGCATCGTGCTGGGCAAGCAGGCCAAGCGGTGAGGGCAGCACCGGGACCTTGGGCCCGGGCCAGCTGACGAGGACCCGACGTCGTGCCGAGGTGGGAGGCGGGACTGGACGTGCTGGAGTGCTGACCGATGAACGGGGCGCCCGGGGGCTGCGCTCGGGTCGGCCGGTTCCTGGTGGTCCTCGCCGGTGCGCCCCCGGTTCGGCGGTGCGGTCACCCCGCGGCCACCGGTGCGCAACGCCCTGGGGCGCGGGGTCGAAGCCCCGGCCGTTCGGGGGCAGCTGATCGGCGAGGTGCTGCTGGGCCGGCGGCTGTCCGCGGAAACCGCGGTGGGGCTCGCCGAGGGGCTGGACGAGTCCGAGCACCGCCGCGGTGTGGCGAATTGCACGACTTCTCTGGGAAATCCATGCTGAACTGGACAAACGTCTGCAGGGGCGGTCCACCCACCAGGTGCTGGGCAACCTCCCGGTGGTCGGCGGTTACCTGGGAGAACGCTCCCCGCTGGGGGAAGTCGCCGAAGCGGGTTCTCGCTGGTTGCGCAGGCGTTGGCACTGGTTCGCGCCGTTCACCGCGGCGGCGTGGGATCGACCGGCTCCCGCGTTCTGGGACCTGTTACGGCTTCGGGGTGGGTGGAGAGATACTGTCAGCAATCGCGTCAGGAGATTCCTGGGCGCTTGGAACAAGCTTCTAGCAGGAGAGCAACCGTGACCTACGTGATCGCCGAGCCCTGCGTCGACGTTCTCGACAAGGCATGCATCGAGGAATGCCCTGTCGACTGCATCTACGAGGGCGGGCGGATGCTCTACATCCACCCCGATGAGTGCGTTGACTGCGGTGCCTGCGAGCCGGTTTGCCCGGTGGAGGCCATCTACTACGAGGACGACGTGCCGGAGGAGTGGACCGCCTACATCAAGGCGAACGCGGACTTCTTCGAGGACCTGGGCTCTCCGGGCGGTGCGGCCAAGGTGGGCAAGGTCAACAAGGACGTCGAGCCCATCACGAGCCTTCCCCCGCAGGGCGAATGAGCCAGGTGACGACCGGCCCGGGCGCGGACCCGTCCGACGCCCGAGGCCCGCAGCTGCCCGCTTTCCCGTGGGATTCGCTGGCGAAGCACACCGCTGTCGCCAAGGAGCACCCGGACGGGGTCGTCGACCTGTCGGTGGGCACCCCGGTCGACCCGGTGCCGGCGACGTTGCAGGAAGCGCTGAGCGCAGCCGCTGAAGCCCCCGGCTACCCGGCCACGCACGGCACTCCGGAGCTGCGGGCGGCAGCGGTCGCAGCGCTGGAGCGGCGCTACGGCGTGACCGGTGTGCAGCCGGACGCGGTGCTGCCGACCATCGGCTCGAAGGAGCTGGTCGCCTGGCTGCCCACACTGCTCGGGGTGCGACCGGGCGAGGTCGTGGCCATCCCCGAGCTGGCGTACCCCACCTACGAGGTGGGGGCGAAGCTGGTGGGCGCGGAAGTCGTCCGGCTGGCCCCCGGCCAGGCGCCGCCGGCGGGAACCGCGCTGGTGTGGCTCAACTCGCCGTCGAACCCCACCGGGCGGGTGCTGGACGCCCAGCAGCTGCGGGAGAGCGTGCAGGCGGCCCGGGAAGTCGGCGCGATCGTCGCTTCGGACGAGTGCTACCTGTCGTTGGGTTGGGAAGCCGAGCCGGTTTCGGTGCTGCACCCCGCGGTGACCGATGACCCCACCGGGGTCCTCGCGGTGCACTCGCTGTCGAAGTCGTCGAACTTGGCCGGCTACCGCGCTGGTTTCATCACCGGCGACCCGGTGCTGGTGCGGCGGCTGCTGGAGCTGCGCAAGCACGCCGGCATGATCGTGCCGCGCCCGGTCCAGGTGGCGATGACCGCCGCGCTGGAGGACGACGAGCACGTCCGCGCCCAACGCGAGCTGTACGCGCAGCGCCGGGCGGTGCTGCGGCCCGCGCTGGAGGACGCCGGTTTCCGGATCGAGCACTCCCAGGCCGGGCTGTACCTGTGGGCCACGCGCGGCGAGGACGCCTGGCAGACCCTGGACTGGCTGGCCCAACGGGGGATCCTGGTGGCGCCCGGCACGTTCTACGGGCCCGGTGGCGCCCAGCACGTCCGGATTTCCCTGACCGCTTCGGACGAGCGGATCACCGCCGCGGCCAAACGCCTGGTCAGTTGAGCGTTCCGCGTGGAGCGGGTCCGACCGGTTCGCGGTCGGGCCCGCTCCACCGGTTTTCGCGGCGGTTCACCCGCTGATCCCGCACTCCTGGGCGGCAGCCAGCAGCTCCCGCCACTTGCCGGGCCAAGCCGCCCGGCATCGCCGGCGGCGCTGTTCCTCCGCACCGGCCAACAGCTCGGCGGCGGAGGCGGTGTCCGTTCCCGGGGCGTCGGCGAGCAGCTGCCGCACGCGGTCCCGGGCCACGCAGGCGTCCTGGTGGTCGCCCAGCACGGTCTGCAGCTGTTTGGCCGCCCGCACCAGTTCTCCCAGCTGCACGTCGGGGGCTTGGTCGGCGAGTTCGGCGGTGTAGCGCAACTGCTTGGTGCGGATCCGCACCCGGTGCAGCTCGGCGTCGGTGGGTTCGGTGCCCAACCCGGTGGCTGCTGCGCGCAGCTCGGCGAACTGCGCGTCGACCAGTTCCCGCAGCGGTTCGGCCGCGCCGCGCTCCGGGGGGCGCGGGGCGGTGCGGACCTGCTCGGTGGCGAGCAACAACCGCCGGTACCGGGCGCTGTCCAAGGTGGTGAGCAGTCGTTCCCGGGCGCGGTCGCGTTCGGCCCGCAGCTCGGTCAACAACTGGTCAGCGGCGGCCCGCTCGGCCGCTGGCAGTTCGGTGCTGCTCTGCTGCAGCCGCTCGAGCAGCACGTCGAGGTCCCGCACCGCGCCCAGCGCGCGGCCCAACCAGCCGAGTTCTGCCCGCAGCGGCTCGGACCAGGACGTGTCGAGGAGCGAGCGGCCGGCTTTCAGCAGGGCGCGCATGCGGCGCACCGCCACCCGCATGTGGTGCAGTTCCTCGGGGTCTTCGCCCCGGCGGGTGCCGGGTTCGTGGGTGATCAGCGCGTGCCGCCAGTGCTCCAGCGAAGCGCGGAGGCGGGTGGTGGCGGGCAGTGGTCCCAGAGGTGAACCGGCGGCTCCGGAGTTCTGGTCGCAGGCCACCAAGAATTGTAAAAACGCCGGTCAGCGGCGCGCTCGTCGCAGGAGGAGCGACGCGCCCCCGCGGGCGAGCCGCGGGGGCGCGGGAGAACGCGGGGGCGCTCAGTCGTTGGCGTGCAGCGCCGCGTTGAGCTCCACCTTGCCGCCGGTGCGGGGGCTGACCTCGACCGCCCCGGTGGTGGAGTTGCGGCGGAACAGCAGACCGCTCTGGCCGGACAGCTCCCGGGCCTTGGTGATGGTCCCGTCGGGCAGCGTCACCTTGGTGCCGGCGGTGACGTACAGGCCGGCTTCCACGACGCAGTCGTCGCCGAGGGAGATGCCGATGCCGGCGTTGGCGCCGATCAGGCAGCGCTCCCCGACGGAGATGACCTCCTTGCCGCCACCGGAGAGGGTGCCCATGATCGAGGCCCCGCCGCCCAGGTCGGAACCGTCCGCGACGACCACGCCGGCGGAGATCCGACCTTCCACCATGGAGGCGCCGAGGGTGCCGGCGTTGAAGTTGACGAAGCCCTCGTGCATCACGGTGGTTCCGCTGGCCAGGTGAGCGCCCAGCCGGACCCGGTCGGCGTCGCCGATCCGCACCCCGGACGGGACCACGTAGTCCACCATGCGCGGGAACTTGTCGATGCTGTGTACGGTCACGTGGCCGCGGGCGCGCAGCCGCATGCGGGTCGCTTCGAAACCCTCCACCGGGCAGGGGCCGTGGTTGGTCCACACCACATTGGACAGCAGGCCGAAGATGCCGTCCAGGTTCAGCCCGTGCGGGCGGACCAGGCGGTTGGACAGCAGGTGCAGCCGCAGGTACACGTCGTGGGCGTCCTTCGGCTCGTCCGACAACCGCCCGATCCCGGTGCGCACGGCGACGACCTCGACACCGCGGGCCTCGTCCCGGCCCAGCAGGGCGCTGCTGGCTTCGCCGAGCGCTTCGGCGGCCTGCTCGGCGGTCAGCCGGGTGGTCCCGGACTCTCCCGGTTCGGTGAGCTTCACGGTCGGGAACCAGGTGTCGAGCACGGTGCCGTCGTCGGTCACGGTGGCCAGGCCCACGCCGTGGGCGCCAGTGGTCTGCGGGTCGGGGGACTGTGCGCTGCTCATGCCGCAAACCGTAATCGGCTCCGGTCCTCGGCTCAGCGCGGGGTGGCCGGTGGTGGGACCGGGCGCACCCCGGTGCGGTTCCCGTTGGCGGCACCGGTGACCGGGTAGCCTGCCAGGCGTGACTGCGTCGTTGGATCTGACTTCGGACCCCGTCGAACTGACCGCCCAGCTGGTCGACATCCCGAGCGTGTCCGGCAGCGAGGACGCCATCGCCACGGCGGTCGAGTCGGCCCTGCGGGAGCAGGCGCCGCACCTGGAGGTGGTGCGCAACCAGCAGGCGGTGCTGGCCCGCACCGACCTGGGGCGGGCGTCCCGCGTGGTGCTGGCCGGCCACCTCGACACCGTGCCGGTCAACGACAACCTGCCGGTGCGGCGCACGGGCTCGGGGGACGAGGAGGTCCTGCACGGCTGCGGAACGGCCGACATGAAGAGCGGGGTCGCGGTGATGCTGCACGCCGCCGCCACCCTGGCCGACCCCAAGTACGACCTCACCTTCGTCTTCTACGACTGCGAGGAAGTGGAGGCCGAGCGCAACGGACTGGGCCGGATCGAGCGGGAGCTGCCGGAGTGGCTGGACGGTGATCTGGCGGTGGTCTGCGAGCCGTCGAACGCCGTGATCGAGGCCGGCTGCCAGGGCACCATGCGCATCGAGATCGAGCTCACCGGGACTCGCGCGCACACCGCGCGGGCGTGGATGGGGGAGAACGCCATCCACGCCGCCCAGCCGGTGCTGCAGCGGCTGGTGGACTACGTGCCGCGGCAACCGGTCATCGACGGCCTGCAGTACCACGAGGGGCTGCAGGCGGTGCGGATCGACGGCGGGGTGGCCGGCAACGTGGTGCCCGACCGGTGCGTGGTCACCGTCAACCACCGCTTCGCCCCGGACCGCACCCTGGCCGAGGCGGAGGCCCACCTGCGGGAGGTCTTCTCCGGGTTCGACATCACCGTGGTCGACGCGGCCCCGGCCGCCCGGCCCGGGCTGACCGAGCCGGCGGCGCGGGAACTGGTGGCGGCCAGCGAAGGCGAGCCGGTGGCCAAGCTGGGGTGGACCGATGTGGCCCGGTTCGCCGCTCGCGGACTGCCCGCGGTCAACTTCGGCCCCGGCTCACCGACCGTGGCGCACACCAAGCAGGAGCACGTCAGCGCTGCGGACATCCGCCGCTGCAGCGAGGTGCTGAAGCGGTTCTTGGCCGGGTGATCAGGCGAGGCCGAGCGGGCTGGTGCTGGGGGCCTGCAGTTCTTCCGGTTCCGGCGCCCGCTGCTCGGGCGGTCCGAACCGGGCAGGTGCCTCCGCCGGCTCGGTCGCCGGTTCCTCCGGGGCCTCCGCGGGCTCGGGTTCCGGTCGTTCTTCCGCTTTCTGCGCGGCGCCCTGGGACGTCGACTCCACGAAGCGCAGCAGCTCGACCGGGAAGGGCAGCACCAGGGTGGAATTCCGCTCGGCGGCCACTTCCACCACGGTTTCCAGCAGCCGCAGCTGCAGCGCGGCCGGGGTGTCCGACATGACCTCGGCGGCTTGGGCGAGCTTGCGGGAGGCCTGGTACTCGCCGTCGGCGGAGATGATGCGGGAGCGCCGTTCGCGTTCGGCTTCGGCCTGCCGGGCGATCGACCGCTTCATCGCGTCCGGCAGCGAGACGTCCTTGATCTCCACGCGGTCGATGTGCACGCCCCAGCCCAGGGCCGGGCTGTCGATCATCAGCTCCAGCCCCTGGTTGAGCCGTTCCCGGTTGGACAGCAGGTCGTCGAGGTCGCTCTTGCCGATGATGGAGCGCAGGGAGGTCTGGGCGACCTGGCCGACGGCGAACAGGTAGTCCTCGACGTTGACGATGGCGCGCGCCGCGTCTTCGACCTTGAAGTAGACCACCGCGTCCACCCGGACGGTCACGTTGTCCCGGGTGATGCCTTCCTGCGCGGGCACCGGCATGGTGACGATCTGCAGGTTGACCTTCCGCAGGTGGTCCACCACGGGGATGATCATGGTCAGGCCGGGGCCGCGCACCGCTTGTTGCAGCCGGCCGAAGCGGAACACCACGCCCCGCTCGTACTGCTTGATGACTTTGATGCTGCTGGCGAGGACGAGGACGATCAGTGCGGTGAGGATTAACAGCGCGGTCAGCATGGCTCGCTCCCGGGCGGAGGACGTTGCCCGGCGACCCGCCTCGCGCCGGTGGGGCTCGCGGTCCGCGCCGGCACTGCCAGCGGCGAGCCGTCGATCTTCACCTCGTATCGTACGCCGTTCCCCGGCTCGGTGAATCCTCGCTGACCAGGTATTTCCCCTGGTAACCCGGCTGGGTGTACGACGGCGGAGGGCCGCCGGATGCGTAGGCTCGGTGCATGGCAGTTGATGATTCCCAGCTGAGCCCGAACGGGAACGGGGCTCCGCAGGAGAAGCGGCGCGGCCCGATGGTGCTGCGCGGTTCTCGGTATCCCGAGACCACCACCGACCAGCGGCTGCTGGACAGCCGCGGCCCGGCGGACTGGGTGCACACGGACCCGTGGCGGGTGCTGCGGATCCAGGCCGAGTTCGTGGAGGGGTTCGGGGCGCTGGCGGAGGTGCCGCGGGCGGTGACGGTGTTCGGTTCCGCTCGCATCCCGCGGGACCACCCGGAGTACGAGCTCGGGGTTCGGCTCGGCAGCGCGCTGGCGGAGAACGGGTGGGCGGTCATCACCGGTGGTGGCCCGGGCACCATGGAGGCGGTCAACCGGGGCGCGGCCGAGGCCGGCGGGTTGTCGATCGGGTTGGGGATCGAGTTGCCGTTCGAGCAGGGGCTCAACCCGTGGGTCAACCTGGGGGTGAACTTCCGGTACTTCTTCGTCCGCAAGACGATGTTCAGCAAGTACTCGCAGGCCTTCATCGCGTTGCCGGGCGGGTTCGGCACGATGGACGAGCTGTTCGAGTCGCTGACCCTGGTGCAGACCAAGAAGCTCACCAAGTTCCCGGTGGTGCTGTTCGGCCGGTATTACTGGGAAGGTCTCTACAACTGGGTCAGGGATACGATGTTCGGCTCGGGAAAGGTCAGTCGGGCGGATCTCGACCTGCTCCACCTGACCGATGACATCGACGATGCGGTAAGTGTTGTGCAGGAAGCTTACCGGGCTTGGGAGGCCACTCATTGAGCACCGATGAATCCGCTGCGGACGTCTCGGTATGCGTCTACTGCGCGTCGCGGCCGGTGCCGCAGCAGTACCTCGACTTGGCCGCCGAGGTCGGCAAGGCGATAGCCCAGCGCGGCTGGACCTTGGTTTCCGGCGGCGGTCGGGTTTCCATGATGGGCGAGGTCGCCCGCGCGGCCCGGGCCGGCGGGGCGCGCACGATCGGTGTCATCCCGCGCGCTCTGGTGGAGCGGGAGGTCGCTGACACCGAGGCGGACGAGCTGCTGGTCGTGGAGACCATGCGGGAGCGCAAGGGGCTGATGGACGCGCACGCCACCGCGTTCCTGGCGCTGCCCGGGGGCATCGGCACGTGCGAGGAGCTCTACGAGGTCTGGACTTCCCGCTACATCGGCATGCACGACAAACCGGTGGTGGTGCTGGACCCCGACGGCCACTACAAGGGGATGTTCACCTGGCTGGAGGGCCTGGTGGAGAGCGGTTTCGCCAGCCAGCACTCGCTGGACGTGCTGCAGCTCGTCACCGACGTCGACGCGGCGCTCGACGCCTGTGCGCCGTGAGCGGCCCGGTGTCCCGCGGCGGCTGGGCGCCGCTGCGGTTGCGCGACAAGCAGTTGGCGGCGGACCGGCCGCTGGTGATGGCCATCGTCAACCGCACCCGGGACTCGTTCTTCGACCGGGGGCGGACGTTCTCCGACGACGCCGCGGTGGCGGCCGTCGACCAGGCCGTCGCGGAAGGGGCTGACATCGTCGACATCGGCGGGGTGCGGGCCGGCGCCCAGGGGGAGCGGGTCGATGCCGACGAGGAGATCCGGCGGGTGGTGCCGTTCGTCGCGGCGATCCGGGAGCGGCACCCGGACCTGGTGATCAGTGTGGACACCTGGCGGCACGAGGTGGCCCGGCAGGTGTGCGAGGCGGGGGCGGACCTGCTCAACGACACCTGGGCGGGTGCGGACCCGCGGTTGGCCGAAGTGGCGGCGGAGCACGGGGTCGGGGTGGTGTGCTCGCACACCGGCGGCTTGGGGCCGCGCACCGACCCGTTCCGGGTGCGCTACACCGACGTGGTCGGTGAGGTCGTGGCGGAGTTGGTGGAGCGCGCCGAGCGGATGGTGCGGTTGGGCGTCCCCCGGGAGGGCGTGCTGATCGACCCCACCCACGACTTCGGGAAGAACACGTGGCACGGGCTGGCCCTGCTGCGGCACGTCGACCGGCTGGTGGACACCGGTTGGCCGGTGCTGCTGGCTCTGTCCAACAAGGACTTCATCGGGGAGACCCTGGGCGCGGCCGTGGACGAGCGGCTGGAGGGGACGCTGGCGGCGACCGCGGTGGCCGCGTGGGCGGGGGTCCGGGTGTTCCGGGCGCACCACGTGCTGCAGACCCGCCGGGTGGTGGACATGGTGGCCAGCATCGCCGGCACCCGCCCGCCCGAATACGTGCTGCGGGCGCTGGCGTGAGCGCGCTCCCGGCCGCGGAGCGGTGGTCGTGGCTGCCGCGCCACCGCCCCGGTCCCGATGTCGGGGTGGAGGGCCCCGGCGTCAGTTGGCTGGCTGCCGGCCGCCGACCGCGTGGTTGATCAGCTGGGTCATCTCGGTGATCGGGAGGTCCGGCAGGACTTCTTGCAGCACCGGGACGAGGCGCAGCCAGCGGGCCTTCACCCGGGGCGCGCTCGGCTGGTCGCGGGTGAGCTCCTCGGCCAGTTCTTCCAGCCGCCACCGCGCTTCGTCGTGCTCCCAGCCGGGGTTGTCGTGGTTGGTGACGGCTTCCAGCAGCTCGTCGACGTGGGTGCGGGTCTGCTCGAGCGCGTCGGGGCGGGGAGCGAAGGTGGTGGCCGCGTCCAGGCGGGACGTTCCCGGGGAGAGGGTGTCGTCTGCGGGCGAATCTGCTTCTTCCGGGGCTGTGGTGCTGAAGAAGAAGTTTTGCACTGCGAACGGCTCCTGATGGCGTAGTTTCGCGGTAGTCGAGTCGGCAGTGTGACTTCCGGAGCCGAAGTGATCATCCGATTCGGGAGTGCATACACCCGAACGGCGCACTGATCGAGATCGAGTGACCAACATCATGGTCGCGCCGCGCACAAAAGGACTTTGGTCCTGTTGCCAGCAGGCGGTGACAGTGCTCGCAAGTGATCGTAAAGTCACGTGTGTGAAGGCTGATGCGCTACGCGGTCACCTGGATGCTCTGCTGCTCGCCACGCTCGACGGCAGGGACCTGCACGGCTACGCGATCATCGAAGCGCTGCAGAAGCGCAGCGGAGGAGCTCTCGACCTGCCCACCGGGACGGTCTACCCGGCCCTGCGCAGGCTGGAGCGGGCTGGTTTCGTGCAGAGCTCGTGGAACACCGTTGGCGGGCGGCAGCGGCGCACTTACCGCCTGACCCAGGCGGGGGTGCGCGAGTTGCAGGTGCAGCGGCGCGCGTGGCGGGAGTTCACCTCGGCCATCGAAGGGGTGTTGAAGGCGGCTCCGGCGCAGGCCTGAGGGGTGGATGCCTCGGCCAGCCGATGGGCGGTTCGCCGTTCGTGCCACGATTGACCACCGTGGCAAGTGCGCTCATCTACCTGTTCGTTGTGCTCGCCGTCGCCGCGGTGGTGTTCCTGCTGGCCACCGTGGTTTTCGGACGCGGGGAACAGCTGGAACCGCTGCCGCCGGAGAAGACCCCCACCCGGCTGCCGGCGGCGGAGATCGAAGGGGCCGATGTTCGGGCGCTGAAGTTCCAGCAGGTGTTCCGCGGCTACAAGGCCTCCGAGGTGGACTGGGCGCTCGACCGGATCGCCGGTGAGCTGGACGAGCTGCGCGGCCGGATTGCGGTCCTGGAGCGGCAGCTGGAGGCTGCGGGACAGGCGTTGGACCAAGCCCGGGACGAGGGCCCGGAGCACCACCCGGAGGAATAGCGTGCCATCGGTCGAGTTGCGGGAGAGCGTGCCGGTCGCGGCTGCTCCGGAGACGGTGTGGGCCGTGGCCACGGACTGGCCCCGGCAGCGGGAGTGGATGCTCGGCACCGAGGTGCGGGTGCTCAGCGGCGGTGGGGGGCTCGGGACCCAGCTGCTCGCGTTCACCGGGCTGGGCGGGGTCGGGTTCGTCGACACCATGGAGATCACCGAGTTCCAGCCGCCCCGCTCCGTCCGCGTCCGGCACACCGGGCAGCTGGTGTCCGGCGAGGGCGGTTTCGACATCGTCCGGGTCGGCAACGCGGCCGCGCTCTTCGTCTGGTGGGAGCGGTTCCGGCTGCCGCGCGGCGGGACCGCGGTGTGGCCGGCTGTCCGCCCGGCGTTGAGCTGGGGGTTGCGCCGATCGCTGCGCGCGTTCGCCGAACTGTGCAGGAGGGAAGAAGGGCGTGGCTGATCCCGGGGGAGCCGTGATCGGCCCGGACGGCCGGGGTCGCTGCCCGTGGGGCGCTGGTCCACCGGACTACCGCGAGTACCACGACGCCGAGTGGGGCGTGCCGCTGCACGGCGACCGGGAGCTCTACGAGCGGATCGTCCTGGAGTCCTTCCAGTCGGGACTGTCCTGGTTGACGATCTTGCGGAAGCGGCCGGCCTTCCGCCGCGCCTTCTGCGATTTCGATCCCGAGCGGGTGGCCTCGTTCGGCGAGGCCGACCGGCAGCGACTGCTCGCCGACCGGGGGATCGTGCGCAACCGGGCCAAGATCGACGCGGCGATCCGCAACGCGCGCGCCGTGCTGGAGCTCGACCGGCCGCTCGACGCCCTGCTGTGGTCGTTCACTCCGGACAGCCGTCCGCGGCGCCCCCGCACCTCGGCCGAAATCCCGGCGAGCACCCGGGAATCGACTGCGATGGCCGAGGAGCTGAAGCGCCGCGGCTTCGTGTTCGTCGGGCCGACCACGTGCTACGCGCTGATGCAGGCGACCGGCATGGTCGACGACCACCTGGCCGACTGCTGGCGGGCCACCGGGTGACGACGTCGTGGCTCAGTGGCCGGTGAAGCGCGGGGTGCGCTTCTCGACGAAGGCCTGCACGGCTTCCCGGTGGTCGGTGGTCTGCCCGGCTTCGGCCTGGGCCCCCGCCTCGACCGCGAGCGCTTCGGCGAGCCCTTCGGCGGCCGCGGCCAGCATGGTCTCCTTGATCCGGGCGTAGGCGCTGGTCGGTCCCACGGCCATCCGGGAGGCCAGTTCGCTGGCGGCCTCGACCGCCTGCCCGGCGGGCACCACGCGGTTGACCATGCCGATGCGCAACGCCTCCTGGGCGTCCACCGGCTCGGCGAGCAGCATCATCTCCATCGCCCGGCCGTACCCGATCAACCGGGGCAGGGTCCACGACGCACCCGAGTCGGCCGACAGCGCCACGTTGGCGAAGGCCATCAGGAACTTGGCGTTGTCCGAGGCGATCCGGAGATCGCAGGCGAACGCCAGGGACGCCCCGGCGCCGGCGGCCGTGCCGTTGACCGCGGCGATCACCGGCTTGGGCATGCTCGTCACGGTCTTGATCAGCGGGTTGTAGTGCTCCTCGACCGTCTTCAGCGGCGTGGGGTCGTTCGCCTCCAGCATGGCCACGTGCTCTTTGAGGTCTTGGCCGGCGCAGAAGGCCTTGCCCGCTCCGGTGATCACCACTGCCCGGACCGAATCGTCCGCGGCGGCCTGGCGCAGGGCCTCGAGCAACCGCTCCTTCAACTCCACGGTGAGGGCGTTGAACGAGTCCGGGCGGTTCAGCGTGAGCAGCCGCACACCGTTGTTGTCTTCGCTGAGTAATACGTCGGTCACTGGTCGCTCCTCGCTTCGGAGTCAGGTGCCTGTAGCGCGATCGGATGATCGCTCACAGTGGACGCCCTGGCGCAGTGGCCATGCGGTCCCGAGTAGACACGTTGTTGCTGGTAGCGGCGTTGTCCCTGGGTGCGGCCGCAGTCAGCGCGCCGGGTGAGGGGACCTCCGCCCGGCCCGTTCCGGTCCGGGTGCTGCGCTGCGCCGAAACAGTCCGCATGTCGGGGAGTCTGCCAGCACTCGGCAGCATTCGACCAGCGCACAGCGACACGAGTTGATCGGTTCGGTTTCGTCAGGGCCACGGGATGAGGGACAATAGGGGGTAGACCCGAGCTGGTTGTGGCGACCAGTGGGGCAAGAGTTCACGGAGGGAGCACGCTATGGCGGCCATGAAGCCCCGGACCGGTGACGGTCCCCTCGAGGTGACTAAGGAGGGACGCGGCGTTGTGATGCGTGTCCCGCTCGAGGGCGGCGGGCGGCTCGTCGTGGAAATGTCGGTCGAGGAGGCTAAGAACCTGGGCGACGCCCTGCAGTCGGCCACCGACTGAGGCCGCTGACCGGTGACCGGGGTATCTGGCGTACCGGTGCCAGTGCGACAACTCGACATGGCCAGCGGCACTGGAGGACGGATGTCCGCTGCCGCGCGGCTGGCCCCGGCGTTTCGACGTCGGGGTCGTTGTCGGCGTACATGATCTGACAGGGACCCGCTAGCCCAGCAGGAAGGTCGTTTCGTGTCCAGTGGTTCTGTGTTCCGTTCCGCCCGCTCAGCCCACGGGACGGACCCGGCACTGCCGGTGATTCCAACGTCACTGCCCGAAATGGACGTTGTCGGGAAGTGGCGTGACGGAGTGCCCGGAGCTGTCGCCGTCTTCGAAGGCGAGTCCGGGCCCGATCTGGCGGCTGCCGCGGAGCGGTTCGGTGTGGACATTCCGGTGCTGGAGGCGGTGGAAGCATCGGCTTCGCCCGGAGCGGTCCGCGGTGTTCCACTGCCGAACGGCCGGTTCGGTTGGGTCGTGGGTGTTGGTTCCGGTAGGCCGGACCAGTGGCGAACCGCTGGTGCTGCCCTGGCTCGCGCGGTCCACGAACGCCTCGGTGACAGCGACGACGGTGAAACCGAGTTCGGTGACCTCGGGGAAGCTCCCGAATGGGACTACCTGCAGGTCCAGCTGCCCGCTGAGGCGAGCTCAGGTTTGGTTTCCTCGCTGACGCTAGGACTGGCGCTTGGCGGTTACCGGTTCCGGGTGACCGCCAAGCCGGTCCCGCCCCGATTGCGGAAGGTCCTGCTGGTTCCCGCCTCGGAGGGGGCGGAGGACGAGTTGCGGGAGCAGGTCCGCCTCTCCCGGGAGTGGGCGGCCGCCACCGCGCTCGCCCGCGACCTGGCCAACGCCCCGTCGAACGTCAAGGACCCGGCCTGGTTGGCCGGTACCGCCGCGGAACTGGCCGGTTCCGTTCCGGGGCTCAAGGCCACGGTGCGCAACGAGAAGTGGTTGGCCGAGCACGGGTTCGGCGGGATCCTCGCGGTCGGTGGCGGGTCTTCCCGGCCCCCTGCCCTGCTGGAGCTCAGCTACCAGCCGGAGAACGCCGAGGGCCCGCACCTGGTGCTGGTCGGGAAGGGCATCACCTTCGACACCGGCGGCATATCGCTGAAGCCGGCCGACGGCATGCACCTGATGCGCACCGACATGTCCGGTGGGGCCGCGGTGATCGGTGCTCTGCTGTCGATCGCCCGGCTGGAACTCCCGATCCGGGTGACCGGTCTGGTGCCGTGCGCGGAGAACCACGTCTCCGGCAGCGCGTACCGTCCCGGTGACGTGGTCCGCCACTACGGCGGCAAGACCACCGAGGTGGCCAACACCGACGCCGAGGGGCGGATGGTGCTGGCCGACGCCCTGGCCTACGCGGCGGAGGAGTTCAACCCCGACGTGCTCGTCGACGTGGCCACGTTGACCGGGGCGATGAAGGTGGCCCTCGGACTGCGCACCGGCGGGGTGTTCGCCTCCGAGTCCGACCTGGCCGACCGGCTGTGCCGGGCGGGCGAGCAGGTCGGCGAGGCGTGGTGGCGGATGCCGCTGCTGGAGGACCACGTCGAGGACGTCAAGGGCGAACTCGCCGACCTCAAGCAGGCGCCGCCCGGCCCCGGTGGCGTGACCGCCGCCCTGTTCCTGCGGGAGTTCACCGGTGGCCTGCCGTGGGCGCACCTGGACATCGCCGGTCCGGCCCGGGCGGAGAAGAACTACGCCGAAGTCGTCGCCGGTGGCACGGGCTTCGCCGCCCGCAGCCTGGTGGCCCTGGCGGCCGGTTTGGTCGACTGAGGACTCGCGGCCCGCCGCACCCGGCGGCGTGCTGCGTCACATGCCTGCTGGGCCACAACCGCGTTGGCGATGTATTTAGCTTTGCTTACGGTTGGCTGGTGTACCCGGTCAGCAAAGCTCGCGTCCGCAGGATCCGGCTCGCTCTGCTGCTAGGGGCGCTCGCCCTGTTCGCGCTGCTGTACGCGCCGCAGCCGGTGCTGCCGCAGCTTGCTGACAGCTTCGCCCTCAGCCCCGCGACCGCCGCGCTGCTGGTCTCGGCCGCCACCTTGGGGCTCGCCGTGTCCGCGATCCCGCTCGGCACCCTCTCCCAAGCCGTCGGCCGCCGCCGAGTCATGGTCACTTCCCTGCTGGCCGCCGAAGTCCTCGGCCTCGTCCTGCCGTGGGTCGGCTACTTCCCGCTGATGGTGGGGCTTCGCCTCCTGCAAGGAGCGGCGGTGGCCGGGGTGGCCGCGGTCGCAGGCGCTTACCTGGTCGAGGAGACCGGGGGCGAGCACATGGGGACCACCATGGGGCTCTACGTGGCCGGCACCACCATCGGCGGGATGACCGGCCGGCTGCTGGGCGGCATCGCCGGGGACTTCTTCGGCTGGACCGGGGGAGTGCAGGCGGTGTCCCTGCTCGGCGCGGTCTGCACGGCCCTGTTCGTGATCCTCCTGCCCGCGGAGCGCAACCACCAGCGCCAGGAGCTCAGCTGGCGGCCACTGCTGGGCGGGCTGCGCACCGCGCTCAGCGACCCGGTGCTCTACGCCCCCTACCTGGTGGCGGCGCTGGGCATGGGCTCGTTCGTGACCGTGTACAACGTGCTGAGCTTCCGGTTGAGCGCCCCGCCGCTGCTGGTGCCGCCGGCGTTGGCGGCGCTGGCCTTCCTCGCCTACGCGGCCGGGACCGTCACCTCGGCCATCGGTGGGAGGGCCGCCGACCGCTGGGGCCGCACCCGGGTGCTGCTCACCGGAATCGCGATCAGCGCGGTCGGGCTGTGCGCGATGCTGCCGGACGACCTGGTGTCGATCCTCGTCGGCCTGGTGGTGTTCACCGGCGGGTTCTTCGCCGCCCACTCGGTGGCCAGCGGCTGGGTCGGGGCGCGGGCCACGGCCTCCTCCCGCGGTCAGGCGACCGCGCTCTACCAGTTCGCCTACTACGGCGGCAGCAGCGCCGGCGGGCTGGTGGGCAGCGCGGCGTTCGGCGCGTGGGGTTGGCCGGGCATGACGGCGCTGCTGTGCTGCTGGCTCGCGATGGCGGCGTTCGGGGTGTGGCTGGCCCGGCACGCCGCGGCCGAGCGGTCACCGGAGGCGGAGGAGGCTCAGGTCGCGTCCGGGTCGTAGGGAGGCCGTTCGCCGGGGGCAAGCGGCCGCTGCTCCGGCGGCTTGCTCCGCTGGGGCGCGGCTGAACTGCTGGAGTCGTCCTCCAACAGGTGCTTGCGGACCGCGGTGCGGGGGTTGAAGTTGCGGATCTCCTGCAGGTCTTCCAGCGGCTTGCGCAGGTCCTCGAAATCCGGGCCGAGTTCGGAGCGGATCTGTTCCCGAGCCCCGGTCACGTACTCCTTGATCTGCCGGATCGTGCGGCCCAACCAGGCGGCCCCCTCCGGCAGGCGTTCCGGACCGAGGACGAACAAGCCGACGACCGCGAGGACGAGTATCTCCGCCCAGCCGATGTTTTCGAACACCTCGACCTCCGAGTCCTCGCCGGCAATGAGGCAGCGGCCGACTGCCTCCACCAGGGTACCGGCCGGGTGAGCGGGACCAGAGCGGGAACAGCTCACGCCGTCCCGCCCGCTCCCGCGGCTACTGGAGCGTGACGTCCAGCACCAGTTCGCGTCCTTGCCGCACCAGCGTGACCGGGACGCGCTCGCCCACCCGGTGCCGGTCCACGGCGACGATCAGCTCGTCGGCGCTGCGCACCTGGCGGTCGCCGACCTTGATGATCACGTCGCCTTCCGCGATCCCGGCCTTCGCCGCCGCGCTGCCGTCCCGCACGTTCTGCACCTGGGCGCCGTCGGAGAGCCCGTCGGTCACCGACTTGGCGTTGACCCCCAGGTCCGCGTGCCGCACCTGACCGGTGCGGATGAGCTCTTCCGCTATCCGGCGCACGTCGTCGATCGGGATCGCGAACCCCAGGCCGATCGAACCGCCCTCGCCCTCGGCTCCGAGGGTGCGGATGGCGCTGTTGATGCCGATCACCGCGCCGGTGGAGTCCACGAGGGCACCACCGGAGTTGCCGGGGTTGATCGCCGCGTCGGTCTGGATCGCGTCGATGACCGCGTTGGTGTCGGTGCCCTGCCCGGCCAGCCGCACCGGCCGGTGCACGGAACTGACGATCCCGGTGGTGACCGTGCTGGCCAGGCCGAGCGGGGAACCGATGGCGATCACTTCGTCGCCCACCGACAAGCTGTCGGAGTCCCCAAGCTGCGCCACGGTGGGGTTGGCGACCTCGACCTTCAGCACCGCCAGGTCGGTCTTCGGGTCGCGCCCGACGATGCGGGCAGGTGCCCTGGTTCCGTCGTGGAAGACGGTGAAGACTTCCGCGTTCGGGGTGTCGGCGGCCATGGAGACCACGTGGTTGTTGGTGACCACGTAGCCGTTGCCGTCGATGACCACCCCCGACCCGGTGCCGCCCTGCGCGCCGATGCGGACCTCCACCGACACCACGGCGGGCACCACGCGCTGCGCGACCGCCGCCGCGTTGGTCTGCGGACGGTTCGGGTTCGGCTCCACCTCGGCCAACGTCACATTGGGGTTGACCAGCGGGTTGCCCTCCTCGGCGGTGATCCGGCCGAGGAACCCTCCCGCCGCGCCGATCAGCAGCGCGACCGCGCCCAGGGCAGCCAGCGCCCGCGGGTGAACCCGCCGGCCGAACAACACTTCCCGGGCGCTCAGCAACGGACCCCGCTCGGCGGGCTCGGCGTCCTCGGTCCGGTCTTCGGAGTAGAACGGCGGGCCGAGCACAGCTGGTGCCGCCGGATCCCGCCACGGGTCGGTTTCGTCGCCGTCCAGCAGGACCGGCTCAGCGGCGGGGCTGTTCTCGGGAGGGCGTTCACCGGGCGCTCGCTGCAGCGTTTCGGTGCTGCCGGGAGGTCGGCTGAAGGCTTGCGCGAGCGCTTCGGGAGGTGGTGGGGCGCTCTCGGCGTTGCGGGGGAGTTGGACGTGGTTGGCGGGGCGGGCGAAACTGCCGCTCACACCGCTCGGGCGGCTGAACACCGCTTCTTGCGCCGGGTCCACCGCGGGCCGCTGGATCGGCTTCGGAGCCAGCCGGGGCGGCTCCTGGTCGGTGGCGTGGGAAGCGGCCGGCACGCCCTTGCCGGACGCTTGACGCTGCCACGGATGCACGACGTCATCACCGGACGCGGCCGGTCCTCGGCGTCCGTTCGGTTCGCGGCCCAGTGCGGGCTCTTCTGGTTCCTGGCTCATCGCTCCCCGGGCAAGCGGTCGAACTCGTCACCTTGAGTGGATCACACGACCGGTGCGCTCGCGTCACCGGCGTGGAGTCCGGCTGCCCTCAATCCTGCCCGGTGGCCGGTGAAGTCCGTGTGGGAACCGCGTGCTGCGATCAAGGGGTTGTCGGGACCGGAGCTCCCGGGGCCGGCAGCGAGCTCGACGCGGTCACCGGAGCCTCCGTGGAGGGAGTGGCTTCCGGCGGCGCGGAGGTGCCGGTCGAGGCGGGCAGCACCGTGTTGTTCGGCGGCCCGGCCGGACGCGGGGCGACCGGGGCGTCGTCCTTGTCCCCGGCGGGCAGGTTGATGAACGCCAACGCCCCCAGCACCAGGCCGGAGAACACCACACCCGCACCCTGCCTGGTGCGTCGGGTGAAGTGCCGGGACCCCCGCTGCGTCCGGCGGGGGCTACCGGAAAAAGGGGCGGAGCTGCCAAGCGGCTGCTGGCCGCCCCCCAGCGGGGTGCTCGACCCCAGCGTCGGACCGCTGCCGAAGACCGGGCGGTCGGTGCGGTTGATCGTCACCAGTTGGCCGTCTTCGGTGAAGGCCAGGCCGTCGGGCTGGCCGGGCAGTTCAGCGGTGGTCGGAATCGCCTGCAGGGCTTGCAGCAGGCGAGGCGAGATGGACGGGGTTTCCGCCGCCCGGACCGCGGCCCGGGCCTGGCGCTGCGCGGCGGCGTCCGCCGCGCACGCGGGGCAACGGGCAAGATGAGCAGCTGCGCGATCGTGCGCGTTCGGACTGAGCTCTCCGTCGACGAAAGCTACGATCGCATCCAGCGCGAGGTGCTGCTCAGGCAGCCGCCACCCACGCAGAACCGTCATTCGCTGAACCTCCTGGCGTGCTTCCGACGCGTTTCCAACGCTGCCTTGAGCATCTGGCGACCGCGGTGAATTCGGCTGCGCACAGTGCCCAGCTTCACCCCCAGTGTGGCACCGATTTCTTCGTACGACAGGCCCTCCACGTCGCAGAGCACCACCGCTGCCCGGAATTCCGGGGGCAGCTCGTCCAGCGCTGCCTGCAGATCCGGGTCCAAGTGGGTGTCGTGGTAGACCTGCTCGGGGCTCGGGCCTCCGCCCGGCAACCGGTCGGTGTCCTCGGGAAGGCCTTCCATCCGCAGCCGGGCCCGCCGGCGTGCCATGTCCAGGAAGAGGTTCGTGGTGATGCGGTGCAGCCAGCCCTCGAACGTTCCGGGTTTGTAGGAGGCCAAGGACCGGAAGACGCGGATGAAGGTCTCCTGGGTGAGGTCCTCGGCGTCGTGCTGGTTGCCGGTCAACCGGTACGCCAGCCGGTAGACCCGGTCGGCGTGCTGTCGAACCACCTCGTCCCACGTCGGCGGAGTCCAGCCGACGTGTTCGGGGGACGGAGCGGTGGTCTGCTGTGTGTTCGGCGCCACACTAGCTGGCTTGTCTGCCATTGGGCGAAAAGGCACCTCCTGGTCGGTTGCACTGGTGAAACGTCCGCGGTGCCGCGTGAGTTCCGGTGCTTCCGGTGATCGCGCTGACGTTATTCGTTTTCACCTTCAATGTCGCTCACGGACGTGAGGCCGTTATGAAATGCAGCTGAGAACTAGCTGAGAATCCGGCGGCCCCCGGCTGGCGGGCGCGGGAAACGGCCCTCTAACGATGTGGACTTGCTGCTTCCGCCCTCGCCGGGCCCCACTAGCCTTTTCCGCTGTGATACCTGAGACATCGGTGGGTGCTGGCCCGGTAGGTCGGGACGATACGCCAGATGCTGCGGGCGGGGAAGCCCCCGTGGGGTCGTCCCCGCTGCACGCGCTCCGCTTCCTGGCAGCCGCCGCGCAGGCGAAAGCGGTTGTCGAGATCGGCACCGGAACCGGGGAAGCAGCTCGGTGGCTGTTGGCCGGAATGGCCGAGGACGGGGTGCTGACCTCGATCGACGTGGACCCGGCAGTGCAGAGCGCCGCTCGGGAGCAGTTCGCCCAGGCGGGGATACCGCCCGCGCGGACGCGGCTGATCACCGGAGTGGCCGCGGAGATCCTCCCGCGGTTGACCGAAGGCGGCTACGACCTGGTGTCGGTGACCGCGACCGCGGACTGCGCCCAGTACCTGGAGCCGGGGCTCCGGCTGCTGCGGCCCGGCGGTGTCATCGTCTTCACCGGGGTGAGCGGACCGCACCTCACCCCGGCGCTGCAGGAGGTGCACCGGGCGGTGGCCGCGGACGAGAACCTGGTCCCGGCGCACCTGCCCGTCGGGCCCGGCCTGCTCGCCGCCGTCAAGCGGGGCGAAGCCGAATAGGCCGGGCGCAACACCTCGTCAGGCCGGCGAGACCGACAGCAGCTTGCCGGCCAGCCCGCGAGCGCGGGTGGACAGCTTCTTGGCGATGTCGTTGAGCACGGCTGCGGCCGGTGCTTCCGGGTCCTCCAGCACCAGCGGCTCTCCGCGGTCGCCGCACTCCCGCAGCCGCGGGTCGAGCGGGACCTGGCCGAGCAGCGGCACCTCGGTGCCCATCGACCTGGACAGCGATTCGGCCACGAGCTGCCCGCCGCCGGAGCCGAAGACCTCCATCCGCTGGCCGTCGGGCAGTTCCATCCAGGACATGTTCTCCACCACGCCGGCCAGGCGCTGGCGGGTCTGCATGGCGATGGCGCCGGCCCGCTCGGCGACCTCGGCGGCCGCCTGCTGCGGCGTGGTGACCACCAGGATCTCGGCGTTCGGGATCAGCTGCGCGGTGGAGATGGCCACGTCACCGGTGCCCGGGGGCAGGTCCAGGAGCAGGACGTCCAGGTCGCCCCAGAAGACGTCGGCGAGGAACTGCTGGAGGGCTCGGTGCAGCATGGGACCGCGCCACACCACCGGGGTGTTGCCCGGGGTGAACATGCCGATGGAGATGACCTTCACCCCGTGCGCCTGCGGCGGCATGATCATCTTCTCGACCTGGGTGGGCTTGCCCTGCGCACCCAGCATCCTGGGCACGGAGTGGCCGTAGATGTCGGCGTCGACGACGCCGACCGACAGGCCGCGCTTGGCCATCGCGGCGGCGAGGTTGACGGTCACGCTGGACTTGCCGACACCGCCCTTGCCGGAGGCCACGCAGTAGACCCGGGTCATCGAGCCCGGTTCGGCGAACGGGATGCGCGGCTCCTCAGCGCCTCCGCGGAGCTTCTTGCGGAGTTCAGTGCGCTGCTCGTCGCTCATCACGTCGAGTTCGACGTCCACCGAGCGGACGCCGTCGACGGCCTCCACCGCGGCCTTGACCCGTTGGGTGATCGTCTCCCGCATCGGGCAGCCCTGGACGGTGAGGTACACCCCGACCGATACGTCACCGCTGTCACCGATGGACACGTCCTTGACCATGCCCAGTTCGGTGATCGGTTTGTGGATCTCGGGGTCCTGGACTTGGCTGAGCGCCTTGCGGACCGCCTCTTCGGTGGGCGTGGACTGCGTACTGGTCACGGCTAGCTGACACCGACCTTTCTGCGGATGCGCTGCAATCCCCATGCTACGGGCTGGTAACCGGCGTCCCGTGGTGCGGGACCGCTGGTGCGCCACTACGACACCTCGGGGACGCCACTGCTCCAGATGGGTGTGCGCAACGACATAGGGGCTCTGTGCAATCAGTCGATTGCGTTCCGTAATAATCGTGATCGTGACTGCGACGGGCGCTGGCCGATTACCGACTCGGAGTGAGTTGCAGGCATACCGGAGCTTCCTGCGCGCGTATGCCCACGTCACCCGCTGCCTGGAAGGGGAGCTGGTAGCCAAGCAGAAATTGACCTTGCCCGCGTTCGACGTGCTGGAAGCGCTCTCGGAAGCGCCGGGCAAGCGGATGCGGATGGCCGAACTGGCCGAGGTCGTGCTGCTGTCCCGCTCGGGGATGACCAGGTTGATAGAGCGGCTGGAACGATTGGGCCTGGTGCGCCGGGAACGGGACGACTCGGACGGCCGCGGTGTGCAAGCGGTGCTCACCGAAAGCGGTGAACGACGGCTCAACATGGCGGCGGCCACGCACCGGAACGGAGTCGCCCGGTACTTCCTCTCGGCGGCCGAAGGGGAGCTCGACTCGCTGATGCGGACGTGCCAGCGGCTGGCCGCCCGCGGCGAGTAGCGGTTGCTCCTGCCGGCCGGCAGGGGAGCTCCGCTGCTCGGGTGCGGCGGGCGAGTTCCTCCCCAGCTACTCGGCCAGCTCTTCCGCGTTCCTGCGGTGCTGGGGAGCGGTCTTCTCCGACACCTCTTCCCGCAGCCGGTCGAGTTCGGCGCGCAGGAAGTCGCGGGTGGTCACCTCGCCGATGGCCAGCCGCAGCGCGGCGAGCTCGCGCGCCAGGTAGTCGGTGTCGGCCTTGGTCTGCTCAGCCCGCATCCGGTCCTCTTGCAGCGCTACTCGGTCCCGGTCGTCCTGCCGGTTCTGGGCCAGCAGGATCAGCGGGGCGGCGTAGGAGGCCTGCGTGGAGAAGGCGAGGTTGAGCAGGATGAACGGGTACGGGTCCCAGGCGTAGCTGGCCGCCACCAGGTTGATGGTGATCCAGGAGGCGACGAACACCGTCATCCAGAACAGGAACTTGCCGGTCCCCAAGAAGCGGGCGATCCGCTCGGAGATCTGGCCGAACAGCTCGGGGTCGTAGGACAGCCGGACGCGTCCCGGCTGCGGTTGGTCGAGGCGGCGACTGGTGAGCAGTTCAGGCATCGTTGCTCTCCCCTCTGGCTACTGCTTCTCTGGCTCCGGCAGTCCGCTCTCCCGCCAGTTCTCCGGGAGCAGGTGGTCGAGCACGTCGTCCACGGTCACCGCGCCGATCAGGTGCTCTTGTTCGTCGAGCACCGGCCCGCAGACCAGGTTGTAGGCGGCGAAGTACCGGGCCACCTCGGTCAGCGGGGCGTCCGGGGACAGGCTGGCCAGATCGGTGTCCAGCACCGCGGCCACCAAAGTGGACGGAGGCTCGCGGAGCAACCGCTGGATGTGGACGCAGCCCAGGTAGTGTCCGGTCGGGGTGGAAGTCGGCGGTCGGCAGACGAAGACCAGACTGGACAGCGCCACCGGCAGATCGGGCTTGCGGACGTGGGCCAGGGCTTCGGCGATCGTGGTGTCCGGGGTCAACACCACGGGTTCGGGCGTCATCAATCCCCCGGCGGTGTCCGACGAGTACTCCAGGAGCCGCTTGACCGGGGCGGACTCCTCCGGGGCCATCAGCCCCAGCAGCACTTCCTTGTCCGCTTCGGACAACTCGGCGAGCAGGTCGGCGGCGTCGTCGGGGTTCATCGCCTCGAGCAGTCCGGCCGCCCGCTCCTCGCCCAGGTACGACAGCAGGTCCTTCTGGTCGTCCCCGGGGAGCTCCTCGACGACATCGGCCAGCCGTTCGTTGTCGAGCGCCTCGGCCACCTCGTAGCGGCGCTTGCTGGGAAGCTCGTGCAGCGCGCTCGCCACGTCGGCCGGTCGCATGCTCTCGAACAGGGCGAGCAGGGTGCTCACCCCCTGGGGTTGGTTCCGCAGCTCGGCGAACCCCAAGCCCTCCAACTGGTCCCAGTCCAGCACTTGGGTGGGGCCTTTGCGGCCGAGCCGACCGGTGCGCTCCCGCACCGCGAGCTTGGTGACCTGCCAGTCCCGGGTTCGGGTTTGCTCGATGGCCACGTCCACGATCACGGCCGGTGTCCCGGTGCTGGCGATGGTCACCTTGGCGTCCAGCATCTGGCCGATCAGCAGCAGTTCGTTCGGTCGCAGCTGGAACTGGCGCACGTTGAGCGACCCGGTGGCCAGGGTGACCGCGCTCGGCTCGATCCGCGCCACCCGCAGCATCGGCACGAAGATCCGCCGCCTGGTGGGCAGCTCCATGACCAGGCCGACGGCGCGCGGGGGTTGTCGGCCGATGCTGAGCCTGGTGACGACGTCCCGCACCCGGCCGATCGACTCGCCGTCCGGGCCGAAAACCGTCAAGCCGGCGAGCCGGGCGACGAACACCCTGGTCGTGGCTGCCACGCGGTCAGGCTAAGGAGTTCCCGGCCAATCCGCCGTTCGAGCGGCCGGGTGTGCGCCCGGGCACTTGGCGGCTCCCGCACCCACCGTTCGTGGTACACACGCATCCACGGACCGGAGCTCGAGGAGGAGATTGTGGACGGTCAACGCGCCCGGCGCAGCTGTCTAGCCGTACCTGGTTCCAGTGCGAAGATGATCGACAAGGCCCGCACCCTGCCGGCCGACCAGTTCTTCCTCGACCTGGAGGACGCGGTGTCCCCGCTGGCCAAGGACGAGGCCCGGCAGCAGGTGGTGGCCGCCCTGGACGAAGGGGGCTGGTCCGGCAAGGTTCGTTCCGTCCGGGTGAACTCGCTGGACACCGAGTGGACCTACCGCGACGTGATCACCGTGGTGGAAGGCGCCGGCGCGGAGCTGGACACGATCATCCTGCCGAAGGTCAGCAGCCCCGACCACGTGCGCTGGCTCGACCTGACCCTCACCCAGGTCGAACGGGCCAACGGGTTGGACGTGGGCCGCATCGGCATCGAACCCCAGATCGAAGACGCCAGCGGGTTGATGAACGTCGACGCCATCGCCGGCGCCTCACCCCGGGTGGAGGCGCTGATCTACGGCCCCGCCGATTTCATGGCCTCGATCAACATGCGTTCCCTCGTGGTGGGCCACCAGCCGCCCGGCTACGACGTCGGCGACGCCTACCACTACGTGCTGATGCGGATCCTCATCGCCGCCCGGGCGCACGGGGTGCAGGCGATCGACGGCCCGTACCTGCAGATCAAGGACGTGGACGGGCTGCGGCAGGTCGGCGGCCGCTCCGCCGCGCTGGGGTTCGACGGGAAGTGGGTGCTGCACCCGGCGCAGATCGACGCGGTCAACGAGCTGTTCTCGCCCCGGCAGGAGGACTACGACCACGCCGAGAACATCCTCGACGCCTACGAGTGGTACACCTCGGCCGAAGGCGGCAAGCGGGGCGCCGCGATGCTCGGGGACGAGATGATCGACGAGGCCTCCCGCAAAATGGCGCTGGTGATCGCCAACAAGGGGCGGGCTGCCGGCATGACCCGCACCAGCCGCTGGACGCCCCCGCAGCAGTGAGCGCCGCCGGCTGACCGCGCGGCTCCCCGGACTGCGGCGAACCGGTGGATCCGACCGGTCAGCCGGTGTTCCGTCACCGGTTCCAGGCCCGCCCGCCCCTCCGAAGCGGTAGCTTCCGGAGGTGGATCACGCAGGCGACCACGAGGGGCGGACTGGCTGGTGACCTTCGCCGAGCAGCAGGAAGACACCCGGGAACTGCGGCTGGCGCTGGCCCTGCGCGGCGGCGCGAGCATGGCGGTGTGGATCGGTGGGGCGGTCTGCGAAGTGGACCGCTTGCGGCGAGCGACCGGCAGCACGGCCGACCAGGACTCGGTGTGGGCCGGGTTGGCGCGGTTGGCCGGCTACGACTCGGTCGCGATCGACGTGCTCGCCGGTGCTTCTGCGGGCGGGTTGAACGCCGCCCTGTTGACGGCGTCGTTGGTCTACGGCCAGTCGTTCGAGCGCACTCGTCGGATGTGGGTGCGCCTGGCCGACATCGAGGCCATGGCCCGCAAGACCCCCGCGTTCTGGCAGCCCCGGCCGGATTCGCTGCTGGAGGGCGACGACTACTTCCGCCGGGAGCTGGTCGAAGTGCTGGCCGAGGGCGGATCCGGGCCCGGCGGCGCTCCCGGTCGGGTGGACCTGCTGCTGACCGCCACCTTGCTGGATCCCGCGGTGGTGCGGTACTTCGACGGCCGGGACGACCCGGTGCTGGAGCGGCGCCGTCGAGCCATGTTCAGGTTCCGGCACCTCGGCCGCCCGGGAGACCCGCTGTCCGACTTCGGGACCGGGGAGCAGTTCCAGGAGAGCGTGCTGCGGTTGGCGCACGCCGCCCGCACCACGTCGTCCTACCCGTTCGCCTTCGAGCCCGCCCAGGTGCACTCGGCCCCGGGCAAGCCGCCCGCGGGCGAGCCGAACATGCTCGGCTTCTTCTCCGAATCCTCGGCTTCGCCGCAAGCCGTTCCGTTCCGGGTGGTCGACGGCGGGGTGCTGGACAACATCCCGGTGACCGCCGCGGTCAAAGCGATCGCGGAGGCCCCCGCCGACCGCCCGACCGATCGCTTGCTGCTGTACCTGAACCCGGACCCGGCCGTTTCGCGCGGCCAACGGCCAGCGGGGTGGTCGATCCCGGTCGCCGCAGCCGCGGTGCGGGCCCGGTTCAGCCGGGAGTCCCTGCTGACCGACATCAAGGCGTTGGACGAGCACAACCGGGCCGCCGAACGCGCCCAGCTGCGCCGGCAGGCGATCTTCGCCCCGGTGCACTCCGCCGATCCCGGTCACCGGGCCGCGGTGCTGGCCGAGCAGGCTCGCGCTGCCGCGGTGGAGAACTCCCGGGTGCGCGCCGAGCTGGACGCGCAGGCGGTGCACCGGCTGCTCACCGAGCCGGCCGGGGCGGAGGACGGCACGCTCCTCCCACCGGTGGCTGGGGATCCGCTGCACGGCTGGTCCGCCGCGGCCCGGTCGCGCCTGCCGGAACGATTGGCCCGGGTGCTGACCGAGGCGGCCGACCCGGAGCTGTTCGGGGACGTCCACGGGCTGCGCGCCGCGGTGCACGAATGCCTCGGCTGGGTCTGGGACATCGAGCGGTCCGCTGTGGATCCCGGGCTGGGCAGCTGCAAAGCCGCGCTGTACCGGCTGCGGGTGCTGGCCGAGGTGCTGGAGAGCCACGCCGACCGGTACTGGGTGACCGGCGCCCAGACCGAGCCGATCGTGGACGTCGGGGAGCTGGACGGCTGGATCCAGCGGATGCTGCACCGGCGCCGCCGGCTGCAGCACCACCTGCCGTCCCCGGTCGGGCCGTTGCTCGGCGCGGTGTTGCAAGCCGTGGAGACCGGGACGGACTTCCAGCGGGAGCTGGCGGACTTCTCCCGCGAACTGCTGTCCATCGTGGAGTCGTGCGGGGCGGACGCCGATCCGGCCGCTCCCGGGGTGGACGCGGTGGCGGCCGCGTGGCAGGTGCTGGAGAGGATCGCCGACCGGTTGGCCGGGGCAGCGCCGCGGCGCACGCGGGAGCCGGACGTGCTGCAGGTCGGCTACGCGGTGCTGGAGGACAGCGAGCGGCGGGGCGAGGTGCTCCGGCAACTGGTGACCATCACCGCTCCGCTGAACAGCGTGCGGGAACCGGCGAGCCGGATCAACTTCTTGCGGATCGTCAGCGATCAGCCGTGCGCTCTCCCGTTCCGCGCGCTGCGCCGGGGCGCGGACGCGCCGCTGCGGGTCGCCGACCGGGTGCGGGGCACCGATCTGGGGCACTTCGGGGCTTTCCTGTCCGCCAAGTGGCGGGCCAACGACTGGATGTGGGGTCGGCTGGACGCGGCGGCCGGGCTCGTCGAACTGCTCACCGACCCGGTTCGCTGGGCCCGCCGCCACCGCAGTGCCGAGCAGTTGAGCGACGCGCTCGAGCAGCTGGTCCGCACCCCGGGGCAGGAGGAGCTGACCTGGTTGGGCGGGGATTCCGCGCAGTGGCGGGCTTTCCTGTCGGAGCTGTGGTCCCGGCACGCCGGGGAGGTCCGCGAGGAGTTGGCGGCCCTGTTCGCCGATCCCGACGGGCACCACCCCCTGACCGGGACCCGCCGGATGTTGACCGAGCGGGTGCAGTGGTTGATCGCCGCGGAGGAGATCCCGTTCATCGCCACCGTGGCGGCCGGGGCGGATCCGACGGGCGGTGGGGCACCGGAGCCGATGGGGCCGGACCGGCTGACCGAGTCGGTGGAGGAGTACGACGTGGGCCGGCAGCGGCTGAGGTCGTTGCCGGAGCGCCGACGCCTGTCCGCGATCACTCGATTGGGTGTGCTCGCGCATCGCGTGGTGCGACCGGAAGGCGGCGGGGTGGCCGGCTGGGCGGCGCGGTTCGCCATCACCGCGCTCAAACCGCTGTGGCTGCTGGTGCTCTTCGTGCTGGCCGCCCCGAAACGGGCTGCGCTGCTGGGCTGGTTGGGCGCTGGCGCGGTGGCGTTCACCGGCCCGGGAGTGGTGGGTGAGCCCGGAATCGCGCTGCTGCCCGCGGATTCCGCCTCGGGCGTCTTGCCCGGCACAGGTGCGCCGGAGGGGGCGTTCGCCGTGCTCGACCGGTCCGGGAGCGCCTTCGGCGGTGCCTGGATCGCGCTGCTGGTGGCCGCGGCGTGCGCGATGTGGTTGGGCGTCCAGCTCGGCAGCGCGTCCGAGCGCGGGGCGGCCAAGTGGTTCCCCGCCGTTGCGGTGGCGGTGCTCGTCCTCGGTGGCGGGCACTGGGCCCTCCAGAGCACCGAACCGCGGTTGGGGCCGCTCGGGCTGGTGCTGGTCGCGGGAGCGCTCACCTGGCCCGCGCTGGCCGCGTTCCGGCCGCTCGCACGGGTCGGCGGAGTGCTGGTGACGCTGCTGGCGTTCGGGGTATGCCTGTGGCTGTCCAGGTTCGGCACGGACAGCGGGAGCTGGGTCCTCGCCGGAACGGTGGTGGCTGCTTGCGGCCAGGCGCTCTGGTTGAGCTCGATCGACCCCTTCGCCCCGCGGCCACGCGGCACCGCCGGAGAACCGACCGAACGGGCCCCGGAGGGGGAGAGCGGAGTTGATCTCGTCGGAAGCGCGACGGGGTAGCCTTGGGACGAAGGGGGACAATACGACAAGCTCGCCGCTGGTCGTCCGGTCCCGGCCCAGGCAAGAGCGCAGACGGAGGTGTCTACGGTGTCCAGTCCGTTCCCGGGTTCTGGCCGGCCGACGCCGGGCACACCCAGCCTTCCCACGCCGCCGAGCGGCTGGCCGATTGGCTCCTACAGCACCTACGAAGAGGCACAGCGGGCTGTCGACTACCTGACCGAACAGGACTTCCCGGTCCAAGAAGTGACCATCGTCGGAGTCGATCTGATGTTGGTGGAGCGGGTGACCGGGCGGTTGACCTGGGGGCGGGTGCTGGGCGGTGGCGCTGCATCCGGTGCGTGGTTCGGTCTTTTCGTGGGCCTGATCATGGCCATGTTCACCACGGAGGGCACGTGGTTCGGTCCGGTGCTGGTCGGTTTGGGCACCGGTGTGGTGTTCGGCCTCGTGTTCGCCGCCGTGGGCTACGCCTCGACGCGCGGCCGGCGGGACTTCTCCTCGGCCAGCCAGTTGGTGGCCGGCCGCTACGACGTGCTGGCCAATCCGCGCTACGCCGAACAAGGACGTGATCTGCTGGCCAAACTGGCCATGCGGCCGCCGTCGGCGGATTCGTGAGCTCGTTCTGCTGACCGCCGCCCGGTGTTCCGCCGGGCGGTGATCTTTTTGCGCGGTTTGACGCTGTTTCACGGGTCTGCAACAAGCAGCACACTGACCTTGCCCCGCCCGAATCCGGCGGCTTAGTTTTCGAACACCGGCTCGACGCCGGTGGTGGCGTGCGATGGCGCACGGGCCTCCGACCCGGTCATCGCATGCTGCCGGGACGGGAGGGACAGACCGTGGGAGTTCACCGCACTCGATTAGCAGCGCTGTGCGCATCACTGGTGTGCGCGTCCGCGCTGACCGCGTGCGCGCCCGCCGCGGACGCGAAGACCGTGAACTTTTACTACGCCCCGGAAGAGAACCTGCAGCAGGTGATCGACCGCTGCAACGAACAAGCCGATGGGCGTTATCGCATCGTCTACCACAAGCTCCCCCGGGACGCCGACGGCCAGCGGGAGCAGATGGTCCGCCGGCTGGCCGCGGGGGACACGGGGATGGACGTCCTGGGCCTGGACGTGACCTGGACCGGTGAGTTCGCCGAGGCGGGTTGGATCCGGGAGTGGACCGGCGAGCACAAGGCCGAGGCCGAGCGGGGCACGTTGCGCGGGCCGCTGGAGACGGCCACCTGGGATGGCAAGCTCTACGCGGCGCCGAAGAACACCAACGTGCAGCTGCTGTGGTACCGCGCCGACCTGGTGAGCGAACCGCCGCAGACCTGGGAGGAGATGATCTCCGAGGCCCAGCGGCTCAAGCGGGAGGGCAAGCCGCACTGGATCTCGTTCACCGGCGCCCAGTACGAAGGCCTGTACGTGCACTACAACACCCTCGTCGAATCCGCCGGCGGGCGGATCCTCTCCGAGGACGGCCGCCGCGCGGTGGTGGACGAAGGAGCGGTCCGGGCGCTGGAGGTGCTGCGGGACTTCGGCAACGCCGGGGTGACCAGTCCGGCGATGAACAACGCCAAAGAGGACGACGCCCGACTGGAGTTCCAGTCCGGACAGGCGGCTTTCCAGCTGAACTGGCCCTTCGTCTATCCGTCCATGCAGGAGAACAACCCCGAGCTGGCCGCCAAGGTGCGCTGGGCGCGACTGCCCTCGGTCGTTCCCGGCGAGCCCAGCAAGTCCACGATCGGCGGCTACAACCTGGCGATCAGCGAGTACTCGACCAAGCCGGAGCTGGCGTTCGAGGCGGCGCTGTGCATCCGCAGCCCGGAGAACCAGAAGTTCTCCGCGATCAACGACGGGGTGCCGCCGACGATCGAATCCGTGTATTCCGATCCGGACATGGACGCGGAATACCCGATGAAGGAAACGATCCTGGAAGCCCTCAAGGACCCCGGCGTGCGACCGGTGACTCCGGCGGCGCAGAACGTTTCCACCGTGTTGTCCAACGCGCTGTCCCCGGTCAGCGCCATCGACCCGCAGCGCACGGCTGAGCACCTGCGCCAGGAGCTGCAGGACGCGCTCGATTCCAAAGGGGTGATGCCGTGATGGCCGTGGTCCAGCGCGCTGCGGAGCGGTCGGAAGGAGCGCTCAGCGAGGCCAAGAAGGCCGAGCGCCGGCTCGGGTGGCTGCTGTGCGCTCCCGCGGCGCTGGTCATGCTGCTGGTCACCGGCTACCCGATCGGGTACGCCGTGTGGCTGTCCTTCCAGCGCTTCGACCTGAAGTACCCCGACGAGCGGGAGTTCGTCGGGCTGGACAACTACATCACCGTGCTCACCAACGAGTACTGGTGGTCCGCTTTCTGGGTCACCGCGCTGATCACGGTGATCTCGGTGGTGATCGAGTTCGTCCTGGGCATGGGACTGGCGTTGATCATGCACCGGGCCGTCGTCGGTCGCGGTCTGGTCCGCACGGTTTCGCTCATCCCGTACGGGATCGTCACCGTGGTGGCGGCGTTCAGCTGGCGCTACGCCTGGACCCCGGACACCGGCTACCTGGCCAACCTGGTCACCCCGGAGGGCGCGCCGCTCACCGAGCGGGCCAGCGCGCTGGCGATCGTCATCCTGGCCGAGGTGTGGAAGACCACGCCGTTCATGGCGCTGCTGCTGATGGCCGGCCTGGCCCAGGTGCCCGACGACCTGCTCAAGGCGGCGGCCATGGACGGGGCCAACGCGTGGCAGCGCTTCGTGAAGGTGATGTTGCCGGTGATGAAGCCGGCGATCCTGGTCGCGCTGCTGTTCCGCACCCTCGACGCGTTCCGCGTCTTCGACAGCATCGTCGTGCTCACCTCGGGGGCGCAGGACACCTCGTCCGTTTCGGTGCTGGCCTACAACAACCTCATCAAGGGGCTCAACTTGGGCATCGGCTCGACGATGTCGGTGCTGATCTTCCTGGCCGTTGCGGTCATCGCCTGGGTGTTCATCAAGCTCTTCGGCACCGCTGCGCCGGGCAGTGACAACGAGGGGAGGCGTTGATGGCCGACGCGAGCGCGGTCGTTACCCCCACGCGGAAGGCGAAGTGGACGCTGCTGAACATCATCGTCGTCGCCTACGCGCTGACTCCGGTGCTGTGGATCCTGTCGCTGTCGTTTAAGACGTCGCGGACGATCTCCGACGGCCACTTGATCCCCCGGGAGTGGACGCTGGAGAACTACCGGGCGATCTTCTCCACCACCGAGTTCACCCGCGCGCTGGTGAACTCGATCGGGATCGCCCTGATCGCCACGCTGATCGCGGTGGTCCTGGGCGCGATGGCCGCCTACGCGATCGCTCGCCTGGACTTCCCCGGCAAGCGGCTGCTGGTGGGAGCTTCCCTGCTGATCGCGATGTTCCCCCAGGTGTCCTTGGTGTCGCCGCTGTTCGAGATAGAACGCGTGCTCGGGCTGTTCGACACCTGGCCGGGGTTGATCCTGCCGTACATCACCTTCTCCCTGCCCTTGGCGATCTACACCTTGTCCGCTTTCTTCCGGGAAATACCGTGGGAGTTGGAGAAGGCGGCGAAGATGGACGGGGCCACGCCGTTCCAGGCGTTCTGGAAGGTGATCGCCCCGCTGGCCGCACCGGGCATGTTCACCACCGCGATCCTGGTGTTCATCTTCTGCTGGAACGACTTCCTGTTCGCCATTTCGCTGACCTCCACGGAGGCTTCGCGCACGGTCCCGGTCGCGCTGCAGTTCTTCACCGGTGACTCGCAGTTCGAGGACCCGACCGGGACGATTTCCGCGGCTGCGGTGGTGATCACCGTGCCGATCATCTTGTTCGTGCTGTTCTTTCAGCGGCGGATCGTGGCCGGACTGACTTCCGGCGCAGTGAAGGGGTAAGACGTGGCCGACATCGTCCTGGACAAGGTGACCAAGCGCTACCCGGGCGGGGTGGTCGCGGTCGACGAGCTGAACCTGGAAATCGCGGACGGCGAATTCCTCATCCTGGTCGGTCCTTCCGGGTGCGGGAAGTCCACCACGCTGAACATGATCGCTGGTCTGGAGGACATCTCCTCCGGGGAACTGCGCATCGGTGGCGAGCGGATGAACGAGCGCCAACCCAAGGACCGGGACATCGCGATGGTGTTCCAGTCCTACGCGCTCTACCCGCACATGACGGTGTTCGAGAACATGGCGTTCCCGCTTCGTCTGGCCAAAATGGACTCCGACGCGATACGGAGCAAGGTCACCGAAGCGGCGAAGATGCTCGACCTCTCCCAGCACCTGGAGCGCAAGCCCGCGCAGTTGTCCGGTGGGCAGCGCCAGCGGGTCGCCATGGGGCGGGCCATCGTCCGCAGCCCCAAGGCGTTCCTGATGGACGAACCGCTGTCCAATTTGGATGCAAAGCTGCGGGTGCAGATGCGCACCTCGGTGGCCAAGCTGCAGCGCCGGTTGGGGACCACCACCATCTACGTCACCCACGACCAGACCGAGGCGATGACGCTCGGAGACCGGATCGTGGTGATGCGCGGCGGGGTGGTGCAGCAGGTCGGCACCCCCAAGGAGTTGTACGAGCACCCGGTGAACCTGTTCGTCGCCGGTTTCATCGGCTCCCCGGCGATGAACTTCATCCCCGCCGAGGCCGCTGACGGGAAGCTGCTCACCGGGCTCGGCGAGGTTCCGCTCAACGACCGGATCCGTCGAGCGCTGGAGGCTGCGGACGCGCCGCGGACCCTGCTGATGGGGATCCGTCCCGAGCACTTCGAGGACGCCCAGGTCGTCGCCGACCCCGGCTCCGGCGTGACCTTCACGGAGAAGGTCGACGTGGTCGAAGAAATGGGCTCGGACAAGTACGCCTACTTCACCATCCAGCCCACCCAGGTGGGCAGCGAGGACCTGGCGGAGTTGGCCGCCGACAGCGGCAAATCGGAAGTCCCGACGGACGAGGGCCAGGTGGTGGCGCGGCTGGCCGCTGATTCAGCGGTGCGCAGCGGCGAGAACCTGACCGTCTGGTTCGACCCGAACCGGATACACCTGTTCGACCCGAAGACCGGGCGGACGGTGGTCTGATCCGCTGCGGGCAGGAGCCGGTGCCGGGGAGCACCAGCACGCGGAACGCGTCCGCCGGTTCTGCCTGGAACCGGCTTCTGCCCACAGTGGAGGTTGATCGAGATCGCTCAGATCTGGTTGGCGATCAACACGGAAACGGTGATGATCCAGCCGCTGATCAGCGCGAGCAGAACGGTGAGCTTGTTGATCACCAAGCGGGTCATGTGGCGCCTCCCCAGGAAAACGAAGATCTGCAGGGAAATTCGTTCCACGATGCGGCCCGCGACCAGTTGGGCGAAGACGCGGTGCAGCGCCTCAGGAAGTCGCGTTCCACATCGTGCTGGGTTTTCGCACCACCCAAGCGGTGTGCCGGAACAGCCGCTCAGCGATCTGTCGTCGGCTCACCGGGTTGCGTCTGATCCGATTGGTGAGAGGATGCTGCCGGATGCGCTCTCGACGCAGAACACCCTGCATGACAACCTCCTCACGGATCATCAGGTCACTTGCTCGCACGAAGCGGCGGTGACGGATCGAGAATCGGTTCCGGCCGAAGACGTGCCGGACGAGAAGTGGACCCAGTGGTGAGATCGTTTTTCGCTCCGGGTCCGTTACACCATCATAGCCACCTGTTCCGGCGGAAAATTTTGAACAGCACGATACAAGCGACGAGCATCACGACGAGGACCATCGGATAGCCGAACGCCCATTCCGTTTCCGGCATCAAATCGAAGTTCATGCCGTAGATGCCGGCGATCATCGTCGGGGTCGAGATGATCGCGACCCACGCCGAGATCTTGCGCATGTCGGTGTTCTGCTGGATCGTGATCTTGGCGAGGGTGGCGTCCACCAGCGTGGTGAGCAGCTCGTCGAAGGAGCCGACCATCTCCGACACCTTGGTCAGGTGGTCCTCGACGTTGCGGAAGTAGGAGCGCACCTCGTCGGCGATCATCGGGGTGTAGCCCTCGGCCAGCCGCTGCAGCGGTTTGGTCAGCGGCATCACGGCGCGCCGCAGCTCCATGACCTCCCGCTTCATCATGTAGATCTGCTCGGCGTCGATCCTGGTGCGCGGCTCGAAGACTTCCGCCTCGATCTCGTCGATGTCGTCCTGGATGGCCTCGGTGACGTCCAGGTAGCTGTCCACCACGTGGTCGGCGATGCCGTGCAGCACCGCCGAGGGGCCCAGGGCCAGCTGCTCCGGGTCGTCCTCCAGCTGGGTCCGCACCTCGGCCAAGCTCATGTGGTCCCCGTGCCGGACGGTGATGACGAAGTCCCGGCCGAGGAAGACCATGAGCTCCCCGGTGTCGACGATCTCGGCGCTGGCCGAGCGGGTGTCGCTCTCCAGGTACCGGACCGTCTTGAGCACCATGAACAGCGTGTTGTCGTAGCGCTCGAGCTTGGGGCGCTGGTGGGCGTGGACCGCGTCCTCCACCGCCAGCTCGTGCAGCCCGAAAGTTTCGGCGATGCCGTTGATCTGCTGTTCGTTGGGCTCGCGCAACCCGATCCAGACGAAACCGGTCCCGCGCCGCCGGACCTCTTCGATGGCCTCCTGGTGGTTCCAGGTGCCGGGGAGGCGGTGCCCGTCGACGTAAATAGCGCAATCGACGACGTAGTTCGCGATCGGTTCGGATCTGCGCGGAGCGGTGACCGGTTTTCGTCCGGTGCGATTGCGCAGGTTGATGGCGGGCAAAGCGGGCACGGCGACCTCCAAGTCCGGGGGTTGAGCGCTAGGCGGTCCTCTCATTGGTCGCGCATCCCCGGCCGGAGAAAGCCGCAGTGCGGTGGCTAGTGGATCGCCTTTCCGGCGGGGACGCGGTTGGTACTGCACGGCAGTGCGCTGTCGGCACTACTCCCCACGGTCCCTCACCTCCTTAGGCCACCACCGAGCCGGTGGACCCTGCTGGCCAGCAGACAACCATACCCTCCGCCCGTCGAAGAGTTCCAACTGGTGGACGGCGCATTGCCCACCCGGACGGGGAGCTGACGGAAAGGTGAATTCGAAGCTAACTTTGCATTAGCGTTTCCCGGCGACCGCGTCCGGGTATGGAGTTGTCAGCTGGTTGCCTACCGGTCGCGGGGAAGGCAGCCCCACGTTCGAAGTGTGTCGGCCAAACCGGTCGTCAGGGCGCCCCGTTCGGAAAAAGTGGTGAACGTCGCAGTGTCCGCCCAGATGGCTTCCACCGCGTCATCGCCCGGCAGGAGCTCCTGCTCATTGCTCCAACAGGAGTAATCGAGGATCACGTACGTCCCCTTGGGGGCGGGTCGGCAAATACGCCCGACAAGAGGGCCGACGATGACGGAGAGTCCCGTTTCTTCCTGGATTTCCCGTTGTACGGCCGCTTCGTCCGTTTCTCCGGGCTTTACTCGGCCACCCGGCAGTGACCACTTCCCCTTTTCGGGTTCGTGACCCCTTTTGACCAGCAGCAATCGGCCGAAAGGGTCGAAAACCACGGCCCCCACGCAACGAATGAGCGGTTCTTCCGGTTTCGTCATGACTACGGAGAGTAGTTTGATCGAGACATCTGGAAACGCTGCCCCAAGTGCGGTACAAAGCTGCCGTAACAGGGTGGAATGCGGTACAACGGATCAGCAGCGCCTGCTACTCACAGCATTTCGGACGGGGTGCGTCACAGTGAACATGAAGAAAATCCTCACCTGGCTGGGAATCGCTTTTGTCCTATTCTTCCTGATTACCGCTCCCACTCAAGCCAGTGATGTGGTGCAAGGCATTCTGGGGAGCCTGCGGATGGCTGCCGAATCCGTCATCACCTTCATGCAGAACCTCTTCTTGTAAGTAGTGCGATCCGCGGGAGGCCGGTGCCGTGTTCGCTCCGAGGGACCCAGACGAGTACCTGCTCGACAGCGAGCGTCGAGTGATCCGGGTGCGCAGACACTGGGCGTGTCTGATGTGGGAGCTCTTCGAGGCAGTGGGTCTGCTGCTCGGTGTGGTCATGGTGTCCTACCTCTTGCCCCCGGACAGCCAGCTGCTGCAGAACGTGCTCTGGTACGCCGGCCTGCTCGTGCTGGTGCGCTTCGCGTACCAAATCCTCGATTGGTACGTGGAGCGCATCGTGGTCACTGACAAGAGGTTCTTGATCGCCAAAGGCCTGTTCACCATCGACGTGGGCATGATGCCGGTCACCAAGGTCACCGACTTGACCTTCCACCGGCCGTTAATGGGGCGCGTCCTCGGCTACGGGACTTTGGTGCTGGAATCCGCTGGTCAGATCCAGGCGCTGAACCGGATCGAATACGTGCCGAACCCGGACGAGGTGGAAGACGCGATCTCGGAGCTGGTCTTCGGGGACAAGAAGGCCCAGCAGGACCGGTTCACCATGCTCAAGGCCCGCCGGGCGGCTCTCGGGCACCGCCGGGCCGTCAAGGCCAAGGCTTGATCCGGCGGGAACAGCCGCCTGACGAGCCGCCGGTGGGCAACGTCAGTCACACTGTCGGTGTGCGAATCGACCTGCACACGCATTCCACGGAGTCCGACGGGACTGACACCCCGGCGGAGCTGGTGGCGACCGCGCTCGCCGCGGGGCTCGACGCGATCGCGATCACCGACCACGACACCACCGCGGGGTGGGCCGAGGCGGAGCGGGCGGTCCGAGAACTGGCCGCTCCGGGCACGTTCCGCCTGGTTCCGGGTGCCGAGCTGTCCTGCTCCTGCCCGACCGGGCGGGGCGGGACCACCACGGTCCACCTGCTGGCCTACCTGTTCGACCCGAAATCACCGGCGCTGCAGCAGGAACAGGCCAGGTTGCGGGCGGAACGCCGGTCCCGGCTCCACCAGATGGCCCGGCGGATGGCCGACGACGGCTTCCCCGTCGACCCCGACGAGCTGATGGCCGGGTTGCCGCCGGACTCGCCGGGCGGGCGTCCCCACCTGGCTCGAGCCCTGGTCGCCGCGGGGACCGTCGCCAGCGTCGACGAAGCCTTCGCGCGCTACCTCGGCACCGGTGGGCAGTACTACCTGCCGCGCACCGACACACCGGTGCACCGGGCGATCGAAATGATCACCGAAGCCGGGGGAGTGACCGTGCTGGCCCACCCGTTCGCCGCGGCGCGCGGACCGGTGATCGACGCGGAAGTGGTCGCCGACCTGGTGGACCAGGGGCTGGTCGGGATCGAGGTCGACCACCCCGACCAGGACCCGGAAACCCGGGCCAGGCTGCGGGAACTGGCCGCTGAGCTGGACCTGGTCCCCACCGGCAGCAGCGACTACCACGGCACCAACAAGACGATCCGGATCGGCCAGGAGACCACTGCTCCGGAGTCGCTGGAGCGGCTCGCCGAGCGGGCCACCGGGAGCAAGATCATCGGGTGATGGCCCCGATCACCGCGCACCAGGAAGACACGTAGTGTGGAGAACATGCAGGGGCAACTCGCTCTCGAAGGGCTTCCGGAAAAGCTCGTCCGGGTCACGCCCGCCCGGTTGAGCACCTGGGAGCAGTGCCCCCGCAAGTACCGCATGGCCTATGTGGACCAACCGTCGCCGTCCCGGGCCGGCGCCAGCGCCAGCAGCACGCTCGGCGCGGTCGTGCACAACGCCCTGCGGGCGTTCTTCGAGCTCCCGGCGGAGCAGCGCACCGCTGGTCGAGCTGCCGCGCTGGTGCGCCAGTACTGGCGCAGCGAGGGGTTCTCCGGACCGGAACAGGCCGCTGCCCACCGGGCACGCGCTCAGGAGTGGGTCCAGGCCTACGTCGAGCAGCTCGAGCCGGGATTCGCCCCGGTGGCGGTGGAGCGGTGGGTGTCGGCTCCCGTGGGCACCATCATCGCCGAAGGTCGAGTGGACCGCATCGACGACCGCGATGGTCAACTGGTCGTCGTCGACTACAAGACCGGGCGCAGCGGGGTGCGGTCGGTCGATGCCGGGAAGTCGTTGGCGCTCGCCCTGTACGCGCTGGCGGTCAGCCACCACATGCGCCGCCCGTGCCGCCGGGTGGAGCTGCACCACTTGCCCACCGGTACTACTGTCGGCTGGGACCATTCCGAGCAATCCCTGGCCGACCTTCGCAGCAAGGCCGAACGGCTGGCTGCCGAACTGCAGGCGGCTACGGACGCTTTTCAGGCCGAAACGACCGAGGTGGGAGAAGCGATGTTCCCGGCGCGGCCTGGGAAGCGCTGCGCGTTCTGCGAGTTTCGGCAGCACTGCCCGGAAGGCCAGCAGGCCGCGCCGGAGACTGCACCGTGGGCTTCGCTTGAGGACCTTTGAATGCCAGGACCGTTTGACGATGGGCCGATGGCGCCTTCGCCCCGGCGTTACCCGCCGACGCGGCCTGCCCCCCGGAGGACCATCCCGCTGTCCGCCGAGGTGCGTCCCCGCCCTAGACCGGGTGGGCGTTCGGCCGGGCGGCATGCCCGCCACCGACCGCGGCGGGAGAGCCGGCTCCGGTCGTCGGTGCGCGGGTTGAGCGGATCTTTCGCCGCCGGTTTGCTGGTGCTGGCGCTGGGACTGGTCGTTGTGCACTTCTGGGTGGTCTCGCGGGGGCAGCAGGGCCCGGGCGCGGTGTCCGTCGCCTGCCAGCTGATAGCGGCCGTGCTGGCGGTCGCGCTGCAGCGGGTGGCCGACCGCCGCTCGGACGGGACGGGGACCGCGGCGCTGCTGGGGGTGTTCGCCCTCGGCCTCGGCTCGCTGTGGTTCTGGTGGTGGCTGTGATCAGCCCAGTGCCACCAGCTCGTCACCCCGCTGTTCCAGCACCACCGACCCGGTGCTGGCGAGCTGCACCGGCCCGGAGTGGCCGCCCCGGTCGACCGGGATGATCCGCTCGGGCTGCCCGCTGCGCAGCTCGACGACGGCCAGCCCGTCGGGAACCGGGACCAGGAGCTTGCCGGCGAAGCTGGTCCCGGGGCCGAGCGTGTCCGGAAGCGTCCACAGCGGGCGCAGGGTCTTCGCGTCCAGGGCCACCGTGTCCCGTCCGGTGTACCAGTGGATGCGCTGCTGGTTCCGGTAGGTCGGCTCGACGAGCACATCGCCCTGCCCGGACGGTTCCCCGACCCGGACCGGGAAGCGGTGCTCGATGTTGCCCTGGGCGTTGTACACCAGCACTTCCGACCGGTCCCGCAGCAGAACAGCGGTGCGCTCCTTGTTGGTGGCCACCACGCTGGCCTGGGAGCTGCCCAGGATGGTGGTGAAGACCTCTTCGGGCTCCTCGTGGTCCTCCGGGCGCGCCTTGACCGTGGTCAGCCGGTCGCCCGGTTCCTGCGGGCACTTCTCGACCAGCGCGATGCGGTCGTCGCCGGGCATGATCGAGGAGAACGTGCAGTCCGGGCGCCGCATCTTGTTGTCCGGGTTCTTCAGCGCCGGTGGGATCCCGTACTTCTGGGTGTGCACCAGATCGGAGCGCCACGTCTCGAACACGCGGGAGCCGGTGGCGGTGACGTAGGTCCCGTCGCCGATCAGCCGGGTGCCGAGCTCGGCGTCGCTGTTGCGCTGCGGGCCGCGGACCCCGGTGTCCCCCTTGAGCGCGGTGACTTCGCTGCAGTTGTGCGATTTGCGGTGGACGGCCAGCGCCATGCCCCACTCCTGGCCGACCGTGCACAGTGGAATGTCTCGGGCGTACCGCCAGCGGACTTCGCCCGTTCGCGGATCACGCCCGAGAACTTCGTTGCCGGAGCCGGTGACCACGGCCGGCCCGGCGACCACCGGTTCCGGGGTGGCCGGGCTGGCGGCCCGCCACTGCTCGGTGAGCCGGTCCGGGACCGCCATGGCAGGTGCCAGGTCCGGCAGCGGGGTGGCTGCTGTTTCGGAGACCGTGGCCCGGGCGTCGCTGTTCCACCACAGCGCACCGGCCCCGGCGATTACGGCCAGGACGAGTGAGACGACCACTGCGAGATCGGTCTTCGTGCGCCGTTCCGGCCGGACCACAGGTACTCCTTGCTCGGCTGGCTGCTTTCAGCGCCAGCTTAAGCGTTCCCCCTGGAGGATTCGGCGTTGGCTTCACCGGACTGCTTGCGGATCGCGGACTGCGGTTTGGCCGAACTCGTCCGCTTGGCCACGTCGGTCTCCTTGCCGCCGCGGGTGCGCCGCCGCCGGCGCTTGCGGGGGCGGGTCTCCTCGCTGTTGGCCGCGCTGGGCTTGACCTCCACGCCACCGCGGGTCCGGCGCCGCCGGCGCCGACGACCGCTGCCGTGCTCGGGTTCGGCATCCAGCCCCGGGCGGGTGCGCTTCGACAGGGGCAACCGCCCGCCGGCGTCCTCCGGGATGTCCAGGTCCGAGTACAGGTGCGGGGAGGTGGAGTACGTCTCGACCGGGTCCGGCTGGCCGAGGCCGAGCGCTTTGTCGATCAGCTTCCAGCGCTGCTCGTCCTCCCAGTCGACCAGGGTGATCGCGACACCGGTGCGGCCGGCCCGGCCGGTGCGGCCGATCCGGTGGATGTAGGTGTTCTCGTCCTCCGGGCACTGCAGGTTGATGACGTGGGTGACTCCGGCCACGTCGATGCCGCGGGCGGCCACGTCGGTGGCGACCAGCACGTCGATCTTGCCGGACCGGAAGGCCCGGAGCGCCCTCTCCCGCGCGCTCTGCCCCAGGTCGCCGTGCACGGCGCTGGCGGCGAAACCGCGCTCGGCCAGGTCGTCGGCGAGCTTCTGGGCGGAGCGCTTGGTGCGCGTGAAGATCATGGTCAGACCGCGGCCGGTGGCCTGCAGCACGCGGGCTATCAGCTCCGGCTTGTCCAGCGAGTGCGCCCGGTAGATCAGCTGCCGGGTGCGCTTGTGCACCGGCCCTTCTTCGCCCTGCTCGGCCCGGATGTGGGTCGGCTGGGTCATGAACGTGCGGGCCAGGGTGAGCACCGGGCCCGGCATGGTGGCCGAGAACAACATGGTCTGCCGCTGCTCGGGGAGCATCTGCAGGATGCGCTCCACGTCCGGCAGGAAGCCCAGGTCCAGCATCTCGTCGGCTTCGTCCAGCACCAGGGCGGAGACTTCGCCGATCTTCAGCTGCCCGTGCTCGGCCAGGTCGAGCAGTCGGCCCGGGGTGCCCACCACCAGGTCGACGCCGCTGCGCAGCGCCTTGATCTGCTCCTGGTACGGTCGCCCGCCGTACACCGCGGTCACCCGGACGTCCAGGTGCTTGCCGGCGTTGGCCAGGTCGCGGGTGACCTGCAGGCACAGCTCCCGGGTCGGCACCACGATCAGGGCTTGCGGCGTCCCGTTCCCGGGCAGGTCGATGCGTTGCAGCAGGGGAATCCCGAACGCCAGGGTCTTGCCGGTCCCGGTGCGCGCCTGGCCGATCAGGTCCTCACCGCGCAGGGCGAGCGGCAGGGTGAGCTCCTGGATCGGGAAGGCCCGTTCGATGCCGGCTTCCGCGAGGGCGCGAGTGATTTCCTCGGCCACGCCCAGCTCGGCGAAGGTCGGGCCGGCGGAGACCTGGGTGTTCGGGGCTGCCGGTTCAGCAGGTGTTCGTCCGGTTTCCGGCATGGTTTCGTGTTCGGTTGTGCTTTCGGTGAATGTCAGAGTGATCGCCTCTCTTGGTTTCTGCGCGCTTCGTGTCCGACTGCGGACCGCTCCTGGACGCGTGGCTTTTCCAGTTGCGCCGCAGTTCGCCGTGTCAGCGGCGCAGCCGCGCAATGGTCCGCTGAGCGGTCTGACGCTTTTGTCCCGGTCGGCGTCGCTGGCGCTGCAACACCGAGGCGAGCTGTCGAAAGCTCAGCGTCGCGCCGGCGGATATCCCAGGGCCGCCGGGACCGGCGGCAATCTGCGCAGAACCGGCCCGGTGAGGCCGTACCGCCTGGCGCTGAATGTTTCCACTGCCGAGGATACCCGCTAACCCCCCGTTGTCCGGTAGGACTGTGTGTGCCGGGTGCGTCGCGGGTTTACGCTCGCGCTCATGAGTGAGGCTGACCAGAGCGAAGCTCTGTCCGGGCAACGTGGCGAACGTTACACCGAGGGTGTGGTTGATCTGCTGGGGGTGCTCGCTTACGGGGAGCTCTCCGCGTTCGACCGGCTGGCCGAGGACGCGCGGACGGCTCCTACCCTGAGCGGCCGGGCTGCCCTGGCGAAGATGGCCACGGCGGAGATGGGGCACTACCGGCTGCTGGAGGAGCAGCTGGCCCGGCACGGGGTCGCGGTGGAGGACGCCATGCAGCCGTTCGTCACCGCGTTCGACAGCTTCAACGCGGCGACGGCGCCGCACTCCTGGCTGGAGTCCCTGGTCAAGGCGTACGTGGGGGACGGCTTGGCCGCTGACTTCTACCGCGAGGTGGCGGAATGGCTGGATCAGGAGCACCGGGATCTGGTGCTCACCGTGCTGGACGACACCGGGCATTCCGCGTTCGCCGAACGGGAGGTCCAGGCGGCCTGCGAGCAGGACCGGTCCTTGCGGGACAAGCTGACGCTGTGGGGTCGGCGGCTGCTGGGCGAGGCGATCACCCAAGCCCAACGGGTGGTGGCCGAGCGGGATGCGCTGGCGGAACTGATCATCACGGGTTCGGGGGACATCACCGGCATCGCGGAGATGTTCCGCCGGCTGCAGGGCAAGCACGCCGAACGGATGTTCCGGCTGGGCCTGGGATGAGTCGTCGACGGGCGACGCTTGCCCCGGTCGGCTTCGCATTTGGGATAGCCTTTCGGCATCGAACGAACACTTAACTCAACGGAGGTCGGCGTGGAGGTCAAGATCGGCGTCGTGGACAGCCCGCGTGAGCTGACTATCGCCAGCGGACAGTCCCCGAGTGAGGTCGAGTCGCTGGTCGCCGACGCGCTAAAGAACGCCGACGGTGTGCTGGCAATGACGGACTCGAAGGGGCGTCGGGTGATCGTCCCTTCCTCGAAGGTGGCTTACGTCGAGATCGGGCCGGCCGACGCGCCGCGCGTCGGTTTCGGCGTGCCCCAGCAGTGAGGTGCCGCTGGGGGTACGGGCGTGCTCTCCGTACCCCCGGTGCTCACTCCTCGGGGAGTTCCTGCGGGACGGCGAACGGTGGTTTGCCGGTCCCGGTGATCCGGTAGCGGCCCCACGGGTCCGGGTCGGAGAGCGTTCCGCTGGCCTCGCCGACCTCGGTGCGCAGCACCACGGTCTTCCGCTTGCCCTCCGCCGCCTGGCGCACGCTGTCGCTGGCGGACAGCCGCCCGTACCAGTGGAAGCGGCCGTCGATGGGTTGGAAGTGCCCGCGCAACACCACTTCGACCGGGATCTCCCGGTCGTCGGCGACGAGGGTGGCCGGGCCGCGGTAGTCGTCCTCATCGTGTTCGTGCATCGTCTTCCTCCGTGTTCTCCCCGTTGCCGGAGTCGTGCTGCCCGGTGGGCAACCGGTCCAGGTCGAAGGGCTGGTCGGGGTCGATGACGATGCCCGCGGTGCGCAGCACGCCGTCGATCCCGTGCCAGATGATCTGGGTCAGGTAGTCGATGAGGTCGGCACGGCTCATGGTCTTCTGGTCGAGCCACCAGTCGCCGCTGGCCTGCACCAGCCCGACCAGGCCGTGGCTCCACGCCTCCACGCCGCCGGAATCGATCTCCAGCGCCTCCAGGTACTGCCGGAGGACGCGGGACAGCGAGTTGGCGATCACCGTCTTCTCCGCCGACACCGGGTCTTTGCGGACCGGTTGGTCGATGAAGTTGCGCTGCACCACGAACCGGTAGAGCTCGGGGTATTCCTCGATGGTCCGCAGGTAGGCGTCCAGCAGGCGGCGGATGCGCTGGTTGGGGCTGCCGCCTTCGTCGAACAGCGGTTTCAGCCGCTGCATCAGCAGCTGGGTGCCCCATTCGCCGACGGCCAGGTACAGCTCGCTCTTGTCGCTGAAGTGCCGGTAGAGGACCGGTTTGCTGATCCCGGCTTCCGCGGCGATGTCGTCCATGCCCACGTCGTGGCCTTTCCGGCCGATGGCTCGCACCGCCGCTTCCACCAGCTCCGCGCGTCGCGCCTGCCGGTGTTCCTGCCAGCGCTCTCGCCGTCGGTCGGATGACGGCTTGACAGATCGAGAGACCTGAATCACGCTACCAAAGGTAACTGTTACTTCAGGTAACACGCAAAGGGCGGAGGTCCCGAGGGAGTGATCACCGCATGAGAGGAAGCCTGCAGGTCAACGACCGGGAGAAAACCGCGCAGCGCTTGCTGAACTCATCGGCCAGGAACAGCTACGACCCGGAAGTCGACATCGATTGGGACGCCCCCCTGGCCGAGGACAAGCCGTACATCCCGTTCAAGCGCTCCTCGCTGTACGGCACTCACCTGTGGGACCGGCTGACCGAGCAGCAGCGCATCGAACTCACCAAGCACGAGTTCGCCAGCATGGCTTCCAACGGCATCTGGTTCGAAGTGCTGCTGATGCAGATCCTGCTCCGGGAGTACTACAACGCCGACCCGTGCAGCAGCCACGCGCAGTACGCGCTGACCGAGATCGGCGACGAGACCAGGCATTCCACGATGTTCGCCAAAGCGGTGCAGCGGGTCGGCGCCCCCGCGTACGGACCGGTGCCGCTGCTGCGCCTCGGCGGCCGGCTGCTGCCCGCCACCCTGCGCGGCCCGGCGGCGTACGCGTCGATCCTCGTCGCCGAGGAGATCCTGGACCGGCTGCAGCGCGACCAGATGTGGGACGAGGACGTCCAACCGCTGGTGCGCATGGTCAACCGCATCCACGTCCTGGAAGAGGCCCGGCACGTGACCTTCGCCCGGGAAGAGGTCGTGCGGCTGATGCCCCGCCTCAACAAGGTCCAACTGGCCCACCAGCAGTACCTGACCGCGCTGGTGTCGTACTGCATCTGCTACAGCCTGATCAACCCGCGGGTCTACCGGGCGGTGGGACTGGACCCCAAGCAGGCGCACGAGGTCGCTTGGCGCAACCCGAACTACTTGGACACCCTGCACTGGTGCGGGGAGAAGATCATGGGCTTCCTCGACGAGGTCGGTTTGGTCGGCAAGCCCGGGATGTACTGGTGGAGGAAGGCACACCTGATCCGATGAGCACAACTGCGCAGCAAGACATGTTCACCACCGGCGACGGCACCCGCCTCCGCGTGGTCGAGGAAGGACCGGAGCAGGCGCCGGTGACCGTGGTGTTCCTCCACGGCTGGACGCTCACCCGGCACACCTGGGACCGGGCGGTCGCCCGCCTGGCGGAGACCGCCGAGGTCCGACCGCGGACCATCCGGTTCGACCTGCGCGGCCACGGGGAGAGCGACCCGGCGCCGCGCGGCACGGCGACCATCCGGCAGTGCGCCGACGACCTGGCGGAACTGATCGACCGGCGGGTGCCGACCGGGGAGGTCGTGCTGGTCGGGCACTCCATGGGCGGCATGGCGATCATGGCACTGGCCGAGCAGCACCCGGCCCTGTTCGCCGAGCGCGTGGCCGGGGTCGCCCTGGTCGCCACCTCGGCCGGCGATCTGGCCGAGCCCGACCTCCGGTTGCCGAAACCGGTCGCGGCCTTGGCCAACCGCGTCGAGCGGGCCGTCCGCCCACACCTGGCCAAGGCCACCGGACGGCGACTGGCGCGGCGGTCGAGCTGGCTGCGGCCGGGCTTGCGCTGGCTGCTGTTCGGCAGCGACCCGGTGCGCGCCGACATCGCGGCGACGGCGGAATGGGTGGCCGCCTGCAACCCGGCGAACATGGCCGCCTACCGGGAATCGCTGGCCGAGCACGACCGGCTGGCCGCGCTGCGCAGGCTCGGCTCCAAGCCGGTGGTGCTGCTCGCCGGAACCGCCGACCGGCTCACCCCGCGCCGGCACGCCGAGCGCATCGCGGCTGCGCTGCCGGAGGCGAAGTTCCTGCTCTACGGCGGCGCCGGTCACATGCTGCCGCTGGAACGGGAACCCGAGGTCACCCGGCAGATCGCCGAACTGGTGCGGCTCTCCGCGCGGCAGGCGGCCTGACGCGCCCGGTCCGGAGCACCGCCCTCCGGACCGGCCGGTCAGCCCTGCTGGAGGGGGAAGCCGGCAAGTCCCTTCCAGGCCAGTGTGGACATCAAGTTCACCGCTTCTTCGCGCGGGATCGAGTGCGCCGAGTCCAGCCAGTACCGCGCGGTCACCTGGCTGAGCCCGACCAGGCCGACGGCCAGCAGGCGAGCTTTCTCGGTGCTCAACCCGGCATCGGCGGTGACCGCTTCCGCGACTGCGTCCACGCAGCCGTTCAGCGCGGTCTCCACGGCCTTCTCCACGGCGGGCTCGCCGCGCAGGTCGGACTCGAAGACCAGCCGGAAGGCCTGGCCCTCCCCGTCGACGAACTCGTACAGGGCGCCCACCGCGGCCCGCACCCGCTGCTTGTTGTCCGAGGTGGACTCGATCGCCTTGCGCACCCGGCGCACCAGCTCGTTTCCGTGCAGCTCGAGCAGTGCCAGGTAGAGGTCGAGCTTGCCTGGGAAGTGCTGGTAGAGGACCGGTTTGCTGACCCCCGCCTGCTCGGCGATGTCGTCCATCGCCGCAGCGTGATACCCGTTGTTCACGAACACGTGCTGCGCTGCCTCCAGCAGCTGTGCCCGGCGTTCATCGCGGGGCAGCCGAACGCCTCGGCTCGGCTGCGCGGTCTCGGTCATCCTCGCCTCCAGTTCCCATGTGCCGGCCCCACCCGGTCTGCCTGTCCTCCGGGGTGGAAGCGCAACCGCGCAGGATACGCCTTCCGCACCGAACCTCCGGCTGGGCAGGCCGCTGTCGAACCCCCGGAAATCAGACTCTACTCGCCAGTAGAACTCAATACGGACAGCCGGGCTAACCAAAATCCGTCATTCTGAAGGCCGTGATGGCACATCCGGCCCAATCCGCCCGCTGGACGGAGCTGACCAGGGTGCCCTTGGCGGTGGACCAGGTGCGGGCGTCCGGGCCAGTTCCCGCTCCACCGGACGGCGAGCATGTGCGGCTGGTTACCAAGTGGGGGCAGATGCGGCTGCACCTGCGGGAGACGCCGAGCGACGCGCCGGGGCGAGCGGTGCTCCTGCACGGGCTCGCCGGTTCCTCCACCAACTGGGCGGACCTCTCCCGGCTGTTGGTGCCGCACCTGTCCAGCACCGCGCTCGACCTGCCCGGGTTCGGGCTCTCGGAACCGGTGGAGGGGTTCAGCTTCAGCCCGCGGGAGCACGCCCACGTCGTGATCCGGTACCTGGACGAGCACACCGACGAACCGGTGCACTTGGCCGGCAACTCGTTCGGCGGGGCGGTCGCGGTCGAGGTCGCGGCCAGCCGTCCGGATCTGGTGGCGAGCCTCACCCTGATCTCGCCGGCGGTGCCGGACCTGCGCCCCGATCCGCGCCGGCTCTCCGACCCCCGCCTCGGGCTGACCGTGCTGCCGCTGATCGGCCCCCGGATCCGGCGGCGGCTCGCCGGGATGACCCCGGAGGAACGCGCGCAGCGGCTGCTGCACCTGTGCTTCGCCGACCCCTCGCTGGCGCCACCGCACCGGCTGGCGCAGGTGGCCGAGGAGATCCGGCAGGTCGCCGCCCTGCCGTGGTCGGGAACGGCGGAGGAGCGCACCTTGGTGCAGCTGCTGCGGCACTGGTTGGCGCCGCCGAACCAGTCGCTGTGGTCCCTGCTGCAGCGGGTGCCGGTGCGATCCCTGGTGATCTGGGGTGAGGCCGACCGGGTGGTCAGCGTCCGCAAAGCCGTCCGCACCGCCAGAGCGCTGCCGCGCGGAAAACTCCTCGTGCTCCCCAGAACCGGGCACGTGGCCCAGATCGAGCGTCCCCGGATCGTCGCCGCAGCGATGATCGGCATGATCAAGGAAGACACTTGGTAATCAACCGGTCATTTCATGGGGTGATCTTCCTGCGAGCGGCTCACTCGGCCGCCGCAGCGGTTCTGGAGTTGTGGCAATCTAAGGGCCGTGGCCAGCTCTCCGTCTCCCCCCGAGTCCGGTGAGGAATTCACCGACGAATCCCCTTCCAGCGCAACGCGAACCGAGCCGCTCGCCGCTGCCTGGGATCCGGTGGGCGAACAGCTCGCACCGGAAGAAGGGGCCGAACCGGAGCGGCGTGGGCGGTTGTCCCGCTACGGCTGGCGGATGTACGCGGTTCCGCTGCTGGTCGTCATCAGCGCGCTCGCGGTGCTCCAGACCGTGAGCCCGGTGGGCGGTGGCTCCGCGGCCAGCGAGCACTCGGCCGAGTTCGCGGAGGAGGAGCCGGAAGAGCAGCAGCCGGTGGTCACCGAAGCCCCGCCGGGGCAGGTCTTCGACGAGAACATGTTCTCGGCCGATCTGCCGCCGGGCGGCGAGATCCCGGAAACCGGGGCCCGGACCTACGAGGTGCTGCCCGGTTCCACCGACGTCATCGGCTCCGGGAAGCTGTACCGCTACACCGTCGAAGTCGAAGTCGGGGTGGAACTGGCCGAGGGCAACGACAGCTTCGCGCACCTGGTGGACGCCACCTTGGCCGATCCTCGGAGCTGGACGAACCCGAAGGCCGGCGGCATCGCGCTGCAGCGGGTCGACAGCTCCGGCCCCAGCCCGGACTTCCGGGTCATCCTGGTCAGCCAGCAGACCGCCCGCGAGGTGTGCGGGTACAGCTCGGGCGTGCCCTATGACAGCTCGTGCCGGCAGGGCGAGATGGTCTACATCAACGCGGCCCGCTGGGTGCGCGGCGCGGTGGCTTACCAGGGTGACATTGGTAACTACCGGCGCTATGCGATCAATCACGAAGTGGGGCACGTCTTCGGCAACGGCCACGTCGCCTGCCCGAAGCAGGGCGGGCTCGCGCCGGTGATGATGCAGCAGACGTTCAGCGTGTCGAACAACGAGCTCAACGAGCTGAACGAGATCGCCGACCAGGGGACCTACATCCCGGCCAACGGTTTCGTCTGCAAGCCCAACCCCTGGCCTTTCCCGCTGGCCGACTCCGGTGCGTAGGCTTGAGGGGTCTGCCTCCCGGATCGTGGGAGGACTTTGGCCTGCGGAAGCTTTTCGGGGAGTCTTGCGTTGCAGATTCCGGGAGGCCCGCTGGGCCCTCGAGGAAGCTTGAGGTGCTGCCGCCGTGCCCTGCCCCCGAAACCGGGGTGGGCCAGGGTGTCGTGCGCGCTGTACCGACCATCGAGGAGGAGCTGGGAATGTCCGGCGCAACGTCGCTTCCGCCGCTGGTCGAACCGGCGGAGGAGCTGACAAAGGAAGAGGTCGCGCGCTACAGCCGCCACCTGATCATTCCCGATGTCGGGATGGAAGGCCAGAAGCGGCTGAAGAACGCCAAGGTGCTGGTGATCGGCGCCGGTGGGCTCGGCAGCCCGGCGCTGCTGTACCTCGCTGCTGCCGGCGTCGGCACGATCGGCATCGTCGAGTTCGACGAGGTCGACGAGTCGAACCTGCACCGGCAGGTCATCCACGGCCAGTCCGACCTCGGCCGTCCGAAGGGCGAGTCCGCCCGGGACTCGATCGCCGAGGTCAACCCGTTCGTCAAGGTCAACCTGCACAAGACGCGCCTGACGTCGGAGAACTCGCTCGACATCTTCCGCGACTACGACCTGATCCTGGACGGCACGGACAACTTCGCCACCCGTTACCTGGTCAACGACACCGCCGTGCTGCTGGGCAAGCCGTACGTGTGGGGTTCGATCTTCCGGTTCGAGGGCCAGGCGAGCGTGTTCTGGGACCAGTACGGCCCGAACTACCGCGACCTGTACCCCGAGCCGCCGCCGCCCGGAATGGTGCCGTCCTGCGCCGAGGGCGGTGTGCTGGGCGTGCTGTGCGCGTCGATCGGTTCGATCATGGCCACCGAGGCGGTCAAGCTGATCACCGGCATCGGTGAGACGCTGCTCGGCCGGCTGATGATCTACGACGCGCTCGAGATGAGCTACCGCACCGTGCAGATCCGCAAGGACCCGAACACCAAGCCGGTCACCGAGCTGATCGACTACGAGTCCTTCTGCGGTGTGGTCTCCGACGACGCGCAGCAGGCCGCCGCCGGCAGCACCATCACCCCGCGCGAGCTGAAGGAGATGTTCGACCGGGGTGAGAAGTTCGAGCTGATCGACGTCCGGGAGCCGCACGAGTACGAGATCGTCAAGATCGAGGGCTCGAAGCTGATCCCGAAGGACCGCATCCTGTCCGGGGAAGCCCTGGCGGAGCTGCCCCAGGACCGCCAGATCGTGCTGCACTGCAAGTCCGGCGCCCGGTCCGCGGAAGCGCTGGCCGCTTTGCACAAGGCCGGCTTCAGCAACGCCGTCCACTTGGGTGGCGGGGTTCTCGGCTGGGCCCGGGACGTGGACCCGGAACTGCCGACCTACTGACGGCTGCAGCAACTGGATTTGCCCGGCCGGGTGGCGCACGCCACCCGGCCTTCGGCTTCTTCGGGTCCATTCCGGAGTGGCAGCTGCGAGAATCGCTGGGCACGAGGTAGCGTCTGGCTCGTGAGTCCTACGCCGGAGCCGCCACCGCCGCACGTGCGCGCGGCATTCGGTGCGCGCGAGGAAGAACCCGAGCAGCTGCCCGGTTCCCTGGCCTGGCGCTGCGGAGACATCGTGCTCAAACCCGCGGCGAACACGGCGGAAGCTGCCTGGGTGGCACAGACGCTGGACGCACTGGAGCCGGAAGAAGTCCGGATCTCCCGGCCGGTCCGCTCGTCGGACGGCCGCTGGGTGGTGTCCGGTTGGTCGGCCAGCCGGGACATCGCTGGGCGCCCGCAGCCGCGGCACGACGACGTGGTGGCGATGTCGCTGCGCTTGCACCTGGCCTGCCAGCAGTTGGAGCGTCCGCGTTTTCTGGCTGCGCGGCAGGACATCTACGCGGTGGCCGATCGGATGGCGTGGGGCGAAGAGGAGTACCAGCTGCCGGAGGAGAAGGGCGGCCGGCTGTACGACGTGCTCGCCGGTTCCCGGCGGGAAATGGAGCTCTCCCCGCAAATAGTGCACGGTGACCTGTTCGGCAACGTGCTGTTCGCCGACGACGAGCCACCGGGACTGCTCGACTTCCAGCCGTACTGGCGACCGGCCGAGTGGGCCGCGGCCGTGGTGGTGATCGACGCCCTGGCGTGGGGCGGCGCTGATCCGGCCATTGTGGAGCGCTGGTCGCACTTGGCGGAGTGGCCGCAGGCGCTGCTGCGCGCGCTGCTCTTCCGGCTCGCCGTCCACGCGCTGCACCCGAGGTCGACCCGGGAGTCCCTGGCGGGGTTGGAACGCGCTTCGCAGATGGTGCTCGAAGTGCTGTGACGCCTTGCGCGATCACCGCGGGACGGCAGGGCGGTGTGTGACGATGGGCGGGTGCAGGAACTACCGCTCACCGGCCGCACGGTGGCTGTGACCGCAGAACGCAAGGCGGAGGAGATCGCGGCGGCGTTCGCCCGGCGCGGTGCCCGGGTGTTGCGCGCACCGGCGATCCGCACGGTTCCGCTGGAGAGCGACGGGGAACTGGCCGAGGCCACGCAACGGGTGCTCAGCGCCCCGGTCGATCACCTGGTCGTGATGACCGGGGTCGGGTTCCGCGGATGGCTGGAGGCGGCTCGCGCCAACGGGCAGCACGAGCGCCTTCTCGAGCACTTGGGGGCGGCGGAGATCCTGGCCCGCGGGGCCAAGGCGCGGGGCGCGGTGCGCGGCGCGGGGTTGACCGAGCAGTGGACCTCACCGGCCGAGGAATCGGCCGAAGTGCTGGACTTCCTGCTGGACCGCGGCGTGGCCGGTCGGCGTGTCGTGGTGCAGGTGCACGGCGAGCCGATGCTGGAGTTCCGCCAGCGGCTGACCGAGGCGGGAGCCGAGGTGGTGCCGGTGACCGTCTACCGGTGGACAGATCCCGCGGACTTGACCGCCCTGGACGGACTGATCGACTCGCTGATCGCCGGGGAGGTCGACGCGCTTCCGCTGACCAGCGCTCCGGCGGCCAAGAACCTGCTTGGCCGCGCCGACCGCACCGGCCGGGGCGAGCAGTTGCGGGAGGCGTTGCAGCAGGTGCTCATCGCGTGCGTCGGCCCGGTCACCGCCGCGCCGGTGGTGGCGGCCGGCCTGTCCTGCGTCCAGCCGGAGCGGGCCCGCACCGGTGCGCTGGTGCGGCTGGTCACCGAGCGGCTCGCCGGCAGCGGTTCCGCTCAGGCGCCCCAGCGGTAGCGGCGCATGTCGATCCGGCTCCCGTCCGGGATGACGCCTTCGGCGCGCAGCAGCCCCAGCTGTCGCTCGCGCAGGTGATCGGCCGCCGTGCCGTTGGAGCGCAGCACCCGGTGCCACGGCAGGTCGGCGCTGTCCTCGGCGAGGATCCGCCCCACCAACCTGGGGGAGCGCAGGCCGGCGAGTTCGGCGACGTCCCCGTACGACAGCACGCGGCCGGGCGGGATCGCGGCCACGACCGCCCGCACTCGCTCCAGGATTCGCTCGTCCACGCGTCCAGTGTCACCTGCCGTGGCGGGCCCGCCACGGCCCGGGAACGAACGCGGTGGTCGATTGAGATGCATCTGACTCGCGGCGGGTCCTTGCACCACCTGATCGGGAATGCGTGATTCCATCGGATCGTGCCATTCCCGACCATGCCTGTTCTGGTGCGTCGTGCGGAGCCCCGCCGGCGGCTCACGTGGGACGCCACCGGGCGCCGGGTGCTGGAGCACACCGAGGGGTTCCTCCGGTTGCTCGGTGGGCCGGGCACCGGAAAGACGACGTTGCTCGCCGAGGTGGCCGCCGAGCGCATGCTGGGCGGGGTGTCACCGGAGAACGTGCTGGTGCTGACCGCCGGGCGGGAGGCCGCCAAGCGGATGCGCGTGGAGATCACCCGTCGGCTGGCCGACGCCGGGATGCGCACCGCGCAGGAACCGCTGGTCCGCACCGTTCACTCGTACGCGTTCGGGGTGCTGCGGTTGCAGGCGGCGCGGGAGGACCTGCCGCCACCGCAGCTGCTCAACGGGCCCGATCAGGACGCGCAGGTGCGGGAACTGCTCGAGGGCGATGTGGAGCGAGGAGCGCCGGATTGGCCGGAATCGCTCCGCCCGGCGCTGACGGTGCCGGGGTTCGCCGAGGAACTGCGGGACCTGCTGCTGCGGGCCACCGAGCGCGGCGTGGGGCCGGAGCGGCTGATCGAGCTCGGCGAGCAGCACAACCGTCCGGAGTGGATTGCGGCGGGGAAGTTCGCCCGGCAGTACGAGCAGGTGACGCTGCTGCGCGGGATGGGCAGCCAGCAGGCTCCCGCGCTGGACGCGGCGGAGTTGATCGTGGCCGCGTTGGACGCGTTCCGCGACGACCCGGACCTGCTGGCGGCCGAGCAGCGGCGAGTCCGCTACCTGCTGGTGGACGACGCGCAGCACCTGGACCCGCGGCAGTACGAGTTGGTCCGGGAGCTCGGCGATGCCGCCACCGAGTTCATCCTGGCCGGAGACCCGGACCAGGCGGTGTACGCCTTCCGCGGGGCGGATCCGCGGTGCCTGCTGGACGCCGACCCGGACGGTTCGCGCACCGAAGTCCTCACCGTCGACCACCGCATGTCCGACCCGGTCCGGCAGGCGGTGCACCGGCTCGCGCACCGGCTTCCCGGGACCGGTCCGCAGCGGACGTTGACCGCCGCGGAGCAGCGGCCGGGTGGTTCTGTCCAGGTGCGGTTGTGGGCGACCGCCGCGCAGGAGGCGTCCTGGGTGGCCGACCAGCTCCGCCGAGCGCACCTGTTGGAAGGCGTGGCCTGGTCGGACATGGCGGTGCTGGTGCGGTCCACCGGGGAGTCGCTCCCGGTGCTGCGCCGGGCCTTGCTGTCCGCCGGGGTGCCGGTGGTGCTGCCGGTGGACGACGTTCCGCTGGCGAAGCGCACCGCGGTGCGCCCGTTCCTGCTGCTGCTCCGGGCCGCCGCTCGCCCGGGCGAGCTCACCGCGGAGGTCGCCGAGGAGCTGCTGGCGTCTCCGCTGGGCGGCGCGGACCCGTTGGCGCTGCGCCGGTTGCGGCGCGGGCTGCGCCGCTTGGAGCTGGCCTCCGGTGGTGCCCGCGGCAGCGGGGAGCTGCTGGTCGAGGTGCTGCTGGAGCAGGACCGGTTGGCCGCGCTGGAGGACTCCGCGGCGGAGCCGGCCCGCCGGGTGGGTTCGCTGCTGCGCACCGCGCGGGATTCGGTGGCGGCCGGGCATTCGGTCGAGGAAACCCTGTGGAAGGTGTGGAAGGCCAGCGGTCTGGAGCAGCGGTGGGTGTCGCTGGCCGAGCGGGGCGGGGTGACCGGGGCGCAGGCCGACCGTGACCTGGACGCGATCGTTTCGCTGTTCGACGCCGCCGCCCAGTACGTGGACAAGTGGCCGGGCGCTGACGTCGCCACCTTCGCGGATTACTTGGACCGGCAGCAGATCGCCGGTAGTTCGCTGGCGCCGACGGCTCCCCGGGACAACGCCGTGCAGGTGCTGACCGCGCACGCCGCCAGCGGCCAGGAGTGGGAAGTGGTGGCGATTCCCGGTGTGCAGGAAGGGGTTTGGCCGGACCTGCGGTTGCGCGGTTCGCTGCTGGGCGTGGAGCGGCTGATCGACGTGCTGTCCGGGGTGGACGACAGCGATCGGGTTTCGGCCACGGCGCCGCTGCTGGCGGAGGAGCGGCGGCTGCTGCTGGTGGCGGTGAGCCGCGCTCGGCGCCGGGTGCTGGTCAGCGCGGTGCGCGGGGAGGACGAGCAGCCGTCGCGGTTCCTGGACGAGCTGGAAGGCATCGTGGGCGACCCGGAGGCGGTGGAGCGTCCGGTGGCCCGTCCGCAGCGCGGGTTGGCCCTCGCCGACCTGGTGGGGGAGCTGCGCCGGGTGGTGTGCGATCCGGAGGAGGACCGGGAGCGGCGGCAGCGGGCGTCGGTGCAGCTGGCCCGGTTGGCCCGGGCGGGGGTGCCCGGGGCCGATCCGGACACCTGGTACGGGGTCGCCGAGCCGACGTGCACCGATCCGCTGGTGTCCGGGGACGAACCGGTGCCCATGTCACCATCCACTGTGGACGTGCTGGCCAAGTGCCCGTTGCGCTGGTTGCTGGAACGGCACGGCGGGCAGGACGCCGCGGAACTGGCGTCGGTGACCGGAACCCTGGTGCACGCCCTGGTGCAGGCGGCAGCTGACGGGGCCGACGACGAACAGCTGCGCCGGGCGCTGGACGCGGCCTGGGAATCGGTGGACGCCGGGGCGCCGTGGTTCTCCCGCCGGGAGCGCAAGCGGGTCGAGCAGATGCTCGACAGCTTCCGGGTGTGGTTGGCCAGGACCCGGCAGGAGCTCACCCAAGCCGGGGTGGAGAAGGACTTGGACATTTCGATCCCGGCCCGGGACGGCGGGCCGTGGCTGCGGCTGCGCGGCCGGGTCGACCGGCTGGAGGTGGACTCCGAAGGACGCCCCGTGGTGGTGGACATCAAGACCAGCAAAACCCCGGTCAGCAAAGGGGAAGCCGAACAGCACCCGCAGCTCGCCGTCTACCAGCTGGCCGCCGCTCTCGGCGCGTTCGGCGACGCGGACCGGCAGCCGGGCGGGGCGCGCCTGCTCTACGTCGCGAAGTCCGACCGCAACGGGGCGGCCACGGAACGCGAGCAGCCCGCGCTGGACCAGGAGCAGGTCCAGGTCTGGCTGGACGTGCTGCACTCCGCGGCGGCCGACAGCGTCGGGCCCGCCTACCTGGCCAAGGAGAACAGCGATTGCGCGCGCTGCCCGGCGCAGTTCTCCTGCCCGGTGCACCCGGCGGGACGGCAGGTGGTCCAGTGACCCGCGGTTTCGGTGACAGCCCTGGTGCCCAGCCGGAGGAACGCAGATGATCAGTCCACAGCGCATCGCCCAGGAGCTCGGGCTGCCGCAGCCGACCGAGGAGCAGGCGGCGGTGATCGCCGCACCGCCCGAACCCGCGCTGGTCGTCGCGGGAGCCGGCGCCGGCAAGACCGAAACCATGGCCGCGCGCGTGGTGTGGCTGGTGGCCAACCGCATCGTCACCCCGGAGCGGATCCTGGGGCTGACCTTCACCCGCAAAGCAGCCCGCCAGCTGGGCGACCGGGTGCGCGCCCGGCTGCGGCGACTGGCCGGATCCGGTCTGCTCGACGAGATCGACCCGGGCGGGCAGCTCAAAGCCGTCGTGCTGGCCACCGAGCCGACCGTGCTCACCTACCACGCCTACGCGGGGCGCCTGGTCGGCGAGCACGGGCTGCGGATCCCGGTCGAACCCGGGGCCCGGTTGCTCACCGAAACCGCCTCCTGGCAGCTGGCGCACCGGGTGGTCAGCACCTGGACCGAAGACCTGGACACCGACAAGGTCCCGGCCACGGTGACCAGCTACCTGCTGGCGCTGGCCGGGGAACTGGCCGAGCACCTGGTGCAGCCGCAGCAGCTGGCCGAACACGCCGAAAGGCTCTGCAAGATCATCGAGAGCGCCCCGCCGGCCAAGCGGCAGCGGGCCAAGCTCCCCCAGGACCTGCAGAAGATCCTCGCCACCCAGCGGCTCCGGGCGGCGCTGCTGCCGCTGGTCGAGGAGTACACCCAGCACAAGCGCCGGGAAGGCGCCATGGACTTCGCCGACCAGATGTCGCTGGCGGCGCTGCTGGCCGCCGGGCACCCGGAAGTGGTGGCCACCGAACGGGAACGCTACGGCGCGGTGCTGCTCGACGAGTACCAGGACACCGGGCACGCGCAGCGGGTGCTGCTGCGCTCGCTGTTCGGTTCCGGGGACTCGATGCCGGTCACCGCGGTCGGCGACCCGGCGCAGGCCATCTACGGTTGGCGCGGCGCCAGCGCGGCCAACCTGCCCCGGTTCACCACCGACTTCCCGCGCGGCGAAGCCCCGGCCCACCAGTACGGGCTGCTGACCAGCTTCCGCAACCCGCCGCAAGTGCTGCAGCTGGCCAACGCCGTTTCCGAACCGCTGCGGAAGACCGGGCTGCGCGTGGACCCGCTGCGGGCCCGACCGGACGCACCGGACGCGGACATCCGCTTGGCGTTGACCGAGGACGTGCGGCAGGAGCGGGAGTGGGTCGCCGACCAGATCGCCGCCCAGTGGCAGGCCGCGTTGGACACCAGCGGGGAACCGCCCACGGCCGCGGTGCTGGTGCGCCGGCGGGCGGACATGGCGGACATCGCCGCCGCGCTGCGGGACCGGGGACTGCCGGTCGAGGTGGTCGGCATCGGCGGTCTGCTGGACGAACCCGAAGTGCGCGATCTGGTCAGCGCCCTGCGGGTGCTGGTGGACCCGCTGGCGGGAACGGCCGCGATGCGGTTGCTGACCGGGGCCCGGTGGCGGATCGGCGCGGCGGACATCGCCGCGCTGTGGGAGCGGGCCCGGGAGTTGAGCGCGCAAACCGGCGCCCAACCGGACACCGCGGAGCCGGAGGCGCTGGTCACCGCAGCGCTCCCGGGCGAGAGCACCGAGCAGGCCGGGCTGGTGGACGCCCTGGACGACCCGGGGGACCCGCGGCGCTACTCCGCGGACGGCTACCGGCGCATCCGCCAGCTGGGGCGGGAACTGGCCGCGCTGCGCCACCGGCTGGACCAGCCGTTGCCGGAGCTGGTGGCCGACGTGGAGCGAACCCTGCTGCTGGACATCGAGAGCCTGGCCCGGCCCGCCGGGGCGGGCCGCACCCACCTGGACGCGTTCGCCGACGTGGTCACCGAGTTCGCCGCGGCCAGCCCCTCGGCCACCCTGCCCGCGCTGCTGGACTACCTCTCCGCGGCCGAGCGCGCCGAGGACGGGCTGGAGCCGGGGGAGGCCGAGGTGGTCGAAGGCCGGGTCCAGGTGCTCACCGTGCACGCGGCCAAGGGGCTGGAGTGGGAGGTCGTGGCGATCCCGCACCTGGTCCGCGGCGTCTTCCCGGGCAAGCGGAAGTCCTCGTCCTGGCTGCGCTCGGTGACCGAACTGCCCGCGCCGCTGCGCGGGGACGCCCAGGACTTGCCCGAGCTGGACCTGGACCGGTTGGCCGGCATGGACCGCAAGGAGCTCGCCGAAGCCCTGGAACTGCACGACGACGAGTTCGAGCAGCGCCGCCTGGAGGAGGAGCGCAGGCTGCTGTACGTGGCGGTGACCCGGGCCGAGCGGGCGCTGCTGCTGTCGGCGCACTGGTGGTCGGAGAGCGGCGGGAAGCCGAAGGGGCCGTCCGACTTCTTCGTCGAACTGGCCGAGGCGGCCCGGGAAACCGGGGGCGGCATCTTCGACCGGTGGGCTCCGGAGCCGCCCGAGGAGGCGGAGAACCCGCTGGCCGAGGCGGTGCGGAGCGCCCAGTGGCCGGTGGATCCGCTCGGTTCCCGGCGGGACGCCGTGGCCGAGGGGGCGGATCTGGTGCGCTCGGCGATGTCCACCGCGCAGGAGTGGGAGACGGCGGAGGACGACCAGGACGAGTGGGCCCGGGACGTCGACGTGCTGTTGGCGGAGCGGGCCGCCGCGGCCCAGCAGCAGCTGCAGGTGAAGCTCCCGGAGCAGCTCTCGGTCAGCCAGCTGGTGGAGCTCGCCGGGGACACCGCGGGGCTCGCCCGGCGGTTGCGCCGCCCGCTGCCGTTCCCGCCGAACCCGATGGCCCGGCGGGGAACGGCTTTCCACTCCTGGCTGGAGCACAGGTTCACCTCGACCGCGCTGCTGGACCTCGACGAGCTGCCCGGTGCCGCGGACGGAGCGGCGCCGCAGCAGGAGGACCTGGACGCGTTGAAGGAGGCGTTCCTGGCCAGCGAGTGGGCCAAGCGGACCCCGCACCGGGTGGAGGTGCCCTTCGAAACCCAGGTGGAGGGGATCGTGCTGCGCGGCCGGATGGACGCGGTGTTCGCGGATCCGGACGGCGGTTGGACGGTGGTGGACTGGAAGACCGGCGCGATCCCGTCGGAGGAGGAGCGGGCCGCGGTTTCGGTGCAGCTGGCCGTCTACCGGTTGGCGTGGGCCGAACTGTCGGGATCTCCGCTGGAGAAGGTCCGCGCGGTGTTCCACTACGTCAAGCACGACCACACGCTGCGCCCGGTGGATCTGTTCGATGTGGACGGACTGCGGGAGTTGATCAGGCGGGTTCCGCGCGCTGATCGGTGACCACACCTTCGGGTGGCGGAGCTTGAGTTCACCGCGCGCGGCGGAACAGTATGCCCGCGATGAACACCGCGTGGAGACTCAAAAGCCCGCCGGAGGAACCGGTCCAGGTCGACCGGGACGTGCTGGCGATGCGCGCCCCGCTGGTCCGGGTGTGCCGGGACGGCAGGGGGAGCTGGGCCTTCCAAGGGCCCGGGCAGCCGCCGAAGCCCACCCAGCAGACCACCCTCGGTGCGGTGGTCGGTGCTTGGCCGCACGTGGCGGCGCTGGCCGGGCTCGGCCACGGGGACGCCGCCGTCTGGTCGTGGCGGCAGCACGGGTGGGCCGCCGAGACGTGCGAGTGCGGCAACTGCGACCCGCCGGTGGCCTCCGACATCGACCGGGGGAGCTGGCCGGCCGAGCTGCAGCCGCACCGGTTGGTGAGCGTGGAGAAGGCCGCGCTGACCGGGCAGGTTCCGCTGACCGACATCATCGACACCCCGGACGGCATCGCCCTGCTCGGGCCGGGCGATCACCGCCGCACGGCCGACCTGATGGCCCCGGTGGCGATGGCCAACGTGATCCGCCGCTGGCCGCACACCATGCACGCGCTGCGCGCGCTGCAGGAGGGCCGCGGGATGCGCTGGAACCCCGAGGGGCTCAACTGGCACGAGTACCGCGTGGCCGCCTGACCGGGTTCCGGAGGGCTCAGGAGTTCTCGGTCAGCTGCGAGTCGCGCTCGAGCAACTTGGAGTAGAGCACTTCCAGCAACCAACGGCCGAACAGCGACGTGCCGAACTCCGACGACCTGTCCTCCGGACCGACGACCAGCTCTCCCGGGCCGTCGTACCCGGCGTTGACCACGCCGATGCCGTAGTAGTCCAGTTCCAGCATCGGCCACGGCCGGTACGGGTGGTTGGCGGGCAGGACCACGGCGCAGGGGGCCAGCGTCATCAGCGTTCCGCAGGCGCGGAGCGCGTGCCGGGCGTGCGAAACCGGCACGAGTATGCCGAGCAGGTCCACCGCCGGCACCGGAACGTGGTCGTGGGTGCTCGGTTCCGCCCAGGAGCGGAACCACGCCGGATTGAGCTCCGGTACCCAGCCGTGCGTGCTGCGCCACTCGTGCACGTCCGGCCGCATCCGCGCCACAGCGGCGAAACGGGCGCCGAAGACTTCCACCTCTGGAATCAGCTGACCATCCCAGCCGAGCGCCCGGGCTGCATGCTCAAGCTGCTGCACCGGAGCATCGTAAGACGACGCGGCCGCCGGTAGCCACAACTCCTTCCACGCTGCGGTTGAGGCGCGGATTACGTTGACCGGCCGATCCCGGTGCCGGCGGTCGGGTTACTGTCTGCGCCGTGGACAGGCGACCGACGGGTGCCGCCCGAACGCGGCGGAGGGCCGTTTCATGACGTGGCGCAAGGCGAAGGAGTTGGCCAGTCCGCTGGTCCGCCGAGCGGACGAGGAACCGGCGGACGTGCTGACCAGGCGCCCCGACTACGCGCTGGTCGGCGTGATCAGGATGCCGGAGACCAGGCGCAGCCCGGTGCGCTCGATCTTCCGGCGAGTGGTCGGCGCGGTGATCGCACTGCTGGTCACCGTGGTCCTCGTCTACGCGGGGAGGGACGGCTACCGGGACTCCGCGGACGGGGAGCTCAGCCTGCTGGACGCCTTCTACTACGCCTCGGTGTCGCTCTCCACCACCGGTTACGGCGACATCACCCCGGTTTCCGCGCAAGCGCGGCTGGTGAACGTCCTGGTCATCACACCGCTGCGGGTGCTGTTCCTGATCGTGCTCGTCGGCACCACGCTCGAAGTCCTCACCGAGCGGTCCAAGCAGGCCTGGAAGATCCAACGCTGGAGGTCGAAGGTGCGAGACCACGTGGTCGTCATCGGATACGGGACCAAGGGCCGCTCGGCTGTCACCGCGCTGCTGGGGGACGGCGTGGACCCCGGCCGGGTCGTGGTGGTGGACACCGACCGCAACGCGTTGGAAACCGCGTCCGCGCAGGGCCTGGTCACGGTCAGCGGTTCCGGGACCCGGTCCGACGTGCTGCGGGTGGCGGGCGTGCCGCGGGCCCGCGCGATCGTGGTGGCCCCGGCCCGGGACGACACCGCGGTGCTGGTGACGCTGACCGCCCGGGAGCTCAACCGGAACGCCAAGATCGTCGCTTCGGCGCGGGAAGTGGACAACGTGCACCTGCTGCGGCAGTCCGGGGCCGATTCGGTCGTGGTCTCCAGCGAAACCGCTGGGCGGCTGCTCGGCATGGCCACCACCACGCCGTCGGTGGTGGACATGTTCGAAGACCTGCTCACCCCGGACGCCGGGCTGGCGATAGCCGAGCGGGAAGTGGAGCCGGAGGAAGTGGGCGGCTCGCCGCGGCACCTGTCCGACATCGTGCTGGGGATCGTCCGGAACGGGGTGCTGTACCGGGTGGACGCGCCGGAAGCGGACGCGATCGAGAGCGGCGACCGGCTGCTCTACGTCAAGCGCGTCACCCCGGCCAGCCCCTGAGGTGGAGCACGCGGGCCGGTGAACGGAGGGGCCTGTGTTCGCCACCACTTCGGTTCCACGGCAATATCGAACCGTGGGTAGCCAGCGAGGTTCGGCGGCCGTGGCGCCGATTCTGCTCGCCCTCGGATTGTTGGGCGCAGCGGTCGTGGTGTTGGTGCTGTGGCCGTTGGGAGCAGCAGCGGATCGGGAGCGCGCGAACCTGCAGCGGGTCAGCGCCACCGTGGTGGAATCGGCCCCGTGCGGGACGAGGAGCCCCGGTGACCTGCTCGAGGTGCGGGTCGGTGAACAGCCGCAGCAGGTCCGCTACGACGGCTGCGGCCATTCCGTCGGGCAGCAGCTCGACGTGCTGGTTCCCGAGCAGTTGGGGGAGGACGCCGTCGCGCTGCCGGCGCACGCCAGACCGTCCGACCGGGAGGACTTGCAGCAGCGGCTGTACTGGGTGCTGTTCACCCTCGCCGCGGTGGCGGGCGCGGGGTACGTCCTGCTGCTGCGCCCCCGTCCCGCGTAGACAGCGCTACTGCACGTAGGAGGAGTCGATCGCCCAGGTGTTGCACTCGCTCACCTGGTTCTTGTAGAAGCCCTGCTCCACCCACATCCGGTTGGACTCGGGGGTGCCGTGGTCGCGCTGGTTGCCGTACGCGTCCCCGCGGTTCGACGAGTCCTCCAGCGCGGTGAAGATGTAGTCGTTGCTGACCCCGCCGTTCTGCAGCGCGGCCAGGGTCATGCCCTCGAAGCAGGTGGCCTGCAGCTCGATGCGCCGGGAGAGCTCCAACCCCTCCTCGGTGTCGAATCCTCCGACGTCGTAGAGGGCGTTGGAGTAGCCCTGGCTGATGCCGACCATCCCCTGCAGCGCGTGCCCGAATTCGTGGGCGAACTGTCCGAGGTAGACCCCGGGGTGGGTGCGCTTCTCGACTTCGGCGTAGTACCTGGCCGTCATGTAGATGGTGTGGTTCGCCGGGCAGTACATGGCGGTCTGGTTCCACTGCCGGGGACCGCAGGGGCTGGTGACGTTCTCCCCGCTGGTGATGACCGTCGGTGGTTCCACCGGCAGCCCGGCCGCCTCCAGCGCCGGAGTCCACGCTTCCATCAGGCAGGGCAGAACCGCCTGGTAGAACCGCTCCTGGGAGGCCGCATCGGTGTTGAACTGCGGGATTTCGCAGGAAGTCGTCACCGCCCCGGTCCCGGGCATGTTGATCGGGTTGTCCTCCAGGGCTACCACCGGCTGCGGTTGCGCGGCGACCTCGTCTTCGGTCGTGTACTCGTCCTCGTAGCTGGTCTCGGTCTCGGTTTCAGCGGTGTAGCTGTCGGTGTCCTCGGTGGCGGAGTTGAGGGTGTAGCTGGGGGTGTAGGTGTAGCTGTAGGTGGGGGTGTAGGTGTAGTCCGAAGCCTCGCTGGTGGACGAAGGGGTGATGAGCCCGATGAAGCCGACCACCAGCACCACGAGGTTGATGGCCACCACGCCGACGATGGCGCCCGGGGGCACCTTGTGCTTCGGCGGGCGACCGCCCGGTTGCCCGGGCCCCGGTAATCGCGGGGGCGGTGGGGCGACCGAAGGGTTGCGCGGAACAGGGGTTTGCGGCAGCGGTCGCGCCGCGGGCGGCGGTACGACTGGTCGGTGCTGAACAGGTGGCTGCGGTGGTCCGGGTTGCCACGTGCCGCGCTGCGGCGGGCCCTGGTGCGGTGGCGGTGGTGGCCAGGGCGGTGGTGTCATGGTGCTCTCTCTCCGGAGTGTTCAGTGTGGACTTCCAGCCGCTCGGTCAGCTCCCCGGTTCTCGCCCGGATCTCGCGATTGCGGACCAGAGCTTAGCCGCGGCGGACTATCGTTTGGGCCGTGTTGGCCAAACTGGGGTCGCTCGCGGGCCTGGCGGTCTTGCTGTTGGGACTGCCCGCACCTGCGGCTGCGCAGCAGGAAACCTTCGCGGCGGACACGCTTTCCAGCGTGGTGAACCTGAAGCTGGAGCGGGACGGGGTGCTCTCGGTCACCGAGCGGATCACCGTTCCGGCCGGGACCAGCGTGCACCGCGTGGTGCCGCTGCGGCAGAGCTCGGGGGACGACACCGCGCGCGTCTTCTCGGTGCCGCAGGCGGAAGTCGAGGGCAGTGGTGATGTGGAGGTCACCGATGAGCAGCTGGAAGTCCGGTTGCAGCCAGGGGTTTCGACGCTGCGGTACTCGGTGCGCGGCGCGGTCGCGGACGCCGAGGACGGCCAGCGGGTGCAGTGGCAGGTCTCCAGCGGCTGGAACGTTCCGGTGGACCGCGTCGAGGTGGAGTCCTTTTTGTCCCCTCAACTCCCGTTGCACGTGGAATGCCTGGCCGGCCCGTTGGGCAGCACGGAGCGCTGCGCCGAGTACGGGTTGACGCACACGCTGGCCGTGCACGCCGTCGCGAACCAGCTGGACCCGGGCGAGCGGATGGTGCTGGACCTGAAGCTGCCGCCCGGCGCGGTGCCCGCGAACGCGGTGCTGACCCGGGACTTCAGCTTGGCGCGGGCGTTCTCGCTGACCCCGGCCAGCGGCGCCGGACTGGTCGGCATCGCCTTGGCGTTGATCGGCGTCTTCGGCGTGCTGTGGTACCTGCGCGGACGGGACGGGCAAGCGCTCGCGGAGGCGGCCGAACCGGTCGACGTGCTCCTGCCGGACTCGCGGGGCGGGGTCACCTTCGCTTCCCCGGACGGCGTGCTGCCCGGCCAGATCGGCACGGTCATCGACGAGCGGGTGGACCCGGTGGACGTGGCGGCCACCATCATCGACCTGGCGGTGCGCAACTACCTGGTGATCGAGGAATTACCCGGTCCGGACTGGCGGTTCGTCCAGTTGAACCCGCCGGACGAGCACCTCCGGCCGTTCGAACGAGCGGTCCACCGAGGTCTGTTCGGCGGCGCCGAAGAGGTCCGGCTGTCCCAACTGCACCGGTTGCCGCTCGGCGAGATCCGGGACCAGCTGTACCGCGATGTGGTCGAGAAGGACTGGTTCGCCCGCCGCCCGGACGCCGACCGGAACCTGTTCTGGTGGATCGGCGCCGGGGTGGTGCTCAGCGGTGTCGCGCTGACCGCGGTGCTGGCGCTGACCACCCACCTGGCCCTGCTGGGAGTGGGCGTGGTGCTCGGCGGTGGCGCCATGGTGGTCGGGGCCAGGGCGATGCCGGCGCGCACCCGGCGGGGCAGCGCGCTGGTGCTGCAGGTGCGCGGTCTGCGTCGCTACCTGCACGAGGTCACCGCGGAGTCGATCCCGCCGGCCAACCGGGAACTGGTGTTCTCCAGGTCGCTGCCGTACGCGGTGGTGCTGGAGGAGGCGCCTCGGTGGCTGGCCAAGTTCGCCGGCCTGGATCCGGCCGCGGACGGCACCCCGGGCTTGTACTGGTACCGCGAGCAGGGCGAACAGCCGGACTTGCGGCAGTTCCGGCAGCACTTCCCGCTCTTGGTGGAGCAGCTCGGTCGGCTCGCCGGCGGAAGCCTGCGGATGCGGGCTCCGGCGGGGGTCGGGTGAGTTGTTCGTCACGATTCCCTGGACCCCAGCGTCCTTTTGTGCCCAGGGGGCCCACACGGGGAAGCCCGTCGCACGTAGGCTGCAAGGCATGGTCGAACCCCAGCTGCATCGCGTCACCCTGCCCAACGGGCTGCGCGTGGTGCTCGCCCCGGACGCCGCTGGTCAACAGCGCGGCCGGGCGCCGGTCGTCGGCGTCAGCGTGCACTACGACGTGGGATTCCGCTCCGAACCGGAAGGACGGACCGGCTTCGCCCACCTGTTCGAGCACCTGATGTTCCAGGGCAGTGAAAGCCTGGAGAAGCTCGCCCACTTCCGCCACGTCCAAGGTTCGGGCGGAACCTTCAACGGTTCGACGCACCAGGACTACACCGACTACTACGAACTGCTCCCCTCGGCGGCGCTGGAGCGAGCGCTGTTCCTGGAAGCCGACCGGATGCGAGCTCCCAAGATCACCGAGGAGAACCTGCGCAACCAGGTCGACGTGGTCAAGGAGGAGATCCGGCTCAACGTCCTCAACCGCCCCTACGGCGGTTTCCCCTGGATCCTGCTGCCGCCGGTGCTGTACTCGACCTTCGCCAACGCGCACAACGGCTACGGCGACTTCACCGACCTGGAGCAGGCGACCGTGGACGACTGCGCCGCCTTCTTCGACAGCTTCTACGCGCCGAGCAACGCGGTGCTCACGGTCGCCGGAGACATCGACGTCGATCACACGATCGAGCTGATCCACAAGCACTTCGACGACGTTCCGGCCCGGGAGGTCCCGGAGCGCCCGTCGTTCGCGGAACCGTTCCCGACCAGCGAGCAGCGCGGCAAGCACGTGGACCCGCACGCCCCGCTGCCGGCGGTCGCGCTCGGCTACCGGCTGCCGGACCCGGTGGGGGAGCTGAAGGCCTACTTGGCCAACGTGGTGCTGGCCGCCGTGCTGTCCGACGGGGACGCCTCCCGGCTGCAGCAGCGGCTGGTGCACCAGGGCTCGCTGGTGGTGGACGTGCACGCCAGCTGCGGGCTGATGGGAGCCCCGCTGGACGCGCGGGACCCGGACACGTTCACCATCACCGCCATCCACAGCCCCGAGGTGGAGTGCGAGCGGGTGGTCAGCGCGGTGGACGAGGAGCTGGAGAAGCTGGCCACCGACGGACCGAGCACCGAGGAGCTGACCCGGGTCACCGCCCGGTGGGCGGCCACCCTGCACCGGGAGCACGACCGGGTGCTGTCCCGGACGCTCGACCTGGGCAGCGCCGAACTGCTGCACGGCCGGGCTGAACTGGTGGCGGAACTGCCCCGGCTGATCTCCGAGGTCGGGGTGGAGGAAGTGGCCTCAGCGGCGAAGGCGCTGCGGTCGGACGCGCGGGCCATGCTGGAAGTGGAGCCCGCCAACAACTCGACTGGAGGTGCGGCATGACCCGGGTGGAGCACCGCAGCGCCGAGGAGATCGGCCGGACCGAGGCGGGTCCGCGGCCGCTGCCGGAACTGGGCGAGTTCGGCAAGCTCACGCTGCCGGACACACTGGACACCGTGCTGCCGAACGGGCTGCGGGTGATCGCCGCCCGGCACGGCTCGGTGCCGATGGTGGAGCTGCGGCTGCGCATCCCGTTCGCCGGCGAGGACCGCAAGCACCCGGCGATCGCCGAGGTCCTGGCGGAAACCATGCTGACCGGGACCGAGCAGCGGGACCGGGTGAAGGTCGACACCGATCTGGCCCTGGTCGGTGGCGACCTCAACGTCGTGGTGGACCCGGAGCGGTTGAGCATCGCCGGTGACGCGCTGGCCAGCGGGCTCGGTCAGTTGCTGGACGTGCTCGCCGACGCGCTGACCGGCGCGGTCTACCGGGACCACGAGGTGGCCGGGGAGCGCTCCCGCCTGGTCGAGCGGATCGCGGTCGCTCGTTCCCAGCCGCGGGTGATCGCCCGGGAGGAGCTGCAGCGGCGCCGCTACGGCGACCACCCGTACGTGCGGGAGGTGCCGCAGGCCGAGGACGTCGCGGAGGTGACCGCGGACGAGGTGCGCCAGCTGCACCGGGACGCGGTGCTGCCCCGCGGTTCCGTTCTGGTGCTGGTCGGTGACATCGACCCGCAGCAGGCGGTGGCGGAAGTGGAGCGGCGGCTGGACGGCTGGCGCTCGGAGAGCTCGGCCCGGCAGCTGCCGGAGCTGCCGCGGGTGCAGGGCGGCGCGGTCAAGCTCGTGCACCGGCCCGGCGCGGTGCAGTCCCAGCTGCGGTTCTCCGCGCAGGCGATCCCGCGCACCGACGAGCGCTACCCCGCGCTGCAGTTGGCCAACCTGGTGTTCGGCGGGTACTTCTCCTCCCGGCTGGTGGAGAACATCCGGGAGGACAAGGGCTACACCTACGGCGCCCACTCGGCCTTCGAGTTCACCGAGGGCAACGGGACGCTGGTGGTGGACGCCGACACCGCGAGCGAGGTGACCGCGGCCGCGCTGCTGGAAACCAGGTACGAGTTCGCCAGGCTGGCCCTGGTGCCGCCCACCGACACCGAGATCGAATCCGCTCGCCGGTACGCGATCGGTGGTCTGATGACCTCGACCGCTTCCCAGGCGGGGATGGCCTCCACGCTGATCTCCCTCGCCTCGCACGGTCTCGACCAGAACTGGTTGGTCGAGCACCCGGAGCGGCTGCAGGCGGTGACCAGGGAGCAGGTCGCCGAAGCAGCTCAGCTGTTCGCGCCGACCGCGTTCACCGGCGTCGTGGTCGGTGACGCGGACAAGCTCGCCGATCAGCTTCAGCTGCTGGGTGGAGTGGAGTTGCCTTGATCTTGGCGGTGAGGCATGACCTCTGAGCTCAACGCGCAGTTGGAATTCCAGTTGGACGCCGTACCACTGCTCTCGCGTTCTACTGTGGACAGAAAAGAGGTCTGGCGGGACGGCCCGGACGGCGGGGCGGAGCTCTGGGCCCACGGCAAGCTCGTCCTGGTCGACGCCAAGGGGCGGGCGCCCCTCGACGGCGGTCGGCTCGTCTGCCAGCGAGCGGTCGACTACGGCGATCAGCCGCCGCCGAACGCGGTGCTGCTCGGAGTGCAGAACGGGACCGGCTACTGGGCGCTGCGGGTGGAGCGCGGCTCCTCGGACCAGTGGCGCGACCTGCGGTCGGCGGGAGCGGTGCTGGACGACACCGCCGCCGGCCTGCTGACCACCGCGGTGGGCTTGCTCAACTGGCACGACCACGCCCGGTACTGCGCGGTGTGCGGAGCGGCCACGATGCAGGTGCGGGCGGGCTGGGCCCGCCGCTGCACCGGGTGCGAGCGGGAGGAGTACCCGCGCACGGACCCGGCGATCATCTGCCTGGTCCACGACGGCGACGACCACGTGCTGCTGGCCCGGCAGCCGTCCTGGCCGCAGGGCCGCTACTCGGTGCTCGCCGGTTTCGTCGAGGTCGGCGAGTCGCTGGAGGCCTGCGTGCAGCGGGAAGTGGCCGAGGAGGTCGGCGTCCAGGTGGACAACGTGCGCTACCTGGGCAGCCAGCCGTGGCCCTTCCCGCGCTCCCTGATGCTCGGCTTCGCCGCCACCGCGGACCGCAGCACGCCGCTGCGGCCGGCTGACGGGGAGATCGCCGAGGCCCGCTGGGTGCACCGGAGCACCGTGCTGGCCGCCCTGGAGACCGGGGAGGCGGACGGCTTGCGGTTGCCGCCCAGCGTTTCGATCGCCTACCGGATGCTGCGCGGCTGGGCCACCGCTTGAGCGGCGGCCGGCCGCGCGGCCGGGGCGACACGCGGGTCGAGCCCGGGGTGCACCGCGGTGCGGCGGGGCCGGTCTGCGAAGATGCCGGCATGGCCGAGCAACCGCGACTCCTGGAAGGGCTGGATCCGGAGCAGCGGCAGGCGGTCATGGCACCTCGCGGACCGGTCTGCATCCTCGCTGGTGCGGGCACCGGCAAGACGCGAACGATCACCCACCGCATCGCGTACCTGGTGCAGCGGGGTCTGGTGGTGCCGCAGCAGGTGCTCGCGGTCACGTTCACCGCCCGCGCCGCCGGTGAGATGCGCACCCGGCTGCGCGCCCTGGGCGCGGCCGGGGTGCAGGCCCAGACCTTCCACGCGGCGGCTTTCCGGCAGCTCCGCTACTTCTGGCCCAGGGTCCACGGCGGTCAGGTGTGGCAGTTGGTGGACAACAAGTTCCGCCTGGTCACGCAGGCGGCCAACCGGCTCGGGCTGTCCACTGAGAAGGAGGACGTCCGGGACCTGGCCAGCGAGATCGAGTGGGCCAAGGCGTCCCTGGTCTCCCCGGAGCAGTACCCGGCCGCGGCCGAGCGGGCGGGCCGGGAATGCCCGGTGCTGCCCAGCAAGCTCGCCGAGGTCTTCGCCGCGTACGAGAAGCTCAAGAACCGGGCGCAGGCCCTGGACTTCGACGATCTGCTGCTGCACATCGCCGCGCTGCTGGAGGAGTACCCGGAGGTCGCGGAGGAGTTCCGCAGCCAGTACCGCTCCTTCGTGGTGGACGAGTACCAGGACGTGAACCCGCTGCAGCAGCGCGTGCTGGACGCCTGGTTGGGCAACCGGGACGACATCACCGTCGTCGGGGACGCCAACCAGACGATCTACTCGTTCGCCGGGGCGACCCCGAAGTGGTTGATCGACTTCCCGCGCCGGTTCCCGGACGCCACCGTGGTGCGGTTGGAGCGGGACTACCGCTCCACCCCGCAGATAGTGGCGCTGGCCAACCAGGTCATCGGGGCGGCTCGGGAGCGGCCGGCCGGCACCCGGCTGCGGTTGATCGGGCAGCGTCCCGACGGCCCGCGCCCGGAGTTCGCCGAGTACGACGACGAGCCCGCCGAGGCGCAGGCCATCGCCCGGCGGATCGCCAAACTCGTCGGTTCCGGGGTGCCGCTGTCCGAGATAGCGGTGCTGTTCCGGGTCAACGCTCAGTCCGAAGTGTACGAAAGGGCGCTGTCGGAGGCGGAGATCCCGTACCAGCTGCACGGGGGAGAGCGGTTCTTCTCCCGGGCCGAGGTGCGGCAGGCGATGACGGCGTTGCGCGCTGCCGCAGGGCACGGTGTTGCCGCCGGTGACTTGCCGGAAGCGGTGCGCAAGGTGCTCGCCGAAGTCGGCTTGACCAGCGAGCCGCCGACCGGTGGGGCGGCCCGGGAGCGCTGGGAGTCGTTGAACGCCCTGGTGGAGCTGGCCGGCGAACTGGTTTCGGTGCAGCCGGAGGCGGATCTGGCGCACTACGTGCGGGAGCTGGAAGTCCGCGCCCAGTCCCAGCACCCGCCGACGGTGGAGGGCGTCACGTTGGCCTCGCTGCACGCGGCCAAGGGCCTGGAGTGGGACGCGGTTTTCCTGGCCGGCTTGGTGGAGGGCACGTTGCCGATCCAGCACGCCGACACCGACAGCGCCGTCGAAGAGGAACGGCGGCTGTTGTACGTCGGGGTCACCCGGGCTCGCCAGTACCTGCACCTGTCGTGGGCGCTGTCCCGCACCCCGGGTGGTCGGCGGTACCGCAGGCGCAGCCGGTTCCTGTACAACCTGGTTCCCGACGAGCACCCGGCTGCGCTGCCGAAGAAGGCGCGCCAGCGGGATTTGCTGCCGCGGCCCAAGAAGGAGAAGCCGCGCTGCCGGATTTGCGGCGAGGAGCTGGCCAGCACGCCGGAGGTCAAGCTCGGCCGCTGCGCCACCTGTCCCTCCGATGTGGACGAAGAATTGCTGGTTCGGCTGAAGGAGTGGCGGCGCAGTCGGGCCAAGCAGCTCAAAGTGCCGGCGTACGTGGTGTTCACCGACACCACGCTGACCGCCATAGCCGAACAGCGCCCGCTGGACGAGGCGGGTCTGGTGCAGATATCGGGGATCGGTCCCGCCAAGATCGACAAGTTCGGGGCGGAAGTGCTGGCGCTGGTCCGCGGCGAATCCCCGTACGCGGACTGAAACTCCTGGTCGAAGCAGTTCTTCCGGAATCCGGGGGAACCGCGAAAAAATACGTTGCGCCGCTGTGCTGCTTCGCAATACTCTGCGGACAAGCAGTTCATGCCGTCCGTCAGCGGCGTTCTGGAGGAGGTGCGCGGATGCTCAGCACTGGCCGAGCCGGCGTTGTTGCGCACCTTCCCGCGGTGGTGGCCGCTGTTCTCCTGGCTGCTCGTAAACCGCTCGCCCAGTTCTGGGGGATCCGTGTGCACGTCGCACCGCGCCGGCGAGTTCACGAGTTCGAGCCGGTTGCTGGCGATCTGCTTTGGTCCGTTGGCCGGGGCGTACCTGATCCGTTGATCTAGGCGCTTCCCAGGGGCTTGCGAAGGCCGCGGACCGAGCTCAGGTCCGCGGCCTTTTTGCGTCATCCGTGTTCGCGACAACCGACATGCGCCAAGAAGTGACTACCGGAGGAAATTGCATGGTGACGGCGGGTGTTCTGATGTCCAAGCCGATCGCCCCGGAAGCCGGGCGCGCTTCAGCAGCTGAAGACTCCTCCGCGGGGGCGGAGCAGTTGCCGTCCGGGGAAGAACTGCCCTGCCGGCAAGATCCGGACCTGTGGTTCGCCGAAAAACCGCACGAGCTGGAGCGGGCCAAAGCGATGTGCGGTCAGTGCCCGATCCGGGCCGAATGCTTGGCCGGTGCGCTTTCCCGCGGTGAACCGTGGGGTGTTTGGGGCGGCGAAATCTTCGACCGGGGCGTGGTCGTGGCCCGCAAGCGGTCGCGAGGCCGTCCGCGGAAGCACCCGGTTGCGGAGGAGCAGCCGAAGGGAACCACTCGATCCAGGGGGAAGGAGAACGCCGCATGACCGGGAAGCCGTTCGCGCACCGGATCAACCTGTGCAGCTCGGGCCTGCCGGGGCTCTACCCGGAGGACATGCAGCACATCCACCGCGCCGAACTGATGGCTGAAGCGCGCTGGCAACGCCGCGCCCGGCTGTTCACCGCCGGGCGCTGGTGGCGCTGGTTGGCGGAGTACGCGGCCGAGCGCGCCGAGCGCGCTTCGGCCTTCCGGGCGCGCGGGAACTGAAGGAGAGCACCGCTGGATTGCCGCGCCCCTGCACCGCTCCGGGGTGCGGTGACCGGTGCGTCAGGCCGCGAAGCCCGGCTGCCACTTGGCGATGATGTCCCGGGCCGGGACCTTCGCGTCCAGTTGGCAGAGGATTCCGGTGGCCCCCAACGTCACCCGGTGGATCATCAAGTACTCGGGGGGCAAGTTCAGCGACCTGCCGGTGTGGAAGTCGGGGCTGCGCAGGTCGCCGACTCGCTCGGCCTGCCGCTGCAGCCAGGAACGGGTGAAGTGGAACTCCTCGGTGCGGGCCGGGTCGATGAACGGGGCCAGGTAGTTGAACACGTCTTCGGCGGTCAGTTCCATGTCGGGCTGGACGAAGTTCTCCGCCCGCAGCAGGTCCAGCAACTCCTGGGCGCGGTTGTCGAGCGCTAATCGCAGCATCCGGCCCAACGTCGGCGGGAGCCCCTCCGGCAGTCGCGCCACCGCGCCGAAGTCGATGACGGCCATCCGGCCGTCGTCCAGCAGCATGAAGTTCCCCGGGTGCGGGTCGGAGTGCAGCAACCCGGCTCGGCTCGGGGAGGAGAAGTGGAACTCGGCCAACCGCCGCCCGGCGGTGTCGCGCTCGTGCCGATCCCCGTCGGCGATGATCCGCGAGTACGGCTTGCCCGTCACCCACTCGGTGACGATCACCTTCGGGGCGCTGGCGACGACCCGCGGCACCAGGACCGCTTCGTCACCGGCGAACGCCTTGGCGAAGGCGCGCTGGTTGTCCGCTTCGACCCGGTAGTCGAGCTCTTCGACCATCCGGTCCTGCAGCTCGACGAGCAGCGGTTTGACTTCCGTGCCCGGGGCCAGGGACTGGAAGAACCGGGAGAAGCGCAGCAACTGGCGCAGGTCGGCCCGCAGCGCCTCGTCCGCCCCCGGGTACTGGATCTTCACCGCCACGTCCCGACCGTCGTGCCACACGGCCCGGTGCACTTGGCCGATGCTGGCCGCGGCCGCCGGGGTTTCCTCGAAACTCGCGAACCGCTTCCGCCACGCCCGGCCCAGCTGCTCGTCGAGCACCCGGAACACGCTGTGGCGGCTCATCGGGGGAGCGGCGGACTGGAGCTTGGTCAGCGCTTCCCGGTACGGGCTGGCCAGTTCGTCCGGGACAGCGGCCTCGAAGACGCTCAGGGCTTGGCCGAACTTCATCGCGCCGCCCTTGAGCTGCCCGAGCACCTCGAACAACTGCTCGGCGGTCTTGGCGGAGACTTCGGCGTTGACCGTTTCGGAGTCTTGGCCGGTCAGGCGTTTTCCCCAGCCTGCAGCCAGCCGGCCCGCAACACCGAACGGGAGACTTGCCAGCTTCGCGGTGCGGTGGGCCGCTCGGCGGGGGATGTCGGTCACGAATTCTCCCTTGCTGCGAGTCAGGGAACTCCTTCTGCACCCGAAGGCGCATTCGAAGTTGAGTAACCCAGTCCCATGCTAGAGACTTTCGCAGCAAGTTTGGGGCGTGATCAACTGGAAAAAGGTTCTTTTCCGTTTCGTTATGCCGGCGATTCCGCGGCCGTTTTCGGCTCAACGGGCCGCAATGAGCACAGCACGTCGAGCCGCGCCGGCTGTCCGGTGCGGTGCTGTGGCGCTTCTAACGGGTGGACAACGGGTGCCGCCCACCCGCGTGGCTCACGCCTTGCCGAGGATCCGAGTCATCTTGGTGCCGCAGACCGGGCACGTCCCCTTGGCCATCCGGCGGCCGTTGGTCTCCGACACCTCGCCGGAGAAGTCCCTCTTCTCGCGGCACTTGACGCAGTAGCCGTTGTAGGTCTCGGCCACGGTCTCCTCCTTCGGTCCTGCCCCGGTGTTCCTCGCCGCTGCTGGTTGCTCCTGCAGCAACTCGAGGAACGGTACATGCGGGCCACGTGCCGCGCATGCAATGAGAGCATCGCACGTACGGCTTAACGGGGTAATGCCCCGCAGCCAGACGTCGGGTGAAAGTTGAGACTCAGATCACACGTGGGTATCAAGTGCGGGCACACCGGTTAAGGTCCACAGCCGTGACCGAACCGCGGGTGGAGGTGCGTCGCAGCAAGCGGCGGCGGCAGACGGTCAGCGCATACCGGGATGGCGACAAGATCGTCGTGCTGCTCCCCGCACACCTGTCCCGAGCAGCGGAAAAGCGCTGGGTAGCGGACATGATCAGCCGGCTCGAGCGCAGCGAGACCAGACGGCGCTCACCGGCGCGGGAATCCGATGGAGCACTGGCGCAGCGGTGCGCCGAACTGTCCGAGCACTACCTCGACGGCAAAGCGCGCCCCAGCTCCGTGCGGTGGGTGCCGCCGATGCGCACCCGCTGGGCCTCTTGCACCCCCAGCACTGCCACCATTCGGGTGAGTCGCAAGCTGCAAGATGTACCCGGCTGGGTGCTCGACTACGTGCTCGTGCACGAGCTCGCCCACCTGCTCGAGCCAGGGCACAACGAGCGGTTCTGGAAGTGGGTGCGGCGCTACCCCAAGGCGGAACGGGCGATCGGCTACCTGGAGGGCCTGTCGGCAGCTGCTCAGCTGGGGCTCACCCTGGAGGATGACGCCCGCAGCTGAAGCTCACCCTGGAGGATGACGCCCGCAGCTGAAGCTCACTGCTCCTCGTCGTCCCGGCGCTCCTGCTCCCCGTCACGACGCCCTTGCTCGGCCTCGTTCTCCTCGGCCCGCCGGATGGCGGCGATCGGGTCGTCCAGGTCGCTGCTGCCCCACCGGTCGGCGAAGTCGAGCGGCTCGTCCAAGTCCTCGCTGGTGGGCAGGAAGTCCGGGTGCTCCCACACCCGGTCCCGGCTCTCCAGGCCGTGCCGCTCGGTCATCAACCGCCACAGGTTCGCCGCGTCCCGCATCCGGCGCGGGCGCAGCTCCAGGCCGATCAAGGTGGCGAAGGTCTGCTCCGCCGGCCCACCGGTGGCCCGCCGCCGGCGCACGATCTCGCTGAGCGCGTCAGCACCGGGCAGCCGTTCCCCGACGGCGTCGGCGACCACCACGTCGACCCAGCCCTCGACCAGCGCCAGCAGCGTCTCCAAGCGGGTGAGCGCCGCCTGCTGCTCGGGCGTGGTCTTCGGCTCGAAGGCGCCGGAGTTCATCAGCTCCTGCATCGAGGCGGGGTTCGACGGGTCCACCTTGCTGGCCATGTCCTCCAGCGAGGAGGTGTCGATGTGGATGCCCCGGGCGAACTCCTCGACGGTCGCCAGCAACCGCTGCCGCAGCCACGGCACGTGGCTGAACAGCCGGTGGTGGGCCGCTTCCCGCGCGGCCAGGAAGACCGTCGCCTCGCTGAGCGGCCGGTCGTGGCCCTCGAGGAAGCGCTGGATGTTCGCCGGCAGCAGCGCCGCGGTGCCCTCGGGGCCCAGCGGCAGCCCGACGTCGGTCGAGGTGAGCACTTCACCACCGAGCTGGGCCAAACCTTGGCCGAGCTGCGAACCGAAGGTCAGCCCGCCCATCTGGCTGAGCATGGACAGCAGCGGGCCGGCCGCCTGCTTGGCCTCCTCCGGAAGCGCGTCCACCCAAGCCTCGGACATCCGCTCGGCGATCGGGTCGCACAGCCGCTGCCACGTGCCCAGGGTCTTCTCCACCCAGTCGACCGAGGACCAGGTCTGCACGCTGCGCACACCGGTGGGCAGTGCCGTCGCGGGATCCAGCCACAGCTCGGCGAGCCGGACCGCTTCCTCCACCGCCGTCACCTGGTCCGGTGCCGGTCGTTCGGTCCGCTGCGTCTGGTGCAGCTGCTGGACCGCCAGCTGCTTGGCCAGGTCGTAGTTGACCGGGCCGGACGTGCTGCTGGCCGACTGGCTCAAGGCCTGGCCGAGCTGGGTGAGCATCTGCCCGAGCGAACTGATGTCGAAGTTAGGCGTGCCGCCGGGGCCGGGCATGCCGGCGAAACCGAACGCAGAGAAGTCACCGGCGCCACCCTCGGAGCGCCCTTCCGACTCACCCCGCTTGTCGGGGTCGTCGGGATCCTGGGGGCCGAACCCGAACGGCAAGTTGGTCATAGTTCCACCGTACGCGGCCCGGTGGCGGCATTAGAAGACGTCCTGCCCACTGTGCCCCGGTCCACCTAGGCACATCGCTGACAGCGAACACGTACGCTGTCGGACCGTGAACCGCCGAACGTGGACCTTGCTCTTCAGCGTCGTGTTAGTCGCCGTATTCGGCCTGCTCGGCACGTTCGCCCGAGTGCCGTACGTGGCGTTGGGGCCGGGGCCGACCTACGACACCCTCGGGGACAACGAGGGCACCCCGGTCGTCCGGATCGACGGGGAGCGGACCTATCCGACCGGCGGGCACCTGAACATGACGACCGTCTCGGTCACCGACCAGCTCTCCCTGTTCGGCGCGTTGGGCCTGTGGGCCAGTGGCCGCTACGCGCTCGCCCCGCGGGAGCTGTACTTCCCGCCGAACAAGACCGAGCAGCAGATCGAGCAGGAGAACACCAAGGCGTTCAACGATTCCCAGACGTCGGCCGAAGCCGCCGCGCTGCGGTACCTGGGCTACCCGATGAAGGTGGTGGTGCAGGAAGTCGTCACCGGCAGCCCCGCGGACGGGGTGGTCGAACCCGGTGACCGGCTGCTGGAGGTCAACGGCCAGCCGGTGCGCGACCCGGAGTCGGTGAGCAAGGCGGTGGCCCGGACCAAGCCCGGGGAGGAGATCTCGATCCGGCTGCAGCGCGGGGAAGAACGGCCGAGCGAGGTCCAGGTGGAGCTCGCCGACCACCCGCGCCAGCCGGGTCGCGGCTTCATCGGGGTGGCGCCGGCGGAGCGGCCCGACGTCGACTTCGACATCGAGATCAGCCTGGCCGACGTCGGCGGCCCCTCCGCAGGGCTGATGTTCGCCCTGGCCATCGTGGACAAGCTCACTCCGGGCGAGATCAACGGCGGCCACTTCGTCGCCGGCACCGGGGAGATCGACGCCGCCGGCAACGTCGGACCGATCGGCGGCATCAACTTCAAGATGGTGCAGGCCCGCGAAGCCGGGGCCGAGCTCTTCCTGGTCCCGGAGAAGAACTGCGCCGAGGCCAAGGCCCAAGCACCGGAGGGGTTGGAGCTGGTCAAGGTGGCCACCCTCGACGACGCGGTCAAGAACCTGGAGAAGTACCGCTCCGGGCTGGAGCCCGACCACTGCTGACGCCTAGTCGGCGAAGGTGGCCAGCAGCGCCTTGGTCAGATTGGGGGCCAACGACGGGTCCTGGATGAGCTCGCCACCGGTCTGCTCGGGGTCGCGCAGCCGCAGCAGGCACGTCTGCCCGCCGCTGCGCAGCACCGCGGCCACCAGCCGGGCCTCTTGGCGCTGCGGGTGCTGGGCGGCGGCCTGCCGCGCTTGCTCCGCGTCCGTCGGCAGTTCCGCTTCGGCTTCCGGGGGCAGCACCACGATCTCCTGCGCCACCGCGCAGCCGGCGACCTGCTCCGGCCAAGCGATCTGGGCCAGCGCTTCGCCCAGGTCCTCGTTCGGCAGCGCTTCCTGGGCGACCGGGGTGAGCGGAGCGCTCTGGTCGAGCTGGTCGGCCAGTTCCGGTTCAGCGGCCAGCAGCTCGCTGGTGGGCACCAGGGCGAACACCTGGGCCGGTTGGTCCCAGCCGGCGTTGCCGACGAACTCCTCGATCTCCCGGGCGGCGGCGGGCAGCGCGGCCGACAATTCTTCGGCGGTGGGCGATGGCATGCATGCCATGGTCGCATTGCCGAGCATCGCCCTGTCCACCCCCGCGCGGGTGGCGGACCCCGGATCGATATCCGGTTCGTCCATTTCGTGAACCCGTTCGGAGGAACTTTTCGGCTCCACGTAGAGTTGGACATCACGTGGGCGGCCGTGGCGACCACCATGGCTGCCGGTTGAGGTCCCGCTGATCGTCGCCAGGAGTGTGCGCTGTGGCCATGCGGCCCCCGGTAGGAATGCCGAAGTTGTCCCGGCGGAACCGGATCCTGCTGATCCTGGGTGGAATCCTGCTGGTCGCCCTGATCGCGGGATCACGTCTGCTGGGCACCTATGTGGACTGGCTGTGGTACGGCGAGGTCGGCTACCGACAGGTCTTCACCACCCAGTTGGTGACCCGGCTGGGGCTGGGCCTGGCAGTGGCCGTCTTCATCTTCGCGGTTCTGCTGCTGAACCTGTGGTTGGCGTATCGGAACCGGCCGGTGTTCGTGCCGGTCAGCGGTCCTGACGATCCGCTGGCGCGGTACCGCACGGTCACCACCGAGCGGTCCCGGCTGTTCGGGCTGGGCATCCCGATCGTGGTCGGTGTCATCTCCGGTCTGGCGGCGCAGGCCGACTGGCAGACCCTCCAGCTGTTCCTCAACAGCGTGCCGTTCGGCAAGACCGACCCGGAGTTCGGCAAGGACATCAGCTTCTACACGTTCGAGCTGCCGTTCTGGCGCTTCCTGCTGGCCTGGGGCTTCGTCGCCGTTGTGATCAGCTTCATCGGCGCCCTGATCACCCACTACATCTTCGGCGGCATCCGGTTGGCCGGCCGCTCCGGGCAGCTGTCGATGCCGGCCCGGGTGCAGTTGGCCGTCCTGGCCGGGGTGTTCGTGCTGCTGAAGGCGGTGGACTACTTCCTGGCCCGCTACGACCTGCTGCTGTCGCAGCGGAACTCGCTGTTCACCGGCGCCAGCTACACCGACTTGAACGCGGTGATGCCCGCCAAGTTGATCCTGATGTTCATCTCGATCTTCTGCGGGATCGCCTTCTTCGCCGCGATCTTCCTGCGCAACCTGCAGATCCCGGCGCTGGCCACGGTGCTGCTGGTGCTGTCCAGCGTGATCGTCGGGGCGATCTGGCCGGCGCTGCTGGAGCAGTTCTCGGTGCGGCCGAACGCCAACCAGAAGGAAGCCGAGTCGATCAGTCGCAACTTGGCGGCCACCAAGGACGCTTTCGCCATCGGCCCGGACGAGGTCGAGTTCATCGACTACCCGGGGCGCACCCAGCTGGAGCCGTCCGAAGTCGCCGCGGACAAGGGATCGATCCCGAACATCCGCCTGCTGGACCCCAGCGTCCTGTCGGACACCTTCACCCAGCTGACCCAGCAGTACAACTTCTACGGCTTCACCGACAAGCTCGACATCGACCGCTACCGGGACGAGAACGGCGAGCTGCAGGACTACCTGGTGGCGGTGCGCGAGATCAACACCGACCGGTTGGCCGCCAACCAGCAGTCGTGGATCAACCGGCACATGGTGTACACCCACGGCAACGGTTTCGTGAGCGCCCCGGCCGACCGGGTGGACTCCACCCTGGAGGAAGGCGCCACCGAGGGCGGCTACCCGGTCTTCTCCATCAGCGACGTGGCCAACGACGGCCAGGGCGAGATCCCGGTCGAGCAGCCCCGCATCTACTACGGCGAACTGGTCACCGACTACGCCATCGTGGGCGGCTCCCCGGGGGACGCGCCGCGCGAGTACGACACCGACACCCAGCAGTACACCTACACCGGCCAGGGCGGTGTGCCGTTGGGCAACCTGTTCCAGCGCCTGGTCTTCGCCGCCTACTACGGCGAGCGCAACATCCTGTTCAACCAGGCCATCGGTTCCGAGTCGAAGATCATGTACGAGCGGAACCCGCGGGACCGGGTGCAGAAGGTCGCCCCGTGGCTGAAGTTGGACGGTGACCCGTACCCGGCGGTCATCGACGGTCGGATCAAGTGGATCGTCGACGGCTACACCACGCTCAACAACTACCCGTACTCGCGGTTGACCGAGTTCGGCACCGCCACCCAGGACAGTCTGGTCGGTGTGGAGCGCCAGCCGAACCAGGAGATCAACTACATCCGGAACTCGGTGAAGGCCACGGTGGACGCCTACGACGGCACCGTGACGCTCTACGCGGTGGACGAGGAGGACCCGGTCCTCAAGGCGTGGCGGGGGGTTTTCCCGGACTTGGTGAAGCCCTCCAGCGAGATCTCGCCGGAGCTGCGGGAGCACTTCCGCTACCCGGAGGACCTGTTCAAGGTCCAGCGCAAGCTGCTGACCGAGTACCACGTCACCGACCCCGGGGACTTCTTCGCCAACCGCACGTTCTGGGAGGTTCCGGCGGACCCGACCGCGGCGCAGGGCACCGAGGGCTCGCCGCAGCCGCCGTACTACGTGATCGCCCAGATCCCGGGGCAGGACCGGCCGCAGTTCCAGCTGACCAGTGCGCTGACCCAGCTGCGGCGGCAGAACTTGGCGGCCTGGGTCTCGGCGTCGTCGGATCCGGAGGAGTACGGCAAGTTGACGGTCCTCAGGTTGCCGACGAACACCCAGACCCCGGGGCCCAACCAGGTCCAGAACCAGATGGAGTCCACACCGGAGGTCACCGAGAACCGCACGCTGTTCAACAACCCGAACGTGACGGCGATTTTCGGCAACCTGCTGACCCTGCCGGTCGCCGGCGGTCTGCTCTACGTGGAGCCCATCTACATCCAGCGGAACGAGCCGGATTCGTATCCGCAGTTGGCTCGTGTGCTGGTGTCGTTCGGTGGCCGGGTCGGGTTCGCCGAGACGCTGGAAGGCGCGTTGGAGGAAGTGTTCGGCCCCGGTGCCGGGCAGGCCGCCAGCACGGAGGACGGTTCCGAGCAGCAGCAGCCGCAGCGCCCGGAGCGGCCGGGCCAGCAGCCGCCGCCTCCGTCGGACCAGGACCAGCAGGCCAGCCCGGAACTGCAGCGGGCGGTCTCGGACATCCAGTCGGCGCTGGAGCACCTGCGCCGTGCTCAGCAGGCCGGTGACTTCGGCGACATCGGCGCGGCGTACCAGGAGCTGGACGCGGCCATCCGGCGCTTCGAACAGGCCCAGGGCGGCTGAGCGAGTTGAGCGCAGCTGTGGCGGCGGGGAATCCCCGCCGCCACAGTTTTTCGGTGAGCCGTTCGGTGGAAAATGCGATACGTCACTTTTACCGGGGCGGGATTTGCACTAAGGTTCTTCGGCCCGTAAAGTGGATGTTGCCGACGCGGGGTGGAGCAGCTCGGTAGCTCGCTGGGCTCATAACCCAGAGGTCGCAGGTTCGAATCCTGCCCCCGCTACTGAAGAAAGGCCCTCGCTGTGCGCGGGGGCCTTTCGTCATGCCGGCGGTCGGGCCGTCCCGTCGCGGACCTCGCCGGCCGGATCGTCCGGCGTGGCCGGTGGGGGCGCGAGCTGCGGTTTCCAGCTCGGGGCACCCCCCCCTGTGCGCCCCGGTTTCCGGGGCGTGTACAGTTATGGGCAGAACAGAAAACGACGCGGGGTGGAGCAGCTCGGTAGCTCGCTGGGCTCATAACCCAGAGGTCGCAGGTTCGAATCCTGCCCCCGCTACTGAGGAAGGGCCCGGCTGCAGCCGGGCCCTTTTCACGTGGTCAGGACCGGCTCGCCCAGGTGTGGGCGCACTCCGGTGAGCAGATGCGCTGCGCGCGGCGCACCACTTCGTTGCGCTGCAGCGGCCGCCCGCAGATCATGCAGCTGTCCGCGGGATCGTCCGGGCGCACCGGGGTCAGGGGTTCTTCGGTCCCGGTGTCGGGGGGCCGGTGGTCGGCGTTCTCGCGTCCGGACCAGCGCACTGCTAGCACCTCCCTGGCGGCCCGTGGTGGCCGCAGATCAGCCGGTTGTCTGCAGCGTGCTCATTTCTCCCCCGCCGTGGCAGAGGCTTTCGGTGATAGCACCTTTTTGTGTGGCGAAGAACCCCCGTTCGAGCGAATGAAGGGGGCATGGGAAAGCGCTGAGCACCTGATGGGTGGTGTTGGAGTGCTGGGAGTGACGGATGATTACCTGTGGTGATCCACAAGCCGTCCGATCTCGCACTAATGGCCCAACGGTTCGTCCACTTGGACCAGTTGACTGCAACCACAGTGGACAGATTTAGCGACCATTGTGGACAGCATCGCGTTTACGTGGCACGGTTGTCACTGTGACCGAGCTGAATTCGACATCTGCAGCCTTGTTGGGGCTACTGCACGAAGGTCCGAAGACTGGTGGACAGCTGGTGGCTGCGGCCGCCGAGCGCTTCAACGGCTTCTTCAGCGTGACCCGCAGCCAGGTCTACCGGGAGCTGCCCGCGCTGGCCGAGCAGGGGCTGCTGCGGCTGGGGAAGCAGGGGCCGCGGTCCAGCCAGCAGTACGCGATCACGGCGGCCGGCAAGCGGGCGTTCAAGGCCTGGCTGAACACCGAGCCGGGGCCGGACAACGTCCGCAGCCCGCTGATCCTGCGCCTGGTCTACTCCGGTTCCCTGACGCCCAGGCAGCGGGCGAACCTGGTGCAGTCGGCCCGGGAGCAGTACGTGGAACAACTGGACGAGGCCAGGGCCAGGGCGAAGGCGGCGGACAACCCGTACGAGAAGGCCGCGGCCGACTTCACCGTCGCCTACAACCGGGCCGTCATCAAAATGCTGGACGCCATTCCGGAGTGACCCCGGGGGTTGCGGCAGCCCGGCACGCCGAGGACCGGGCTGCCGCAGAACTCCAGCGGTACCGGTGAAGTACCCTGGAGGTTGTGAATCCCGACGTCGCCGCTGAGCTGAAGGAACTGGCCAGCACTCTCGAGGGCATCGAGAGTGTGATGGATCTGGACTCGCTGCGAGCCAAGATCGCGGAGTTGGAGGCCGAGGCCGCCAAGCCCGACCTCTGGGATGACGTCGAACACGCGCAGCGGGTGAACAGCCAGCTCGTGCACCGCCAGGCGGAGCTGCGCAAGGTCACCGAGCTGCGGCAGCGCCTGGAAGACCTCGAGGTGCTCTACGAGCTCAGTGAGGCGGAGGGCGATTCCGCCGGTCTGGCCGAGGCGGACGAGGAGCGCGCCCGGCTGAAGAAGGACCTCGAGTCGCTGGAGGTCCGCACCCTCCTCTCCGGGGAGTACGACGAGCGCGAGGCGATGGTCACCATTCGCGCCGAGGCCGGTGGGGTGGACGCCGCGGACTTCGCGCAGATGCTGATGCGCATGTACCTGCGCTGGGCGGAGCGGCACGAGTACCCGGTGGAGATCTACGACACCTCCTACGCGGAGGAGGCCGGCTTGAAGTCGGCCACGTTCCGGGTCAACGTCCCCTACGCCTACGGGACGCTCTCCGTGGAGCAGGGCACCCACCGCCTGGTGCGCATCTCCCCCTTCGACAACCAGGGGCGCCGCCAGACGTCCTTCGCCGGTGTCGAGGTGCTCCCGGTGGTGGAGGAGACCGACCACGTCGAGATCCCGGAGAAGGACATCCGGGTGGACGTCTTCCGGTCCTCCGGCCCGGGTGGGCAGAGCGTGAACACCACCGACTCCGCGGTGCG
>NZ_AYJW01000005.1 GCF_000497205.1 Saccharopolyspora rectivirgula DSM 43747
AGGGCGATCGGGTCGTGCAGAACCTTGCGGGCGCGGCGCAGCGCGTCCCGGATCGCGGCGGTCTTCCGCATCCACGCGCGGTCGTCGATGCCGGTTCCGCGGCCGACCACCGCAACGGGCTCGGTGCTGGTCAACGCCGAGATCAACACCGCGGCCGGGGTGGTGTTGCCGATCCCCATGTCCCCGGCGACCAGCAAATCGGCACCCGAGTCGATCTCCTCGTCCGCGACGGCCTGCCCAGCCCGCACGGCGGCCAGCGCTTCGTCGTGGGTGAGCGCGTCCTCCCGGTCGATCGAGCCCGAGCTGCGCCGGACCTTGTGCCCGCTCACCGGGGCAGGGGTGTCGCCGTTGACCGCCATGTCCACCACGCGCACGCTGGCACCGGCGTTCGCGGCGAGCACGTTGACCGCCGCGCCCCCGGTGAGGAAGTTCTGCACCATCTGCCCGGTGACGTCGGGCGGATAAGCGGACACGCCGTGCTCGGCCACGCCGTGGTCCCCGGCGAACACGACCACGCGAGCCCGCTGGAACGGTTGCGGCGGGCAAACCCCCTGCCGGGCGGCCACCCAGACGCCGAGCTCTTCCAACCGGCCCAGGGAACCCGCCGGCTTGGTCAACTCGCGTTGCCGGGCAGCGGCCTGCTGCCGGGCCTCCTCGTCCGGTTCGGGAACAGCGGGGAACGTGATCGACCCGGGGGAGTCGGTGGACAAGCGGACCTCCGTTCAGCGCAGCTGCAGCGGTAATCCCGCCACGAGCAGAGTCACCTCGTCGCAGATCTCGGCGAGCTGGGCGTTGAGCGCGCCGAGTTCGTCCCGGAAAAGTCTTCCAGACCTGGTTGCGGGCACGACCCCCAGACCGACTTCGGCGGAGACCAGGACGAGCCGGGCGGCCGTGCAGCGAGCCACCGCGTCGGCCAGTTCGCCGGTCCGGGCGTGCACGGTGGTCAGCGCGTCCGGCTCCCGCTCCCACGCGCCGGCGTCGTCGATCGCGTTGGTCAACCAGGTGGCCAGGTCGTCCACCAGCACGAGGTCGCCGGGGGCGGCCTGGTCGACGACCCGCACCAGGTCGGACGGGTCCGGCGCCTCCACGGTGCGCCACGCCGCGGGGCGGCGGGCGGCGTGCGCGGCGATCCGCTCCGCCCACTCGGCGTCTCCCGGGTGGCGTCGAGCGGTCGCCACGTAGACGACCTCGGCAGAACCCGGCATCAGGCCTTCGGCGTGCGCCGACTTGCCCGAGCGAGCTCCGCCGAGCACGAGCGTTCGCTTTGCCAAGCGAGACCTCCGGTACAGCGCGGCTTCACCACGCTGCACGCTACCGGCACCCCGGTGCGCCGCCCCGGCCGGGACTACTGGTGGGAGGCGGTGTTCCGGGGGTCGTAGGTCACCAGGCCGTCCAGCACCTCGTCGATCTTGGCCAACACCTCGCTGGACAGCCGGACACCGGAGGCCTTGGCGTTCTCCGCGACCTGCTCGGGGCGGGAAGCGCCGATGATGGCTGCCGAGACGTTGTCGTTCTGCAGCACCCAGGCGACCGCCAGCTGGGCCAGGGACAACCCCAGGTCGGACGCGATCGGCTTGAGCTGCTGGACGCGTTCCAGCACGTCGTCCCGCATCCAGCGGGAGATCATGTCGGCGCCGCCGCCGGTCTTGTCGGTGGCCCGGGAGCCCTCCGGGGGTTGCTGTCCCGGCAAGTACTTGCCGGTGAGCACCCCTTGGGCGATGGGCGACCAGACGATCTGCCCGATGCCCTCCCGCTGGCAAGTCGGGACCACCTGCGGCTCGATCACCCGCCACAGCATCGAGTACTGCGGCTGGTTGGAGATCAACGGGACCTGGAGCTCGCGCGCCAGTTGGGCGGCCCGCGTGATCTGGTCCGCGGTCCACTCCGACACCCCGATGTAGAGGGCCTTGCCCTGCCGCACCAGGTCGGCGAAGGCCAGCATGGTCTCCTCGAGCGGCACCGTCGGGTCGAACCGGTGCGCCTGGTAGAGGTCCACGTAGTCGGTCTGCAGCCGGCGCAGCGAAGCGTTGCAGGACTCGATGATGTGCTTGCGGCCCAAACCGCGGTCGTTCGGCCCGTCCCCGGTCGGGAAGTAGACCTTGGTGAAGATCTCCACGCTCTCCCGCCGGACTCCCGAGAGCGCGCGGCCGAGCACCGACTCGGCCTTGGTCAGCGCGTACACGTCCGCGGTGTCGAAGGTCGTGATACCGGCGTCCAGCGCGGCCTGCACGCACGCCTTCGCCTGGTCCTCCTCGACCTGCGAGCCGTGGGTGAGCCAGTTGCCGTAGGCGATTTCGCTGATGGACAGTCCGCTGTTGCCGAGGCGACGAAACTCCATGGACAACTACCCTAGAACGTCGAGCCCCCGCCGGCGTGGCGCCGGACTCAGGCGAGCTTGTGGGCGTCCTTGGGGGAGTAACGCGGACGGGGGACCCGCAGCTTGCGCAGCTGCATGGCGCGGGTGAAGGCGTACCAGCCCAGGGAGAACGGGCGGTCCTTGGCGTCCGGGAACTTCTCCCGCACCCGGCGGTTCACCCACATGCCCAGCATCGTGCCCTCGATGACCATGCTCAGCAGGATCGCCATGCACACCAGCGAGGCGTACTGCTGGACGACGACGTTGGGCACCAGCGTGGTGGCGAACACCACGAGCACCAGCGGCATGAACAGCCCCATGACGTGCCGGCGGGAGTCCACCAGGTCCCGCACGTAAGCCCGCACCGGGCCGCGGTCGCGGGGCATCAGGTAGCGGTCGTCGCCCTGCATCATCCGCTCCCGGCGTTCGCGGGCGGCCTTTCGGCGCTCCTCCTTGTTCGCGCGAGCCCGCTTGATCGCCTCCCGCTGGGTCTTGGGAGGAGGTGGAACCGGCCCGCGGCGCCTGCGCTCGGCTTCCCGGCGCTTGGGAGTCGGACGGCCTTTCTTCTGGGCGCCGGCCCGCTCCGCCGTTGACTGGGCAGTTTCTCCCGACTGTGACTCGGTGGTGGCAGCCTGCTCAGTCTTGGTGTCACTACGGCGAAGGAACCTCACACCACAAGGGTATGTGACGCCTCACCGCGGCTTGCACGAGACCGGACACTCGGTGCGGAATTGACGTAGTGTCAGCTCACAACAGCTCCGCGCCCAGCTGTGCCACCATGGACGCTGGAGCCAGACGTACTTCCTCGGGTCCGCCCGTGGGAATAGCCCGGGGCCAGTGCGAGGTTGAACCTCGTGCCGGAATCGGACTGTGAGACTTAAAGGGAGAGTCCATGACCGCCCCTAACACCGCTACCGAGAACGAGGCGCCCGCCCACGGTGTCACGTTGACCGAGGCGGCGGCCAAGAAGGCCAAGGCGCTGCTCGAACAAGAGGGCCGGGACGACATGAGCCTGCGGATCGCCGTTCAGCCGGGTGGCTGCGCGGGTCTGCGCTACCAGCTGTTCTTCGACGAGCGCACGCTCGACGGGGACGCCCGGCGGGATTTCGACGGTCTGGAGGTCGTCGTCGACCGGATGAGCGCGCCGTACCTCGAAGGCGCGGTCATTGACTTCGTCGACACGATCGAGAAGCAGGGCTTCACGATCGACAACCCGAACGCGACCGGTTCCTGCGCCTGCGGTGACTCGTTCCACTGACGGTGCATAGTCGATCTGGCGGCAAGGCCGGGTGCCCGCACGGGCGCCCGGCCTTCGTCATCCACCGCGACCTCACGAAGCGGTCACTCGCACGGTCTCGCCACCGAAGGAGACCTCGTCGCCCACGACCAGCTGCCTGCCGCGGCGGGTCTCGACCTCCCCGTTGACCTGCACCTGGCCATCGGCGATCAGCATCTTCGCGTCAGCCCCCTGATCCACCAGGCCGGCCAGCTTGAGCAGCTGACCGAGCCGGATGGTGCCTTCCCGGATTGGTACGTCACGCATACCCGGCATTGTCCGCTCAGCGGAAAATCGGCCGGCATCCGCTGCCGGCGGTAAGCTCGGAACTTCGTTGACGGTGTCCTTCCACCGGGAGCGTGGGCCGTGCCGGTAGCCGTGACAGGCAGCATCGCAACCGACCACCTGATGCACTTTCCGGGCCGCTTCTCCGAACAGCTGGTCGCGGAGAACCTCTCGAACGTGTCGTTGAGCTTCCTGGTCGACGACCTGGTGGTGCACCGGGGAGGTGCCGCCGCCAACATCGCCTTCGCGCTGGGCGTGCTCGGCCAGCGCCCGGTGCTGGTCGGAGCGGTCGGGACCGACTTCACCGACTACCGCTCCTGGCTGGAGCGGCACGGCGTCGACTGCCGCGGAGTCCACGTCTCCGAGGTGGCGCACACCGCGCGTTTCGTCTGCACCACCGATGAGGAGTTCAACCAGATCGCCTCCTTCTACCCCGGCGCGATGCGGGAGGCGCGCAACATCGAATTGGCCCCGGTGATCGCTGCCACCGGAGCCGATCTGGTGCTCATCAGCCCGAACGACCCGCTGGCGATGCGCCGGCACGCCGAGGAGTGCCGGCAACGGGGCTACCGCTTCGCCGCGGACCCGTCCCAGCAGCTCGCTCGGCTCGACGGCAGCGAGATCCGCGACATCGTCGCGGGAGCCGACGTCCTGTTCACCAACGAGTACGAGTGGGGCCTGCTGCGGCAGAAGACCGGGTGGTCGGCAGCCGACGTGCAACAGCGGGTGGGCATCCGGGTCACCACGCTGGGGCCCAAAGGAGCCGAGGTGTCCGGGCCCGGTGGTGAATGCTTGCAGGTCCCCGCCGTCCCCGAGGAGAAGCGGGTGGACCCCACCGGTGTGGGGGACGGCTTCCGAGCCGGGTTCCTCAGCGCCTTCCAGGCCGGCGCCTCGTTGGAACGCGCGGCCCAGTTCGGCTCCCTGGTGGCGGTGCACGTGCTGGAGACCTCCGGAACCCAGGAGTGGGTGCTGGACCGGGAACGAGCTCTCGACCGGTTCGCCCGCGCCTACGGGGACGCCGCGGCGAGCGAGGCCGAAGCGCTGCTGCCGGTCAGCCCACCAGGAGTTCGGGCGAGAGGACGGTAAGAAGTCCCTGGTGCCGCCCCCGGCACGCTGCATAGCGTCGAGCTGTCGTCGGGAGGAAGGGCAATGACCAAGATGGGTGATCGCCTGGCTTCGGAGATCTCCGGCCGGGTGTTGGAACCGACAGACCCCGAATTCGAATCGGCGCGGAGCTTGTTCAACTCCGCGGTGGAAACTCGGCCGCGGCTGATCGCGCAGTGCGCCAGCGCTGCGGACGTGGCAAGCGCTCTGCTGTTCGCCCGACGCAACGAACTGGAGATAGCGGTCCGCGGCGGTGGGCACAGCGTGGCGGGGGCCAGCCTGGTCGAAGACGGTCTCGTCATCGACATGAGGCGGATCAACTCCGTCGTGGTGGACCCGGACCGCAAGACCGTGCGGGTGGGGGGAGGAGCGGTCTGGCGGGACGTGGACACCGCCACCCAGCCCTACGGGCTTGCCACCACCGGAGGACGGGTGTCCACCACCGGCGTAGCCGGATTGGCGTTGGGCGGAGGATCCGGCTGGGTGGAGCGCAAGTACGGCCTGGTCTGCGACAACCTGCTCGAGGTCGAGCTGGTGCTGGCGGACGGCAGCAGGATCGTCACGAACGAGCACCAGCACTCCCAGCTGTTCTGGGGACTGCACGGCGGAGGCGGCAACTTCGGGGTGGCCACCTCGTTGACGCTGCGCCTCCACGAACTTCCCGAGTTCTCCGCGGCGCTGCTGATCTGGCCGGCCGAGGAAGGACCGCGGGTGACCCGCGGGTACCGGGACTTCCTGGAGAACGCCCCGCGGGACATCGGGGGTGGGCTGCTGTTCTTGACCGCCCCGGAAGAGGAGTTCATCCCGGCTTCCCTGACCGGCCAACTGGCCTGCCTGGTGCTGGTGACCTGCACCGGCCCGGAGGAGCAGCTGCGCCGGGAGATCGGGCCGCTGTTGGCGTTGCGGCCGCACGGTCAGGTCAGCATGGACCTCCCGTACGCGGTGCTCCAGTCCATGTTGGATGACCCCCCGGGCTACCGGAACTACTGGTCCGCCGAGTACCTGCGGGAATTCCCGAACACAGCGGTGGATCTGTTCTGCCGTCGGGCGTACGACATGGTCGTCCCCTCCCCGTCGCAGCACGCACTGCTCCCGTGGGGCGGTGCGGTGGCCGAGGGAGAAGGTCGCTGGCCGATGGCGAACCGCGCCGCCCCGTGGGTGGTGCACCCGCTGGGCTTGTGGGAGAACCCCGAGGACGACCGGAAAGCCCGGGATTGGGCGCACGATCTGCGCGACGACATGCTCCCGTACTCCACCGGTGCGGTGTACCTGAACTTCATCGGTGACGAGGGCCAGAAGCGAGTGGTCGCCGGCTTCGGGGAGGGGAACTACCGGGAACTGGCGAAGCTGAAAGCCGCGTACGACCCGGACAACGTCTTCCACCGCTGGCACAACGTGCGACCCCAGTTGGCCCACGCGTGATCTGGTGGGACGTCAGCTGCTCACCGCGCGGGCGGCCGCGGCCACTCGACCGATGTCGGCCGGACTCACCCGGCAGCACCCGCCGATCAGGCGCGCCCCGTCAGCGCACCAGCGGGGGACGAGATCAGCGGAGAACCCGGCTGGCCCGGTCCACTCCTGGCGGACCGGGTCCCAACCTTCACCGCTGTTGGGGTACAGCACCACCGGTTTCCCGGAAACTTCCCGGGCAACGGACACCGCCCGGGTGGCGTCGGCCGGGGACGAGCAGTTCACCCCGACCGCGATGACGCTCTCCTGGCCCGCTGCCACCGCGAAGGCCTCCTCCAGCGGTTGACCAGCGCAAGTGCGCTCGCCGCGGATCGTGTAGGACAGCCACGCGGGAATCCCGAACTCGGCTGCGAGCTCCACTTCGGCCGCCGCTTCGTCCACGTCCGGGATCGTCTCCAGTGCGAAGAAGTCCGGTTCCGCCTCGGCGAGGACCTCCATGCGCGGGCGGTGGAAATCGCGCAGCTGCCGCGCCGTCAACCCGTAGCGGCCGCGGTACTCGGAGCCGTCGGCCAGCACCGCGCCGTAAGGACCCACCGAAGCCGCCACGTAGCGCTGCGGAGCACCAGCGGCGGCGCGCCGGGCGAGGACGACGCTGCGCCGCATCAGCTCCGCGGCTTCCTCGTGCCCGATGCCGTGCGCGGCGAAGCCGGAAAAGCTCGCTTGATAGCTGGCCGTGGTGGCCACCATGGCTCCGGCTCGGAAGAACGCCTCGTGCGCTGCGGTGATCTCATCTGGACGGTCGGCGAGCAGGCGCGCCGACCACAGCGCGTCGTTCAAGTCGTGGCCACGGGCTTCCAGCTCGGTGGCCAAACCGCCGTCGAGCACCAGCACACCACCGGGAACGGAGCTCACCCCTCCAGGCTAGGCCAGGGCGGAGGGCCGCCGGTGGTTCCAGTCGATCCGCAGAAGGGGCAGGGCGGCGGGAGGAACACCGGGCCGGGGAGGGCAGGAGCGCTTCCTCCCCGGCCACCGTTGAGCTCTCAGAGCCGCACCGGGTACTGCGGTTCGGGCACCCGGGGCGACAGCCGGCCCTCGATGAAGATCGCGTGCCAGATCATGAACACCAGCAGCGCCCACAGCCGGCGGCTGTGGTCAAGAACACCGGACCGGTGCTCCTCCAGCAGCTGCAGCACGGCCCCGCGGTCCAGCAGGTGGTCGGTCTGCGACTGCTGGATGATGTTGCGGGCCCAGTCGTGCATCTCGTCCTTGAGCCAGTGCCGGATCGGCACCGGGAAGCCCAGCTTGCGCCGGTTGATCACGTGGGGCGGGACGACCTGCTGCAGCGCCTGCCGGAGCGCGTACTTGGTGGTCTCCCTGGTGATCTTCTGCTCCAACGGGACCGTGCTGGCGACCCGGAAGACCTCCGCGTCCAGGAACGGAACCCGCAGTTCCAGCGAGTTCGCCATGGTCATCTTGTCCGCCTTGACCAGGATGTCGCCTCGCAGCCAGGTGAACAGGTCCACGTGCTGCATCCGGGTCACCGGGTCCCAGCCGACGGACTGCCGGTACGGCTCCGCCGTGATGTCCTTGTGCGAGACGCCGGGGTCGAAGGCGCGCATCACGGAGCGCAGCTGGTCGTCGCGGAAGATGCGGGCGTTGCCGTAGTAGCGCTCTTCCAGGCTGAGCGAACCGCGGCGCAGCAGGTCCTTGCCGCGCACCCCCTCCGGAATGGCGCTGGAGACCCGGCCCATGGCCTTGCGCAGCGCCCCCGGCACCTTCTCGAACGGTGCCAGCGACAGCGGCTCCCGGTAGATCGTGTAGCCGCCGAACAGCTCGTCGGCGCCCTCACCGGAGAGCACCACCTTCACGTGCTGCCGGGCTTCCCGGGCGATGAACCACAGCGGCACCAGGGCGGGGTCGGCCACCGGGTCGTCCAGGTACCACACGATCAGCGGGAGGGACTCCATCATCTCCTCCGGGGAGACCGTGCGCACCACGTGCTTGACCCCGAGCGCGGCGGCCGATTCGGCGGCCACGTCCACCTCGGAGTACCCCTGCCGCTCGAACCCGGCTGTGAAGGTGATCAGGTTCGGGTTGTGCTCCTTGGCCAGGGCTGCGATCGCGGTGGAGTCGATGCCGCCGGACAGGAACGACCCGACCGTGACGTCGGCCCGCATGTGCTTGGCGACCGAGTCGCGCATCACGTCGATGATCTCGTTCTGCAGCCGCTTGGCGTCCGCGTCGGTGTTCACCGGCCGGGGGTTGAAGTTCGGGTAGAAGTAGCGCTGGGTCACCACCTGTCCGCCGGGGGAGACGGTGAACGAGGTGCCGGACTCGATCCGCCGGATGGACCGGTGCAACGACTCCGGCTCCGGGACGTACTGCAGCACCAGGTAGTGCTGGAACGCCTTGTGGTCCACCTCCTCGGTGATCCCGAGCGTGTTGACCAGATGCAACAGGCTCTTCTTCTCGCTGGCGAAAGCCGAGCCACCGGGGCCGGTGGCGTAGAAGAGCGGCTTGATCCCGAACGGGTCGCGGGCGCCGAAGACCACCCGGCGCTCGCTGTCCCAGATCAGGAACGCGAACATGCCGCGCAGCCGGCTGACCACCGAAGTGCCCAGGTAGTGGTACGCAGCGACGATCACCTCGGTGTCGCCGTCGGTGTTGAACCTGGCGCCGAACCGGCCCATCAGCTCGCTGCGCAGCTCCAGGTAGTTGTAGATCTCGCCGTTGAACGTGATCGTGTAACGATTCGGGTTCTCCGGCGGTCCCCAGGTCAGCGGCTGGTGGGAGTGCTCCAGGTCGATGATCGACAGACGGTTGAAGCCGAAGACCACTTCGCCGTCTTGCCACGTACCGGTCTCGTCCGGACCTCGGTGCCGCTGGCACGGCAGCGCGTTCGCCACGGCGTTGACCGCATAACCGGCGTTTTCTTCAGTGGGACAGACAAGTCCAAGCAGGCCGCACACGCGTCTCGTGCACCTCTCGAGTCGGCGGTGTCTCTTCAGCCCTCGGCGGGTTGCTCCAGTATGCCGCTCTTCTTCCAGGCGCGTGCACGCGCGGGGGGCGTGATACGCCCGGAAAGTGACCGGCGTCTCGGTGTTCGTCAGCTGATCCGGGGTGAAGGTCGAATATGTGCCCCCGAAGCAGTATCGCGGCTACACCTGGGCTAGGCTCAGCGCAGGATTCCGGCGGCGGCCTCAGCAGGACCCGGCAGTGGGACGTGGGGCGCATGCCGCAGCGGTAAGTTTTGCACGAGGAGGCGTCGCGCAGTGGGCCTGAAGGAGGGGACCCGAGTGCCACGGCTGGTCAAAGTCGCTGGTCTGATCGGCCTGGTTGGGGTCGCGGCCACCGGCTGCACGACTGAAGAAGTCCTGCGGTTCGGCTGGCCGGAGGGTGTCACCCCACAGGCCGAATCGATGCGGCAGTTGTGGACCTGGTCGGTCATCGCGGCACTCGCGGTCGGTGTGATCGTGTGGGGCCTGATGTTCTGGAGTGCCGCCTTCCACCGGAAGAAGACGGACGAGCTCCCCCGGCAGTTCCAGTACAACGTGCCGCTCGAAGTCATCTACACGGCGATCCCGTTCGTGATGGTCGTCGTGTTGTTCTACTTCACGGCCGTCACCCAGAACGAAGTGCTGGCCAAACCGGCCAATCCCGACCAGAAAGTCAACGTAACCGCGTTCCAGTGGAACTGGGAGTTCTCTTACCCGGAGTACCGGACTCCGGACGGCGAGCCGGTCCGGACGGTGGGGAGCAGTGACGAGATCCCGCTTCTGGTCGTGCCGACCAACCAGCGGATCGAGTACACGCTGCGCTCCACGGACGTTATCCACTCCTTCTGGGTTCCGGAGTTCCTGTTCAAGCGGGACAACTTCCCGAACCCGGAGAAGAACGACCAGGACAACGTCTTCCAGAACACCATCGATCGCGAAGGTGCCTTCGTCGGTCGCTGCGCCGAGCTGTGCGGCACCTACCACGCGATGATGAACTTCGAGGTCCGTGCGCTTTCTCCGGACAAGTTCGACCAGTACATGCAGCTGCGGACGCAGATCAACCCGCAGACCGGGCAGCCGTACACTGCCGCAGAAGCACTCGGACAGATGAACTGCGGCGAACTGTGCACGCCGCACGCGGTGACCACCACCCCGTTCAACACCGATCGCACTTCCGGAGAGCCCTCGTGATCGAGCGCATGACTCCAGGGGTGCCTTCGGCAGAGCGTACGGCGTGAGAGCGAGGACTCCATGAAGGTCGAAGCCAGGATCTTCAACATCATCACCCTGTTCTTCTTCGTGTCGGCGGCGGTCTACGGGTTCTGGTCCAAGGAGCCCGTGGGCATCGTCGCCCTGCTACTGACCGGTGGGCTGGCCCTGATCATCGGCACCTACTTCCAGTTCGTGGCGCGCCGCATCGACCAGCGGCCGGAGGACAACCCGGACGCCGAGGTCAGTGACGGCGCAGGTGAGCTGGGCTTCTTCAGCCCCGGCAGCTACTGGCCGTTCGGGGTGGCGGCAGCATCCGCTTTCGCCGGTCTCGCGTTGGCGTTCTTCCACGCATGGATGATCGTCCTCGCAATTGGCTTCCTGCTGATCACGGTCGCCGGGCTGGTGTTCGAGTACCACACCGGTCCCAACCACGAGTGATCTGAAAGCCAGAGCTGGAAAGGCCCCCGGTCCGCTTCGGACACGGGGGCCTTTCCTCGTTAACATCCCGTTCTTGTCATCCCGTGGAGCTGGAGGTTCCCGTTGATCACGGCAATCGTGCTGATCCAGACCGCTGCCGACCGGCTTGCCGAAGCTGCGCAGGAAATCGCCGACCTGGACGGCGTGGACGAGGTCTACTCGTGCGCGGGTGATGTGGACCTGATCGCCATCCTGCGGGTCAGCAAGCACGAAGACCTCGCGGACATCGTCCCCGGCCGGATCAACAAGGTCGAGGGAGTGCTGGACACCGACACGCACATCGCGTTCCGCTCGTACTCGCGCCGGGACACCGAAGCGGCCTTCTCGATCGGCCTGGACGAGCAGTGACGCCGCTGCTGCGGCAGGCCTGACTAGGCCTCCTGAGCCTTCAGCTCGGTGGAGCGGGTGGCCCAGCGGTTGAGCAGATCTGCCGCAGCGCCGGAATCGATGGTTTCCGCGGCGCGTGCGATGCGTTCCTGCAGCCCGGTCTTGATGTCGTCGCCCGGCCCGTCGTAGGCCAGCATCGCGCCGGCGGCATTGAGCAGCACGGCGTCCCGCACCGGGCCTTTTTTGCCGTCGAGCAGGTCGCGCACGACAGCGGCGTTGACCGTGGCGTCCCCGCCCTTGAGGTCCTCCGGACGGCAGTAGGGGACACCGAGCTCGGTCGGGACGATGCGGTCTTGCCAGACCGTTTCCTCGTGCACCACCCAGACCTTGCTGTCCGCGGTGGTGGTGATCTCGTCCATCCCGTCGTCGCCGCGGACGACCAGTGCGGAGTTGCCCCGTGCGGCGAAGACCTCCGCCAGCACGGGCGCGTTGTTCAGGTCGGCGCAGCCGATCAGCCCGGCGGCGGGGCGAGCCGGGTTGGTCAGCGGCCCCAGGATGTTGAACGCGGTCGGGATGCCGATTTCCCGGCGCGGAGCGGCGGTGTACTTGAAGGCCGGGTGGAAGACCGGTGCGAAGCAGAAGCCGATGCCCACATCGGCCAGGCACTGCTGGACACCGGCCGGGGTGAGGTCGATCGCGACTCCCAGTTCTTCGAGCACGTCCGCGGTGCCGCACTTGGACGAGGCCGCCCGGTTGCCGTGCTTGACCACCGGAACCCCGGACGCGGCGACCACGATGGACGCCATCGTGGAGATGTTCACGCTGCCGGTGCGGTCGCCGCCCGTTCCGACGATGTCGACCGCGCGGTGCGGCGTGTCCAGCTGGCGGGCGTGCGCCAGCATGGCATCCGCCAGACCGCGCACTTCGGCGGGAGTTTCCCCTTTGGCGCGGAGCGCGACCATGAAAGCCGCGATGCGGGCCGGGGTGGCCTCGCCGGCCATGATGAGGTCCATCGCCCAGGCGGTGTCCTCGGAGGAGAGGTCCTTGCCCTCCACCAGGCTTCCGAGTAGTCCCGCCCAGCTTCCCGCCATGGTTCCCAAGTTTCCTCGCTCCTGCTGCTCGCTGGCGGGCATGGCGCTGCGCGTGCCCGGACTGGCGGGGCTCGCCCGCGCTCAGTCCCCGGAGAAGAAGTGCAACGTCATCGCGGGCCCGCGTCACGTCACGCCGAAATGGCTGGCTTGACCTTGCTGCGCAGCACCTCGGCCACCGTTTCGGCCGAGGCCAGCGGGTCCAGCGGGTGCACCAGCACCGCGTCCGCTTGCGACCAGGTGGCCAGCCATCGGTCGTCCTTGCGGCGCACTGCCACCACGGTGGGCGGGCACTGCGCGATCTCGTTCTTCAGCTGTCGCGAAATGCCCATGCCGCCGGTGGGCTGCGCTTCGCCGTCCAGAATAATCAGATCGGCTCTACCGGCGTCCACCTCGCTTATCACCTCGGCCACCGAAGAGCATTCGGTGTAGTGCAGCCTGCCGAGGTCGGGGGCGGGGCGCCGACCGATCGCTGTGATGATCGCCTCGCGGACTTCGGGGCGGTGGCTGTATACGACGACGTTCGTAGCCGGTGTGCTCATCACGTGCTCCTCGCTGCTCGGCGCAGACTGCCGGTGGACGCTGAGTTACCGGAATGCTAGCGGTCAGCCCGGTGCTGGAATAGTCACTTCGTCGGGTCCGCCCGGTTCGGTGGCGGCTGGAGCGCGTCCCAGCCGAAGGTCTGGCCGCCGTGCCGTTGGGCCAGTCCGGCCATCCGGGAACTCTGCTGTGAGCAAACTAACGCATCCAGCTTCTCCACTCGCAGTGCCTGCCAGGCTTCGAGCTGTCCGTCGGCGCTCTCGGCGCCTCGGCCGCCTGGGCGGAGTTCCCAGCCGTCCGCGGTCAGCAGTTCGAGAGCCGACTGTGAAGTCTGTCTCGGCAGGGCCAGATGGTGCCGCAGGACGGCGGGCAGGTCTGTATCGAGTTCAGTGGCCCGGGCGAGTGCCGAGGAAGCAGCTTCGGTTTCGTCGTAAGCGGTGGCGACGACCCGCAGATCGGGGTCGTTAATGCTGATCAGCGGCTCTTTCTGGCGGCGGAAGCGAGCCTTGAGGGAGCGGTGCAGCTCGGCGAGTTTCTTCACGGGGAGTCACCTCCGGGACTACTTCCGGTCACCCGCTGCTGGGTGGGTAGACCCGAAGCGCGCGCGAAAAACGTCCAAGACATAATGCGTCGTGTGACAACGGCAGCGCCCTCTATCAGTCAACGCGTGCACTCGCTGAACCGGCCGAACATGGTCAGCGTAGGCACCATCGTTTGGTTGGCCAGCGAGCTGATGTTCTTCGCTGGGCTCTTCGCCATGTTCTTCACGGTGAAGGCGCAGAACGAGGGCGAGTGGCCACCACCGCCCGCTCACCTGAACCTCCCGTACGCTCTTCCGTTCACGATCATCCTGGTGGCGTCCTCGTTCACCTGTCAGTGGGGTGTGTTCGCGGCAGAGCGAGGGGACGTCTACGGCCTCCGCCGCTGGTACGTCGTCACGTTGATCATGGGCACGATCTTCGTGCTCGGGCAGGCCGGTGAGTACTACCAGATGGTCACGGAGCACGCGACCACGATCTCGTCGTCGGCCTACGGAAGCGTCTTCTACATGACGACCGGGTTCCACGGCCTGCACGTGATCGGTGGTCTCATCGCCTTCGTTTTCCTGATCATCAGGACCAAGCTGAGTAAGTTCACGCCTGCCCAGGCCATCGCCGCGATCGTCGTGTCGTACTACTGGCACTTCGTGGACATCGTGTGGATCGGCCTGTTCGCCGTGATCTATCTCGTTCCTTGAGTCTGCTCGATGCAGATGAGGTCGTAACCGAACTCCCCGAACTGGACAGCAAGGGTTGCCGCACTCATGACCACGAAAAAGAAGCGAGACCGCGCGGCCTCGAAGCTCAAGCGGCGGGTCTCCGGTGTGTTGGCGCTTGGGATCGCGCTGGTTGGTGCCGGTGGGCTTTACACCGTTGTGACACCAGAGCCGCAGACCGCGCACGCAAGTGCGGACCCGGCTCTGGTTAGGCAGGGTGAGCAGCTGTACAACAACGCCTGCATCACCTGCCACGGCGCGAACCTGCAAGGTGTCGAGGACCGTGGGCCGAGCCTGGTCGGCGTCGGTGAAGCCGCCGTGCACTTCCAGGTGGCCACCGGCCGGATGCCGATGATGCGCCAGGAAGCCCAGGCTTCGCGCAAGCCGCCGGCGTTCAGCCCGGAGGAGATCGACGCGCTGGCCGCCTACGTCCAGACCTACGGCGGCGGCCCGAAGTCCCCGGAGAAGACCGGTGAGGCTCTGCGCGGCGATGACCCGGCGCGTGGTGGTGAGCTGTTCCGGTTGAACTGCGCCTCCTGCCACAACTTCACCGGCCGGGGTATCGCGATGTCCTCCGGTAAGTACGCCCCCAACTTGGACGCTCCTACTGAGCAGGAGATCTACGAGGCGATGCTCACCGGGCCGCAGAACATGCCGAAGTTCTCGGACCGGCAGCTCACTCCGGAGGAGAAGGAAGACATCATCGCCTACATCAAGTCGGTCACCAACGGGAACAACAACCCGGGTGGTAACGCTCTTGGCGGCTACGGGCCTGGGCCGGAGACGGTGGTCGCTTGGGTGATTGGTCTCGGCTCGTTGATCGGCCTCACCCTGTGGATCGGAGCCAGGGCATGAGTGAGCAGAAGAAGGATTACACCGAAGCCGAGCTGGCCGAGATGAGCCGTGAGGAGAAGGTCCGGCTCGGGCTGGCGCTCGACGACGTCGAGCTGGTCGAATACCGCGACAACTGGCCGGTCAAGGGGACCCGGGCTGAGCGCCGCGCCGAACGGGCCGTGGCAGCCTGGTTCACCGTTGCCGGGTTGTCCGCGCTGGCGTTCATCGCCGTCTTCATCTTCTGGCCGTGGGAGTACCAGGACCCGAGCGATGGGCGCGGGCACTTCCTCTACTCCCTGTACAACCCGCTGATCGGCTTCTTCCTCGGGCTGTCGATCCTGTCGGTCGGCATCGGCGTGGTGCTGTACCAGAAGAAGTTCATCCCGCACGAGGTCGCGATCCAGCAGCGGCACGACGGGCACGGTTCCAGCGAGGTGGACAAGCAGACCACCGCGGCGCTGCTGGCCGATGCGGGTGAGCGCAGCGGCATCGCCCGGCGTTCGCTGATCAAGCGGACCGCTGGATTCGGTGTCGGGGCGTTCGGTCTGGGCGCGGGCGTGTACGCGCTCGGCGGTCTGGTGCGCAACCCCTGGGCGGAAGAGGGTGCCGACTCGCTGGAGCACACCCTGTGGCTGTCGCCGAACGGGGAGAAGACCTACCTGCGTCGGGACACCGGTGACCCGCACGAGGTTTCCCTGGTCCGTCCCGAGGACATCGACGCCGGCGGGTTCGAGACCGTCTTCCCGTTCCGGGAATCGATGCGGAACAACGAGGAAGAGCTGGTCCGCTCGCTGCGCAGCGGTGACTCGCCGGTCATGCTGATCCGGCTGCGCCCGGGCAGCAAGCCGATCAAGCGCAAGGGCCAGGAGGACTTCAACTACGGCGACTACTACGCCTACTCGAAGATCTGCACCCACCTGGGCTGCCCGACGTCGCTGTTCGAACAGCAGACTGGTCGCCTGCTCTGCCCGTGCCACCAGTCGCAGTTCGACGTGGTCAACACCTATGCCAAGCCGGTGTTCGGTCCGGCTACGCGGGCTCTTCCGCAGCTGCCGATCACCGTGGACGAGGATGGATATTTCGTGGCGAAGGGCGACTTCATCGAGCCCGTCGGCCCGGCGTACTGGGAGCGTGACTCATGAGTTCCATTACCACGCCCACGAAGCCGGAGAGCGCCCTGTACCGCAAGGCGGCGCATGCGGCCAACGAGCTCGACTCGCGGTACCGGCTGGCTCCCGGACTCCGGCGGCAGCTGAACAAGGTCTTCCCGACGCACTGGTCATTCCTGCTCGGTGAGATCGCGCTCTACACGTTCATCCTGCTGCTGATCACGGGTACCTACCTGGCGTTCTTCTTCGACCCCTCGATGGCGGAGGTCGAATACCAGGGCGCTTACACCAACCTCCGCGGTGTGGAGATGTCCAGGGCCTTCGAGAGCGCCTTGAACATCTCGTTCGAGGTCCGCGGCGGTATGTTCGCCCGGCAGCTGCACCACTGGGCGGCACTGCTGTTCATGGCGTCGATGGTGGCGCACATGTTCCGCATCTTCTTCACCGGTGCGTTCCGCCGCCCGCGCGAAACGAACTGGATGATCGGTATCGCCCTGTTCGTGCTCGGCATGTTCGAGGGCTTCACCGGTTACTCCCTGCCGGACGACCTGCTGTCCGGTACCGGTGTCCGGATCGCTTCCGGCATCACCATGTCGGTTCCGGTCGTCGGCACCTGGCTGCACTGGATCCTGTTCGGCTCCGAGTTCCCGGGCACCGAACTGATCCCGCGGTTCTACCTGTTCCACGTCTTCCTGCTGCCGGGCCTGATCCTGGGTCTGGTGGCGGTGCACCTGGCGCTGGTCTGGTACCAGAAGCACACCCAGTTCCCGGGCGTGCGGCGCACCGAGGAGAACGTGGTCGGCGTGCGGATCATGCCGGTGTTCGCGGTGAAGGCCGGCGGGTTCTTCGCGATGGTCGTCGGTGTCTGCGCGATCATGGCCGGTGTCTTCCAGATCAACCCGATCTGGAACCTGGGTCCGTACCTGGCTTCGCAGGTGTCGGCGGCTTCGCAGCCCGACTGGTACATGATCTGGACCGACGGCTCCAGCCGGTTGTGGCCGGCCTGGGAGGTCTACCTGGGCTCGTTCACGATCCCGGCGCCGTTCTTCCCGACGGCCCTGTTCATGGGCTTGATCTTCACGGTCGCAGCCCTGTACCCGGCCATCGAGCGGAAGCTGACCAAGGACAACGCGCACCACAACCTGCTGCAGCGGCCGCGTGACGTGCCCGTTCGCACCTCCCTCGGTGTGATGGCCATCACCTTCTTCGCGGTGCTGATGATCTCCGGTGTGAACGACATCATCGCGTTCCAGTTCCACATCTCGCTGAACGCGATGACCTGGATCGGTCGCATCGGGCTGCTGGTGCTCCCGCCGATCGCCTACTACATCACCTACCGGATCTGCCTGGGTCTGCAGCGCAGCGACCGGGAGGTGCTGGAGCACGGCATCGAGACCGGCATCATCAAGCGCTTGCCGCACGGTGAGTTCATCGAGCTCCACCAGCCGCTCGGCCCGGTGGACGAGCACGGTCACCCCGAGCCGCTGCCGTACCAGGGTGCTCCGGTTCCGAAGAAGGCGAACAAGCTGGGAGCTGCGGGCAAGCCGGTTCAGGGCAGCCTGCTGCGCCCCGACCCGCCGGAGGAGACGGAGGCGCTGGAGCGCGCTCGGCGCGAGGAGGCCGAGCGCGAGCGCCAGGAGCGCGAGCAGCGCTCGCTGAGCGCAGGCCAGTCCGAGTCCTCGGAGTGAGCGTCTGACGCGCAGAAAGGCCCGGTGCCGTGCGGCACCGGGCCTTTCTGCGCGTGCGGTGGGCGCCACGCCCTTGCGGTCTGCTCATGGCTACTGTTCAAGACCCCGAGATCCGCGAGTTCCTGACTCGGGGCACGAGAACCGGAATGCTCGCCTACAGCGCTGGTGATGGGCGTCCGCTGGTGGCTCCGGTGTGGTTCGTGCTCGAGGGCTCCGAGATCGTGTTCAACACCGGCAAGAACACCGCCAAGGGCAGGTCCATCGCGCGTGATCCCCGGGTATCGCTCTGCGTGGACTTGCCGGAGCCTCCCTACGGGTTCGTGCAGGTCCAGGCGGAGGCATCGATCTCGGAGGACCCCGCTGAGCTGCTGCGCACGGCGACTTCGCTGGCCGAGCGCTGCATGGGGCGGGAGCGTGCCGAGGAGTTCGGGCGGCGCAACGCGGTACCGGGTGAGCTGGTGGTCCGGCTGCGTCCGGTGAAAGTGGTGGCGAACCTCGACATGACCGCCTAGTTGGCCGCGCCGTACGGCTGGCGCGCGCTGCTGGCCTGCTTCGCCCACTCGCGCCAGGAGCCAGCTGAGCGCGCGGGTTCCGCCCATGGTTCGACGCAGTTCACCAGGCGGGTCTCGCCGCTGGTCAGCCAGCGGTAGAGCACGGTGGTCTCGTCGGCCGTGCTGCCGCGCAGCGGTCCCGGGCCGGGAATGACGTTCTCCGCTCCGGTGCGGAGCTCGTTTGCTGCGGGCAGCGGCGGAACACCGCGCGGGGCGGTGCTGGCCGCGGCGAGTTTGCCGTAGCGGATCACAGCAAGTTGCCAGCCGCCGTGCCCGTCCGGTCGGGCCGCGGTCATTTCCGGGATGCTGGCCAGGGCGGCGAGCCGCTGACCGCGGTCGAGGGCTTGGACGAGCTGGGCCAGCCGGTCCCGGTGGGCGGCGGCTTCTTCGAACCGGTGCGCGGCGGAGAGCCGGTCCAGCTCCGCGCGCAACCGGTCCAGCAGCGTGCCGCTGTGCCCGTTGAGCGCGCTGCGCAGCTCGATGACCTTCTTCGCGTACTCGGTTCGGCTCTCCAGACCGGCGCACGGGGCGCCGCAGTGCCCCAGCTCGTGCAGGGCGCACGGGCGGCCGCGCTGGTTCTCCGCGGGGATCCGCTCGGTGCACCGCCGAATCGGGACAGCTGACTGCAGGGTCTCCACCGCTTCGGCAGCGGCTCGACGGGAGCTGAACGGGCCGAGCGCGTCAGCCGGTGGTTTGCGCACCACTGACAGGCGGGGGAACGGTTCTTCGGTCAACGCCACCCACCAGGAGCGTTGGGGGAATTTCGACCGGCGGTTGTAGCGCGGTTGGTGGGCGGTGAGCAGGCGCAGCTCGCGGACTTCGGCTTCCAGCGGGTGCGCGCACACCACGTGGTCGATCCGTTCGCACAGCGCCACCATTTCCTTGATCCGGGCGCGCCGCTCGCCGGCGGTGAAGTACTGGCGCACTCGTTTCCGGAGGCTGGTCGCGGTGCCCACGTAGAGGACTTCGTCGTTGGGGCCGCGGAACAGGTACACCCCGGGGCTGTCGGGGAGCCCGTCGGCGAGGGCGCGTTTGCTCCGCTGGGCGGCGGTGACCCCGGCCAGGTGGGTTTGGAGGTCGCCCAGGGTCTGCACTCCCAGGTTCCCGATCCGTTCCAGCAGGGTGTGCAGCACGTCCACGGTGGTGCGGGCGTCGTCGAGCGCGCGGTGCACGGGTTCGGTGCCGGCGTGCAGCACCTGGGCGAGAGTGGCGAGCCGGTAGTTGGGGGTTTCGTCCTTGGTGATCACTCGTTTCGCCAGCCGCACGGTGTCCACCACCTGCGGTTTCGGCCAGGGGAGTCCTAGTCGTTCGCAGTTGGCCCGCAGGAATCCGATGTCGAACGGGGCGTTGTGGGCGACGAGCACCGCTCCGCGGCTGAACTCCAGGAACGCCGGGAGCACGGAGTCGAGGGGAGGAGCGTCGGCCACCATTTCGTTGGTGATGCCCGTGATCGCGACGATCGACGGCGGGATGTCCCGGCCCGGGTTCACCAGGGTGGTGAATTCACCGAGCACCTCACCACCGCGGATCTTGACGGCACCGATTTCGGTGATCGCGTCTCCGGCGCGGTCGGTTCCGGTGGTCTCCAGGTCCACCACCACGAACGTGACATCGGATAAGAGCTGATCAGCGGGGGTGATCTCGTCGAACGACAGCTGTGCGGACATCGGCGACCAGATTACGTCCTGCCACCGACCTTCCGACTGGTGCGTTGTCCCACCGAGGTGACGATTAGCCTGTGGGAGTGGCAGCGAACCGTGGATCCGGTGATCCACCAGCGAAGGGGTCTGCTGAGGACAGTGCACAGCAGACGGGTGCTGGCGTGCCCGTGTGGGATGCGCTTCCCGGCCCGGTCCGGCAGCGTCTGGCCGAGCTGGCGGCGGATTCCTTGGACGACATGCGGCCCGTGGACATCCCGGCGCCGCTGCGTCCCGTGGTGCGGTTCGCCTCGACGAAGCGCGCGAAGCTGGGCCAGGCGGCGCTGGTGTCCGCGCTGCGGGACGTCCCGGTGTTCCGCACCGCGGTGCTGGATTGGTGCCGCACGCACCGACCGGAGGCGCTGGATCTGGAGCACAGCGATCCGGTGGTGGTGGCGGTGGCCGGGTTGCTGACCGGGGCGAAGTCGGCTGCGCACTACGTGGAGCTGGTGAGCTACCGGACGGAGCGGAGCCAGTTGCGCGCCGAACGCGATGCCGCGTTGGCTCGGGTCCAGCGCATGAGCGCGGAGTTGGAGAATCTCCGCAAGGAGCTGGCCGAGGCGAAGGCCGCCGCGGAGCGGGCGGGCAGCGCTGGCCACGAGGAGGCGGACAAGCTGCGCAAGCGGCTTCGCGAGCAGGGGGTTCGGCTCAAGGAGGCGAAGGACGCAGCTGCGGAGGCCCGCAGCGAGTTGGAACGGGTCCGAGCCGAGAGCGAGGAGTTGGCGGCGAGCCTGGCCGCGGAACGCGATCGGGCCCAGTCGAAGGTCTTGGAGGAGCGCGAGCGGGCGGACCGGGCTTCGGCCGAGGTGGAGATTGCTCGGCAGTCGGCGCGGGAAGCGCGGCAGGGCGACGAGGTCCGCTTGTCCTTGCTGTTGGAGACCCTGGAGGGGGCGGTTTCCGGGTTGCGCCGGGAACTCGGCGCGACCGGTAGCGGGCCGCGGCCCGCCGATATCGTGCAGCGGGTTCGGGCGGATCCCGGGGAGGACCGGGAAGCGTCTGACCCGAGCAGGCTGGATCGGCTGCTCGCGCTGCCCGCGGTTCACCTCATCGTCGACGGCTACAACGTCACCAAGACCGGTTATCCGGAGTTGCCGTTGGCCGATCAGCGGAACCGGTTGGCGCATCAGCTGGCGGCGCTGGCGGCCCGCACCGGCGCGGAGGTGACCGTGGTCTTCGACGGCGCTGATGTCCTCGGGGTGCGCACCGCTGCTCCGCGGGGGGTGCGGGTGCTGTTCAGCGAGCCGGGTGTGCAGGCTGACGACGTCATTCGCGATCTGGTTTCGGCGGAGCCGAGGGGGCGCCAATTGGTGGTCGCCAGTTCGGATCGGGAGGTGGCCACTTCGGTGCGGCGGAGAGGGGCCTACACGGTTTCTTCGGCGGTTCTGCTCAGCCGCTTGGCCCGCATCTGACACGGACTGGTGATCTTCGTCGTCCCTCGGGCCCGGCCGGGTGTGCAGTTTCTCACAGTGATTTTCAGGCCGGGCGCTTCTCTCCCTGGACGAGTGAAAGCGCTGGGTAGAAAGAGCTAATGAAACGCCAAGCTGCTCACAGTAAGCGCATGGTGTTCCTCTGTTAGAGATCTTGTGCATTTTTGTACAAAATTCGCACCTGCTTCTGGACGAGTGCTGCTCGCCTTTCGTAACCTGGCGAAGACTTCGCGGTGATCAGCTGCTCATCAGGGGCAGCCCGCGAGTCACCGCCGAATCGGCTTGTCGGGGAGCCGAACCGGAGCCGTGCCGGGCGTCCGGTTTCAATGCCGCAAGGGGGTCACGGCATTGCGCGCCCGTGTTCTGTGCTCAGTTTCAGTAGGCGGTCGGAGGAGAAAGAAGGAGCAGTCGCGACGTGGAGTCGCACCGACTTAAGCGCTCTCTGCGGGGAGCTTTGACCGCTACCGCGGTTGCTGCCGCTGTTGGTATGACAACCGCGCCGGCTCTCGCAGACCCGCAACTTCCCGACACTGCCTCGGAAGCGGCTCAGCAGGTCCGTGAACTGGCGCACCAGGCGGAGCAGCTGACCGAGGAGAAGAAGAAGGCCGAAGACGACCACGCGGCCAAGAAAGCCGAGCTGGAACGGGCGGAGCAGGAGGCGGAGCAGGCCAAGCAGGTCGCCGACCAGGCTCGAGCGGAAGAGGAGAGGTTCCGCGGCCAGGTCGACCGGCTCACCAACGCCTCCTACCAAGGTGCTCGGCTGAACAAGTTATCGGCGCTGCTGGTCAGTGAGAACCCGAGCGACTTCCTGGACCGCGCTTCGGCGCTGGAAGTCCTGGCCAGGGACAACAACGAAGCGGTCGAGCGGCTGGCTGCCGCGACTCGGCAGGCCGAGGCCGCGGAGAAGAAGGCCCAGCAGGCGCGCGACCGAGCTGCCAAGGCCGAGGCGGAGGCCGCTCGCATCTCCGAGGAGTTGGAGAAGAAGACCGAGGAGATGGAAGAGCGGATCGCCGAGGTCGAGGAGCGCTATGCCGAGTTGTCCGGCATCGACCAGGCCTCGCTGATCACCGACGGCAGCACCGATTTCGGCAGCATCGCGGGTTCCGGCGCTGCGATCGAAGCGGTCAACGCAGCTCTGAGCAAACAGGGGGCTCCCTACGTCTGGGGGGCGAAGGGACCGGACAGCTTCGACTGCTCGGGGCTGATGTACTGGGCCTACCAGCAGGCCGGGGTCACCATCGGTGGTTCCACCAAGACCCAGGTCAACCAGGGGCGCAGCGTTTCGGCCAGCGAGCTCAAGCCGGGTGACCTGATCTTCTACTACAGCCCGGTCAGCCACGTGGCCATGTACGTCGGCAACGGCAAGGCCGTGCACGCGCCGACCACTGGTGACGTGGTGAAGGTGGTCGATTACGAGAAGATCGGTCCGGTGAACTCCATTCGGCGCATCGCCGGTTGAGCTGGACCGAACTCCGCTCAACGGGGCGGGAGCCGAGCTGTCGGCTCCCGCCCCGTGTTGTTTCGGAGAGGATCCGTCGTTTCCACCGCGGTTCCCCGGCGCGGTGGGGCCTCCCGGGGTGCGCGAAGTGCACTGTGGAGTTTCGTGGGCGGTTTTCAGTGCAGGAAGCCGGAAGAAGAAACGGCGGAACCGGACAGCTTCCGGTTCCGCCGTGGTGCGGGCAGCCTCACGAGGAGTAGATCGCTTCGATCTCCGAGGCGTAGTTCTCGGCGACCTTGTTCCGCTTCAGCTTCAGGCTCGGCGTCAGTTCGCCGGTCGCTTCGGTGAAGTCCGTCGGCAGCACGCGGAATTTCTTGATCTGCTCGGCCCGGGAGACCGCTTTGTTGGCCTCGTCCACGGCCTGCTGGATCTCGCTGAGCAGTTCCGGGTCGTTGACCAGGTCGGAGAGCGGGGTGTCCTTCGGCCGGTTCTTGTTCGCCAACCAGTTGGGCAGGAACTCCTGGTCCAGTGTGATCAGCGCACCGATGAACGGCTTCTTGTCCCCGACGACCATGCACTGGCTGATCAACGGGTGCGCTCGCAGCCGGTCCTCCAACACCGCCGGGGCGACGTTCTTGCCGCCCGCGGTGACGATGATCTCCTTCTTGCGGCCGGTGATCCGCAGGAAACCGTCCTCGTCCAGCGAGCCCAGGTCTCCGGTGTGGAACCAGCCGTCCTCCAGGGCTTCCTTGGTGGCCGTCGGGTTGTTCCAGTACTCCCGGAACACCACATCGCCCTTGATGAGCACCTCGCCGTCCTCGGCGATCCGGATCGAGGTGCCGGAGATCGGTCGACCCACGGTGCCCACTTTGAACGCGCCTTCCACGTTCACCGCGGCAGCCGCGGTCGTCTCGGTGAGACCGTAGCCCTCCAGCACCGGAACGCCGATGCCGCGGAAGAAGTGCGCGAGCCGCTCGCCGAGCGGAGCACCACCGGACACCGCGGCGATGCAGCGTCCGCCGAGCGCTGCCCGCAGCTTGCCGTACACGAGCTTGTCGAACACGAGGTGCCGCAGCCGCAGCCCCAAGCCGGGGCCGCCGGTGTCCTGGGCCTGGCTGTAGGCGACCGCGGTGTTCTCCGCCGCGTCGAAGATCTTGCCCTTGCCCTCGCCGTGGGCCTTCTGCTTGGCGGTGTTGTACACCTTCTCGAACACGCGGGGCACGGCGAGCACGAACGTGGGGCGGAAGGTGCCGAGGTCGGCGACCAGGTTCTTGATGTTGGCCGTGTGCCCCAGGGTGACGCGGGAGTACACGCAGCACACCGCGATGGCGCGGGCCAGCACGTGGGCCATGGGCAGGAACATCAGCATGGAGTTGCCGTCCCGCAGCAGCTGCGGGAACGCTGCCACGTCCGCCCGGACCTCGGCCAGCATGTTGCGGTGGGTCAGCACGCAGCCCTTCGGGCGGCCGGTGGTGCCGGAGGTGTAGATCAGCGTCGCGGTGTCGTCAGCGCGCACCGCGCGTCGGCGCTCGTGCACTTCTCGGTCCGCGATGTCGGCTCCGAGGGCGGTCAGCTCCTCGACGACCGACTTGCCGTCGTTCGCCGACTGTTCGATCTGCCACAGGTGCTTGACCTCCGGCAGCTTTTCGAGGGCCTTCTCGACCTCGGCGCGGTGCGTGTCGGTTTCCACGATGACCGCTTTGGCGCCGGAGTCGCTCAGGATCCACTCCGCCTGGTCGGACGACGAAGTCTCGTAGATCGGAACAGGGATGCAGCCCGCTGACCAGATCGCGAAGTCGAGCAGGCTCCACTCGTAGCGGGTGCGGGACATCAGCCCGATCCGGTCACCGGGCTGCAGGCCGGCGGCCACGATTCCCTTGGCCACGGCGAGCACCTGTGCGGCGAACTCTGCGGCGGTTACGTCGACCCAGGTGCCATCCACCCGGCGCCGGAAGCTCACCGTGCTCCCAAAGCGCTCCGCGTTCGCCCACACCATGTCGGTGAGGTTCTCGTCGTCGGCCACGCCCGTGGTGGCAGGTGCGCTGTACTCTCGCACGTCGAAACCTCCGAAAACACGCCGTTGTGGGGCACAACCTAACGCCGATAGTTACCAGGCGGTAGTCCCCGTTATCGCACTGCAGCACACTGGACAGGAACTGGTCAGAAACCTGTCCGGCATGAGCAGTCCAACCTGGAGAGCTTGCCACGCTCGTCCCGGGGTGCGGATGCCGGCCTCTTTCTTGAACAGTTCAGCAACTGCGCCCAGCGGCCGCCGGTGTGCTCCGCACTGGATCACACCGAAGGGTACGAACGGACTCTGCCGCACACCGGAGCCCCGGCAGTAGGTTCATTTGTGGGTGGCCGTTGTAGTTCACAGCAAAGGAGCGGATTTGCGCGTCCACGTTGTGTCGGATGTCCATGGCAACGCCGAGGACCTCAAGCGCGCCGGCGACGGAGCGGATGCGCTCATCGTGCTGGGCGACCTCGTCGATCTCGTCGACTACCGGGACCACAGCAAGGGCATCCTCGGCCGCATCTTCGGTCCGGAGAAGGTCGCCAAGTTCGCCGAGCTGCGGCGCAGTCGACGCGGTGCCGAGATCGGAGCGTACGCGCGTTCCTTGTGGGCCAGCCTGAGCGACCCGGCCCGGGTGCTGCAGGAAGCGGTCCGCGAGCAGTACGCCGAGCTGTTCGGCGCGATGCCCGCTCCCACCTACGCCACCCCCGGCAACGTGGACATGCCGCAGTTGTGGCCGGAGTTCGCCCGATCCGGCATCCACGTCCTCGACGGCGATGCCGTCGACATCGGCGGGCTCCGGTTCGGCTTCGTCGGCGGCACGGTCCTGCCTCCCGGGGGGAAGTTGCGCCGGGACTCCGCCTGGGTGCCCAACATCCGCCCGGAAGAGGAGTACGACGAGCTCGTCGACCAGCTTCCGGAACTGGACGTGCTGTGCACGCACCTGCCGCCGGCCGTCGCCGACCTGACCTACGACGTGGTCGCCAAGCGTCCCGAGCACGGTTCGACCCGGCTCCTCGAGCGGATCCGGGCAGATCAACCGCGGTGGTCGTTGTTCGGGCACGTGCACCAGCCGTTGGCGCGGCGGGTCCGGTTGGGCCGCACCGAGTGCGTCAACGTCGGCCACTTCAAGCAGACCGGTCGGCCGTACGTGATCGAGTGGTGAAATCCTCGAAACGGCGGCTCCGGACGACGCTGTTCAGCTGGGCAAGCGGTAATCTGCGCGCATGGTCGATCAGTCCACCCAGTCCATCGTCATTGAGGCCCCGGCGGCCCCGATCATGGAAGTGATCGCGGACTTCGCCGCGTACCCGGAGTGGGCGGCCGCGGTCAAGGAGACCGAGGTGCTGGAGCGGAAACCGGACGGGACGGCTGAGAAGGTGCGCTTCGTGCTGGACGCTGGGGTGGTCAAGGACACCTACGTCAACGTCTACGAGTGGGCTCCGGACGGGCTTTCCGTCAGTTGGTCCCTCGTCGAGGGCCAGGTGCAGAAAGCGCAGCACGGCACCTACCGGCTCAAGCCGCTGGACGAGAACCGCACGGAAGTCACCTACAGTCTGGCGGTGGACTTGACGATTCCGATGATCGGTTTATTCCGGCGCAAAGCCGAAAAAATGATCATGGACACGGCCTTGAAGGAACTCAAGCGCCGGGTCGAAGGAAATCGTTGAGATCGCAGAGACGGACAATTGCGGATCCTGCTGTTCACCGGAAAGGGCGGGGTGGGCAAGACCACCTTGGCCGCGGCGACCGCCGCTCACGTGGCGAGCCGGGGCGGCAAGGTGCTCGTGGTGTCCACCGACCCAGCGCATTCACTGGGTGATGCGTTCGGGGTGGCGCTGGGTGCGGAACCGGCGGAAGTGCGTTCCAGCAGTCAGGGGCTGGCGCTGCACGCGGCGGAGGTCGACACCCGCTCCCTGGTCGACGACGCGTGGGGAGAGCTCCGCGAGCACCTGCGCACCCTCCTGCAAGGGGCAGGGGTGGAGGAGGTCGCCGCCGAAGAGCTCACCGTGCTGCCCGGGGTGGAAGACCTGCTCGCCCTGACCGAGGTGCACCGGCTCGCGGTCAGCGGGGAGTGGGACGCGGTGCTGGTGGATTGCGCCCCCACCGCCGAGACGCTGCGGTTGCTGGCGCTGCCCGAGGCCCTGGCAAACTACTTGGAGCGGCTCTTCCCCGCGCACCGGCGAGCAGTGCGCGGCCTGCTGGCCACCCTGGCCCGCAGCGACGACGTGGAGCGCTGGGACTCGGTCGCGTCAGCACTGGGACGACTGGCCGAACGGCTGACCGGGTTGCGCGAGATGCTGGCCGCCCCGGGGGCCAGCGTCCGGCTGGTGCTCACGCCCGAAGCCGTGGTCGCAGCCGAGACCCGCAGGACCCTCACCGCGCTCGCGCTGCAACAGATCCGGGTGGACGGCTTGGTGGTCAACCGGGTGGTGCCCGACCCGGGCTCCGCCCGCGGTGCGGCGGCCCACTGGCTGCGCACCCGTCGTCGGGAGCAGCAGAGGATTCTCGATACTCTGCGGGAGACGACACATCTGCCGGTGCGCGTCGTGGAACACCGGGCCAGCGAGCCGGTGGGCGTCGATGCGCTGCTGGAGCTGGGGGCGGAGCTGTACGGTGACGCGGACCCGCTGCGCACCGAGGGGACGGCCCCAGCGATGGAGGTCGTCGGCGGTGGACGGGAGTTGGACTCCCGATACCAGCTGCGCATTGCGTTGCCGCTGCATTCCGGCGCTGACCTCGCCCTGGCCCGGATAGGCGACGAGCTGGCAATCACTGTTGACGGTCGGCGCCGGCTCATCGCCCTGCCTGCTGTGCTGCGCAGGTGCGTCGTCGTCGATGCGGTCGCTGGCGAGGACGGACTGACCGTGGGGTTCCAGCCCGACCCGGAACTGTGGATGCGGTGATGCTTGGTGGAGCAGACTCGGAACGAGACCGGGCACGAGCAGCTGCTCGAAGAGCTCCGGCAGTTGCTCGACGCGCTCGCGCTCCGCGCGGAGGACTACCTGCGCGGCTGCGCCGGTGGCGAAGTCGACAGCGGCTCGGGGGCTTGCGGCTGGTGCCCGATCTGCGCGGCCGCCGGGCTGCTGCGCGGTCAGCGACCGGAGTTGACCGGCCGGGTGGCCGAGCAGCTCGCCGGCTTCCTGCAGGCCCTCCGCCAACTGCTCACCGACCCGTCCGCAGCACCGCAGCGCTCCCGGCCCGAGGAAGCTGCTGAAGAGCGAACTGCGCCGACCAAGGTGCAGCACATCGCGGTGCGCCGGGTCAACGGCCAAGTTCTCAACGACAGAGTCGAGGCGCTTTAGTGCTGACCATCGGAGTTGACGTAGGCGGGACCAGCGTGCGTGCGAGCGTGGTGGATGCGCACGGGCGCATCCTGGACACCCGTCGTGCTCGGACGCCGCGCACCGGCCAGGAGTTAAATTCGGCCATTGCCGACACGGTACGTGCGCTCGCTGATCGCTACCCGGTTGCGGCGGTAGGACTGGCGGTCGCCGGATTCGTCAGCGAGGACCGCCGAATAGTGCGTTTCGCGCCACACCTGGACTGGCGGCACGTGCCGGTGGCGGACGAGCTCGCGGCACGCCTGGACGTTCCCGTGCTCCTCGAACACGATGCCAATGCGGCTGCGGTCGCCGAGCAGCGCTTGGGCGCGGCGGCCGGCGCCAAGGTGGCGGCCCTGGTGGCCATCGGAACCGGCATCGGTGGCGCGCTGGTGCTCAACGGGGAGGTCTTCCGCGGTGCTTACGGGGTCGCCCCGGAGCTGGGGCACCTGCGCCTGGTGCCGGGCGGGCGGCAGTGCCCGTGCGGCAAGCACGGGTGCTGGGAGCGCTATTGCAGCGGCACCGCCCTGGTGGAAACCGCTACCGAGCTGCTGGCCGCGCATCCGGAGGAGACGAGCGTGCTGGCGGCGATCGAGCCGGGGAAGCTGACCGGCGTGCAGGTGGCCCAGGCGGCCGAGACCGGTGATTCGATCGCCCAGCTGGCCATGGCCGATCTGGCCAAGTGGCTCGGCGAGGGGCTCGCGCTGGTGGCCGACGTCTACGACCCGGAGGTGGTGGTGATCGCCGGAGGGGTCTGCGAGTCGGCGCACTTGTTCCTCGGTTCGGCTCGGGAGCACTACGCCGCGGCCGTCACCGGAGCCGGCCACCGCCCGCTGGCCCGGGTGCGGGTCGGCCGCTGGGGCGACAAGGCCGGAATGGTGGGGGCAGCGGTGCTGGCGCGGGAGCACGTCCTGGCCGGCGAACCGCATCTGGCTTGATCAGACCCGAGCGCCGTCGTCATCGTCGGGCTCGTCGGGGCCTTGCCGGAGCCGGAACAGCAGCCAGCCGATGCCACCGCTGATCAGCAACAGCCCCAGCGGGAGGGTCATGCCGGCCGCCGGGCCGGCCAGCTGCGGGAACACCAGGACCAGCAGGCCCAGCAGGATGACGGCGACGCCGAGGAGGGTCGCCGGCTGCGGTCGGGGCAGCGGTGGTGGCTCGGGTGGGACGAAGTGCTCTTCGTCCTCGCCCGCGCCCGCCTCGGCCGCCGGGCCGTCCTCCGGGGCGGTGTCGGGGGCCTTGCCCTCGTCGGCGCGCTGGCGCGCCTCCGCGTCGCTGACCCGCTGGGCGAAGGTCTCGTCCTTCTCCAAGTCCGCGATGATCTCGGCGAAGGCGGCGTTGATGTCCTCCGGCCCATCGGGGTTGTCGCGGCGGGGGGTCATGCGGTTTCCTCCGCGGTTCGCTGCAGCACACGCTGGATGAACTCGGCACTGAGCCGGAAGATTTCCGGGGCGTCGTGGTCCAGGGTCGCGACGTGGTAGCTGTTGGGGAGCACGACTTCCGCACTGTCGGTGCTGCGCACTCCGGTGAGGACGATCTCGGAGTTGACCGGCTCGACGATGTGGTCCACCGCGGAGCGGAACAGCAGCACCGGCTGTTCGATCCGGTGCAGGTCCTGCCGCACGATCTTCCAGAGCTGCTGGAGGCTGGCCATCGCCTTCAGCGGCAACCAGCGGTAGGCGATCTCCTCGCTGCCCGGCTTGGCGATGTCACCCGGGATCCCGGGCAGCCGCGGCAGCACCCGGCACAGCACCGGGAGCAGGGCAGCTCCTCGCCGCAGGGTGGTCACCGACGGGTTGACCAGCACGATCCCGGCGATGTCCGGGTTCTGCTCGGCCAACCGCAAGGTCAGCGTGCCGCCCATGGACTGCCCGAACACGAACACCGACCGGCAACTGCTGCGCAATTCGTCGAGACTGCGGGCGACCGCCGCGTACCAGTCGGTCCACTTCGTTCGGTTCAGATCTCGCCAACTGGTGCCGTGACCGGGCAGCAGCGGGCAGCGGACGGTGAAGTCTGCCGCGGCGAGGTGCTCGGCCCAGTCGCGCATGCTCTGCGGGGTGCTGGTGAAACCGTGGCAGAGCAGGACCCCGGTGCCGCTCGTCCCGTCGTGCGCGAATGGTTCAGCAGCACTGGAACGAACCGGCACAGCAGCCTCCCAACGACACCGGCCTCTGCCTGACGGTCCCATCGTCGCACGCACCGCCGCGCGGTGAGGCGCTAAATTGCGTTGTGGAGCAGATCTGCATTGTGCCGCATCTGCTCGCTGCGTAACCTGAGCAGGCAGACGTGTAGTAATTGGGAGGCGGCAGCACATTGTTCTACTGGGTGTTGAAGCACATCTTGCTCGGCCCCTTGATGAAGCTGTTCTGCCGTCCGCGAATAGAGGGTGTCGAGAACGTCCCGGAACGCGGCGGGGCGATTCTGGTGAGCAACCACCTGGCGGTGGCCGACTCCTTCTTCATGCCGCTGATGATGCCGCGGCGAGTGACCTTCCTGGCCAAGCGCGAGTACTTCACCGGAACCGGTGTCAAGGGCAAGCTGCAGAAGCTCTTCTTCACCGGTGTGGGCCAGGTGCCCATCGACCGTTCCAGCGGAACGGCGGCGCAGGCCGCGCTGGACACCGGTGTGCGGCTGCTGCGGGAGGGGAAGCTGCTGGGGATCTACCCGGAGGGGACCCGCTCGCCGGACGGTCGGTTGTACAAGGGGAAAACCGGCGTGGCCAGGATGGCGCTGGAAGCGAACGTGCCGGTGATCCCGATCGCCATGTTCGGCACCGACAAGGTCAACCCGATCGGCTCCCGGATGTGGCGGCCGCACAAGGTGCTCGTCAAGGTCGGCAAGCCGCTCGACTTCTCCCGGTACGAGGGCATGGCTGGTGATCGCTTCGTCGAGCGGTCGATCACCGACGAGATCATGTACGCCCTGATGGAACTGTCCGGTCAGGAGTACGTCGACGTGTACGCGGCCAAGGTCAAGGACGAGATGGCCGCGAAGGGGAAGCACGTGGCCGGGTGGCGCTCCCCGCAGGAGCGGGCCCGGGACGCCGAGCGGATCCCGGACAGCAGGGCGAGCTGAGGCCCGCGAATTCGGCGGACGGCGCGTTACCTACTCTTGCCCGGTGCGGTTTTTCTACGACTGCGAGTTCATCGAGGACGGACGCACTATCGATCTCGTGTCGATAGGGATGGTCGACGAGTCCGGCCGCGAGTTCTACGCGGTTTCTACGGAGTTCGACGAAAACCGGGCGGGGCCGTGGGTCCGCCGATATGTGCTGCCGCAATTACCGCCCCCCTCTGATCGGGCGTGGCGGTCGCGCGCTCGCATCCGAGAGGACCTGTACGCCTTCCTGACGGAGCGGGGCGAGGAGGAGATCGAGCTCTGGGCGTGGTACGCCGCTTACGACCACGTGGCCCTGGCTCAGCTGTGGGGACCGATGCCGGCGTTGCCGTCGAGGATCCCCAAGTTCACCCGTGACCTGCGGCAGCGCTGGGAGGACGTGGGCAAGCCCAAGTTGCCGGCGGCCCCGGAGAACGCCCACGACGCACTGGCGGACGCTCGGCACAACTTGGAGCGCTGGAAGGTGATAGAGGAAGTTCGCATGAAACGCGGCTACTTGCTGTAGTCAAATGCTTGCTGCACCGATCCAGTCCGTGTCAGGCTGTTCGACGTCAGAGGAGGGGTGGCGGCGACATTAGGAGGCGGCGGAGATGCCGGCTGGAATGCGTGTCGGAGTGCTGACTGGTGGTGGTGACTGCCCCGGGCTGAACGCTGTGCTGCGTGCTGTCACGCGGAAGGGCATCTCGGTCCACCAGCACGAGATCATCGGTTTCCGGAACGGGTGGCTCGGCCCGGTGGAGGACCTGACGACTCCGCTGACGCTCGACTCGGTCGAGGACATCCTCAACCGGGGTGGCACCATCCTCGGTTCCTCCCGGACCAATCCGTACAAAGTGGAGGATGGTGTTGGCCGGCTCAAAGCGGTCCTGCAGCGGCACCGCATCGACGCCCTGATCGCCATCGGCGGCGAGGACACGCTCGGGGTCGCCGAGCAGCTGTTCGCCGAAGGCGTGCCCGTGGTCGGAGTGCCCAAGACCATCGACAACGACCTGGACGCCACCGACTACACCTTCGGTTTCGACACCGCGGTGCACATCGCCACCGAAGCCATCGACCGGTTGCGGACCACCGCGGAGTCGCACCACCGGGCGCTCGTGGTCGAGGTGATGGGGCGGCACGCCGGCTGGATCGCCCTGCACTCCGGGCTGGCCGGCGGGGCCAACGTCATCCTGGTCCCGGAGCAGCCGTTCAGCGTGGAGAAGGTCTGCGACTGGGTGGAGCGCCGCTTCCAGCGGCAGTACGCCCCGATCATCGTGGTGGCCGAAGGGGCCGTCCCGGAGGGCGGTGAGGCGATCCTGGCCACCGGTGAGCGGGACGCGTTCGGACACGTCCGGCTCGGTGGAGTGGGCAACTGGCTGGCCGACGAGATCTCCCGTCGCACCGGCAAGGAATCCCGGGCTGTGGTGCTGGGGCACGTGCAGCGAGGCGGCACCCCGACCGCTTACGACCGCGTCCTGGCCACCCGCTTCGGGTTGCACGCCATCGATGCGGTGACCGACGGCGACTTCGGCACGATGGTCGCGCTGCGCGGAACCGAGATCGTGCGGGTTCCGCTGCGCGATGCCACCGCGTCGCTGAAGACCGTTCCGGTCGAGCGCTACGCCGAAGCTGAAGTCCTCTTCGGCTGAGCGGCTCGTGGCGCAGCCCACCGGAGGTGCGTCCGGTGCGCTCCGCGGGGCCCGGGGTGGTGGACGTCGCGACGGCGAACTGCCCCCCCGTCCGCGCCGAGCGGTAAGGGGCAGCTGGGCTGGTGCGACCGACGTCACCTCTTCCGCCGGGTCGAGGGGTGGCTTGCGCCCGGGCCTCCGCTGAGCAGCGCGGCATCGGGCCTGGGGCTCCCGCGGTGCTTGCTGAATCGAAGCTGGCTGCGGTACCGCATTCTGGGACGAGGCCGGGCGGATGCGGATGGCCAGAACCGCCCCCCTATTCTGGGAGGCGTGAACTGGACCGTTGATGTACCGGTGGACGAGCTCCCGGAACTGCCGCCACTGCCCCCGCAGCTGCGTGAACAGCTCGACGACGCGCTGGCTCGGCCAGCGGTGCAGCAGCCGCAGTGGCCGGACTCGGAGCAGGCACTCAGCGTCCGCAAGGTACTGGAAAGCGTGCCGCCGGTAACCGTGCCCGCCGAGGTGGAGCGGCTGCGCTCGCACCTGGCCGCAGTCGCCCGTGGGGAGGCGTTCCTGCTCCAGGGCGGGGACTGCGCGGAGACCTTCGCCGGCAACACCGAACCGCACATCCGCGGCAACATCCGGACCTTGCTGCAGATGGCCGTGGTGCTCACCTACGGTGCCAGCATGCCGGTGGTCAAGGTCGGGCGGATCGCCGGGCAGTACGCGAAGCCGCGGTCCAGTGACACCGATGCGATGGGATTGCCGTCCTACCGCGGTGACATGGTGAACTCGCTCGCCGCCACCGAGGAGGCGCGGCGCCACGACCCGTCCCGGATGATCCGGGCCTACGCCAACGCCAGCGCCACCATGAACCTGGTCCGGGCGCTCACCAGCGCCGGCATGGCGGCTTTGACCAAGGTCCACGACTGGAACAAGGACTTCGTGCTGAACTCCCCGGCCGGGGAGCGCTACGAGTCGGTGGCCGCTGAGATCGAGCGCGCCATGCGGTTCATGGCCGCCTGCGGCGTGGACGACAGCAGCCTGCACGGCGTGGAGTTCTACTCCAGCCACGAGGCCCTGGTGCTCGACTACGAGCGGGCCATGCTCCGGCTGGACACCTCCGGGCAGACGCCGCGGCTGTACGACCTCTCCGGTCACTTCCTGTGGGTCGGTGAGCGGACCCGTCAGCTGGACGGCGCGCACATCGCGTTCGCCGAGCTGATCTCCAACCCGATCGGGCTGAAGATCGGTCCCTCCACGACGCCGGAGCAGGCGGTGGAGTACGTGGAGCGGCTGGACCCGAACAACGAGCCCGGTCGGCTCACTCTGATCAGCCGGATGGGCAACAACAAGATCCGCGACGTGCTCCCGGCCATCGTGGAAAAGGTCACCGCATCCGGTCACCAGGTCATCTGGCAGTGCGACCCGATGCACGGCAACACCCACGAGTCCAGCACCGGGTACAAGACCCGGCACTTCGACCGGGTGGTCGACGAGGTGCAGGGCTTCTTCGAGGTGCACCACGCGCTGGGCACCCACCCGGGTGGTATTCACGTCGAGCTGACCGGTGAGGACGTCACCGAGTGCCTCGGCGGTGCTCAGGAGATCTCCGACACCGATCTCGCCGGCCGCTACGAGACCGCGTGCGACCCGCGGCTGAACACCCAGCAGTCGCTGGAGCTGGCGTTCCTGATCGCCGAGATGCTGCGCGGCTGAACCGCTTCGAGCGAACGAGGAGGGCCCGGGAAGTCCCGGGCCCTCCTTCGTTTCGCGGCTCACCTCTTGGAAGCGAGCGACTGCAACGCGGAGCGCGCTCCCAGCGGGTCGTGCTTGAGCAGGGAACCGGCGGCCAGCAGGGCGGCGGCGATGCTCACCGCGACGAACGGCCCGTTGTACATGGCCTGCTCGCCGTCCGGGTAGTAGGCCAGGGTGAGCAGCACGGTGCCCCCGACGACCCAGGACATGGCCCGTGGCTTCCACGGCAGCGCGCAGGCCAGTGCCATTCCCCAGCTCAAGTACCACGGCAACACGGTCGGGGAGAGCAGTGCGGCGGCGAAGAGCACTGTTGCGGCCCGGCGCACTGCTCCGGCGCCGCCATCGCGGGCCTGCCACCAGTTCCACACGCCGAACGCGACGAGGACGAGGATGCCGATGAGTCGACCCGCCTCCACGAACGGTCCCATCCCGACGTCCAGGAAAACCGTTGCCAAGCTGTGCAGGAACTGCCCGAAGGCGGTCGGGAGCGACAGGTAGTTGATGATCAGCCCAGGTGCGGACAGCGCCGGGAGCCACCCCAGCCCGGTCCCCGTGAGCAGCATGACGGACCCGAAGACCACCGCGAAGATGCTCAGCGCGGGAAGCACAGCGCGGAAGAAGCGCTCCCAGCGAGGCCCGGTCAGCCGCGCGGCCCAGACCCACACCAGGAACGGCAGGGCCAGGCCGGCCGTGGCTTTGACGGCCATGGCGAGGGTGACGACGGCGATGCCGCTGCCGTGCCGCCCGTTCAGCACCAGCAGCGTTCCGCCTGCCAGCAGCCCCACCACCAGCAGGTCGTTGTGCGGTCCGCCCACCAGTTGGACGACGGTCATGGGGCTGGCAACGGCCAGCCACAGCGCCACGGGTAGCCGGCCGCCGAGGTGGCGCACCAATCCGGGCAGCGAGCAGACCAGCAGCACCAGGCCGCAGAGCAGCACCAACCGGGTGAGGATCACAGCGGTGATGATGTTCTCCCCGGCCAGCAGCACGAGGACCTGCGCGATGCCGATGAACAGCGGCCCGTACGGGGCGGGTGTGGTCATCCAGACCGGATGGACGTTCTCCGGGATGGGGCCGGTGAGCACGGCTGGCCCCAACAGGTAGGGGTCGAGCCCGTGCAGCGCCAGCAGCCCCTGGCCCAGGTAGCTGTAGACGTCCCTGGTGAACAGCGGAGCGGCTACCAGCATCGGGGTGATCCAGGCGGCGGCAGCTGTCAGCACGGCTCGGGCGTTGACCAGGTGCGCGAGCACTCCGCGCCCCAATCGCACCCAAGCCCACACCAGCAGCGCGAAGCCGGCGTAGACGACCGCGGTGGCCAGGTCTCGGCCGTGGCCGAAACGCCACGCGGAGAGCGGTCCGGTGCCGAGCAGCGGATCGCTGACGAGCGTGCCGCCCGCGCCGAAGGAGCCGCCCAGCATCAGCACCGAGCCGAGCGCGCCCAGAGCGATGGTGCGCCAGGGCAGTGACGGGTCCAGCAGCTGCCGAACAGCGGTGCGCAGATCTGCGGTTCCCGCAGCAGCTCGGTCGGGACGGTCTGGAATTGCAGAAACACTCGGGGCCATGTCGGGCCCAATGCTTCCACAATTAACTCGCTGTTAAGCCCGTGAGCACGAGTGATGTCGTGCTGACCGGTCCGGGTGAACCGCAGTCCGGATATCAGCGCAGGTGAGACATACCGGACGAAAGCGTTACACCCGGACAGGTGAAAATGATCACAGCTAGAAAGCTGTGACGTGGATCGTGCTCCCGGGCTCGACCTTGCTTCCGGGCAGCGGCAACTGCCCCAGCACCACCGCACGGGGACGCTGCCACGGCGACCGCACGTCGAGGTTCAACCCCAGCTGCGCGGCCAGCTGCTGCGCCTGGTCCACCTGCTGTCCGGTGAAGTTGGGAACCGTCACCGCGTTGGACACCACCACGCCTATGCGGGGGCGTCCCGCCAGGCGCACCTCGGTCCCGGCAGCGGGATCCGTGCGGATCACGTGTCCGGCCTCGATGTCGGAGTCGAACTCCTGGGCGGCTTCGAACGGTTCGAAGCCCGCATCGCGCAGCGTGGCGAACGCCGATTCCAGATCCATCCCGCGCACGTCCGGCACCTGCACCGGAGGAGCACCTTTGCTGACGATCAAGGTCACCTCGGAGCTGACGTCCAGCCTGGTGCCGGGCGCCGGGTCGACCCCGATCACCCTGCCTTCGGGCACCGTGCTGTGGTACTGGTTGGCGCTCTCGTCCAGGCGCGGTTGCAGCTTGGCGTTGCGGATCTTCGCTTCCGCCTCCGCCACCGTGCTCCCCGGAGCGATCTCGGGCACCTGCGGTTTGCCGAGGGAGACCACCAGCTCGACCTCGCGTCCCTGCGCGAGCCGGGATCCCTCCTCCGGGGAAGAGCTGATGACCACGCCCTCCGGAACCGAGTTGTCGTACTCCTGCGTGATCTTCGGGGTGAGCCCGACTTCGTTCAGCGCTTGTCGGGCTTCGGCTTCCGGCTTGCCGGTCACCGGCGGAACCGTCACCGTCTCGGCGGAGCCGAACCAGTAGGCCACTCCACCGATGAGCGCGGCGAGGGCCAGCACCGCGATCGCCCACAGAACGCCGGGGCGGCGCTTGCGGGCGGGCTGCTTGGCCGCGGGCTCGCGCACCGCCGGGAACTCCTCGGTGCGATCGTCTTCCCCAGCGGGGCGGGCGAGCGCCCGGGTCCCCTGGGGGCCGGCGGGTTCGGCGGCTGCGGACAGCTGTTGGGTCGACGGGGCGTCGTCCTGCGGCAGCTGGACCGTGCGTTCGGCGCTGGCCACGGCCTCGACGGGAACGACCGGGATGTCCAGCTGCTCCCGGAGCTCGCGCAGTTTGGCGAGCATGGCCTCGGCGTTCTGCGGGCGAGCCGCGGAGTCCCGCCGGGTGGCCTGGAGGACCAGTTCGTCGACCTCGGGCGGGAGGTCGGGAACCTCCCGACTCGGCGGCGGAACGTCGTCGTTGACGTGCCGGTAAGCGACCGAGAGCGCGGTGTCGCCGACGTACGGCGGGGTGCCGGTCAGCAGTTCGTAGAGCACGATGCCGGCCGCGTACACGTCCGTGCTGGGGTCGGCCGCGCCGGTGGTGACCTGCTCCGGGGCCAGGTAGGCGACCGTGCCGAGGATGATGCTGCCGCTCGTCGTCCCGGCGGAGGCGGCGGCGCGGACCAGTCCGAAGTCGGCGACCTTCACCGAGCCGTCGTTGCCGATGAGCACGTTCTCCGGCTTGACGTCCCGGTGCACCATCCCGGCTTGGTGGGCGGCGGACAGGGCGGAGAGCACCGGCTCCATGACGCTCAGCGCCAGCGGCAGGGGAAGCCGCCCGTGCTCGTGCAGCAGGTCCCGCAGGGTGCACCCCTCCACCAGCTGCATCGTCAGGAAGACCAGATCTCCGTCGGGCGACCGGTCCACTCCCTGGTCGTAGACCGCGACGATGTTCGGGTGGTACAGCTGGGCCGCGGCGCGGGCCTCTCGTTCGAACCGTTGCACGAACGAGCGGTCGCCGCTGTACTGGTCGTCCATGACCTTGATCGCGACCGGTCGATCCAGTCGCGTGTCCAGACCGCGGTAGACAGCTGACATCCCGCCGCGGGCGATGAGGGAGTCGACCCGGTACCGGCGCTCGAGCGTGCTGCCGACTAGGCTCGCTCCGCGCCCGGATCGTGTACTAGGAGTCATGTTCCGCCAACTGCCGGGTACTGAATTCCAGTCCGATTGTTGCAGGTATACCCCCGCTCCTGCGGGGACGCCTCGGAAACCAGGAGGCTGTGGCCCGCACCGCGATGATCGCAAGTGGTCCGGTGGCCGCTCCAGCTCAACTCACAGTTAACCCGTCCGGTGCAAAGCGAGGCTGTGGGGCGTATGGCATCGTGTGCACTGTGAGTGCTATCCCTGCAGCCCCGGATGTGCTCGCTCCAGATGTGGAGGTCCTTCCGCTGCCCGATGTTGCGGAAAGGCTCGGGCAGCCGATCACCCGGGTGCACCAGCTCATTCGCGAAGGACAAGTGGTAGCTGTGCGCCGGGATGGCGTGCTTGGGATTCCTGCGCCGTTTTTGACCGACGCAGGTGTGGTCAAAGGACTTCCCGGGACCATCACGCTGCTCCGGGACGCCCGCTACCAGGACGACGAAATCCTGCGCTGGCTGTTCACCCCGGACGACTCCCTGCCGGGTACCCCGATCGACGCGCTGCGGGGCAACCGCGGCCGGGAGGTGAAGCGGCGGGCCCAGGCGATGGGGTTCTAGGCCCGGCCGGTCACCCGCTGGGCGGCGAGCTTGCCGGAGAGCAGCACCGGCGGCACGCCCACTCCGGGAGTGGTTCCCGAACCGGCCAGCACGGCGTTGGCCAAGCCGCGGACCATGTTCCCCGGCCGGAACGGACCGGTCTGGGTGAACGTGTGCGCGGCTGAGAAGGGGGTTCCGACGGCGTGCCCTTGGGCTGCCCAGTCGAGCGGGGTGACAGCGTGCAGCAGCTCGACGTCCTCAGCGGTTGCGGGGAAACCGCGATCGCTGAGGACGGTCAACAGCTCCTCGCAGTACGCCGGTCCGATCCGCTTCCAGTCGATCCGGCCGACCTCCAGGTTCGGGCAGGGAGCCAGCACGTAGTGCAATTGCCGCCCGTTCGGCGCGAGTTCCGGGTCGGACGCCGTGGGACGGGTCACCAGCAGTGACGGGTCCGACATCAGTCGGCCGCGGTGGATGATCTCGTCGAAGGTCCTCCGCCACGACTGCCCGAAGCTGATCGTGTGGTGGGCGTCGGTCCAGCCGTGGGTGCTGGCGGCGTGCAGCACCACCGCGGACGGTGCCCAGCGCACCCGGCGGCGCCGGCGGACGCCCAGCAGCCGGTCGGCGACCGGCAAGTCCGCGGTGATCACCACCGCGTCAGCGGCGATGCGCTCCCCGGTCGAGGTGTGCACGGCGGTGATCCGGTCGCCCGTCCGCTCCAAGCGGCGGACCTCGCTGCTGTACTGGAACTTGACGCCGGCGTTCGCAGCCACCTCGGCCAGCGCGCTCGGCACCGCGTGCATCCCGCCCTTGGGGAACCAGACCCCGTGCACGGTGTCCATGTAGGAGATGACCCCGTACAACGCCAGCGCCCGCGCCGGGTCCAGCCCCGCGTACAGCGCTTGGAACGAGAACACCCGGCGCAGCCGCTCGTCGGAGATGAACCGCCGGATGGCCGTGTCGAGCCGGCCGAACCCGCCCAGCGCGGTGAGCTGGAGCAGCTCCGGGCGCACCAGGTCCAGCGGGGAGTCGAAGTTGGCGTCGATGAAGCGCTGCTCTTCCACTCGGTAGAGCTGGGTGAGCCACCGGCGCAGCCGGCGGTAGCCCGCGGCTTCGCCCGGGCCGGCGAACCGGCGGATCTCCGCTTCCATGGCGGCTCCGTCGGTGTGCACGTCCAGCACCGAACCATCGGCGAAGTGGGCGCGGTAGGCCGGGTGCAGCGGCACGAGCTCCAGGTGGTCGCGCATGCTCGCACCCACGGCGGCCATCGCTTCCTCGACGTACTCGGGCATGGTCAGCACCGTCGGCCCGGTGTCGATCAGATGCCCGCGGCGGGCCAGCCTCCCGGCCCGGCCGCCGGGGGAGTCCTCCCGCTCCACGACGGTGACCTCTCGGCCTGCTCCGGCCAGGTGCAGTGCGGCGGAGAGGCCGGCCAGCCCAGCGCCGACGACCACCACGTGATCGGTGGGTCCGGTGACGGTGCGCATCAGTAGCTGCGGTCGGTGACGGCGACGGCGAGTTCGGCGAGCCGCGAGGCGGCCGGTTCGGCGAGGCTCGCCGAGTGCAGCGCCATCATCGCCGACCCGGTCAACTCGGTGATCCGCTTCTCCACAGCGGTCACCGCCCCGAGCTCGGTCAGCAGTTCGCGGGCCTGCTCCACGTGCTCCTCCTCCAGCTGCGGATTGCCGAGCATGTTCCGCAGCATCTCCAAGGACCGGCTGTCGTGCTGGTCGCGGGCGCACTCGAAGGCCTCCGCGATCAGCACCGTGCGCTTGCCCTCGCGCAGGTCGTCCCCCGCCGGTTTGCCGGTGACCACCGGGTCGCCGAACACCCCGAGCAGATCGTCCCGGAGCTGGAAGGCCACCCCGATGTCGGAGCCGAACCGGCGCAGCGCGGTGATCGTCTCCGGGTCGGCCCCGGCGATTTCCGCGCCGAGCTCCAGCGGCCGCTGGACCGTGTAGGAGGCGGACTTCAGCTCGCAGACCCGCAGCGCGGCCTGACGGGTGTCGTCCTGGCGGTACTGGCCGAGGATGTCCAAGTACTGCCCGGCGAGCACCTCGGTGCGCATCGCCCGCCACGGCCGCAGGGCCCGGGCGAGCGCGGCAGGGCTCAGCCCGGCCGAGTGGAACAGGTCATCGGCCCAGGACAGGGCCAGGTCGCCGAGCAGCACCGCGGCTGCCATGCCGAACTGCCTACTGTTGCCGCTGTAGCCGGCAGCCCGGTGCAGCTGCTCGAACTTCCGGTGCACCGTCGGGTTGCCGCGCCGGGTGTCGGACTCGTCGATGAGGTCGTCGTGCACGAGCGCACAGGCCTGCAGCAGTTCCAGTGCGCTGGCGGCCCGCAGCGTCGCCTGCGCTTCCGGGCCGTGATCGGCACCACCGGCGGCGCGCCAGCCCCACCAGGCGAAGGTGGGCCGGAGTCGTTTGCCGCCGCCCAGCACGAAGTCGGTGAGTTCGGTGACCGCTGCGGCGAACGCCGGATCGAGCTCGGCGGTGTCGGCTCGTCGGGTTTGCAGGTACTCGGTCAGGACGCGCTGCACCTGACCTGGGAGATCGGCTTCCACGAGGGGGTCCTTGTCGGCGACGTCGTTGGTTGCCAAATCAGTAACGGGCACGTCTCCATCCTCCGCGATGGAGTTTCGGCGCGAAGCGCGGGTCTGGCCCTGCTGTCCCAGCAGTTGGACCGGATTCGATGCGGAGCGGTGGTTGCCTATTCTTGGCGCATGACTGCGGTGGTTGATCGGCTCAACACCGGGCGCACCAGTTTCTCGGTGGAGTTCTTCCCACCGCGCAACGAGGACGAGGAGCGGTTGCTCTGGCGAGCGGTCCGGGAGGTGGAACCGCTCGACCCGGCCTTCGTCTCGGTGACCTACGGGGCCGGCGGGTCGACCCGGGACCGCACCATCCGCACGACCGGGCGAATTGCGAACGAAACCACGCTCACCCCGATGGCGCACCTGACCGCGGTGAACCACTCGGTGGCCGAGCTGCGCAACGTCATCGGCTGGTACGCGGCTTCGGGAGTGCGCAACATCCTCGCGGTCCGCGGCGATCCCCCGGGAGACCCCAACGGGGAGTGGGTGCCGCACCCGCAGGGGTTGACCTACGCGGAAGAACTGGTGCGGCTCATTCGCCAGCTCGGGGACTTCTGCGTGGGAGTGGCCGCCTTCCCGCACGGGCACCCGCGTTCGGCGGACCTGGAAGTGGACGCGGACCACGTCGCCCGCAAGATCCGGGCCGGAGCCGACTTCGCGATCGCCCAGCTGTTCCTGGAGCCCGAGCACTTCCTGCGGTTGCGGGACCGGTTGGCCAAGCGCGGCTGCGAGGTCCCGCTGCTGCCCGGGATCATGCCGATCACCACGCCGAAGGTGCTCGCCAAGTTCCAAGAACTGGCCGGGGTCCCGGTGCCGGACCGGGTCAGCGACCAGCTGCTGCCGCTGGCCGAGGACCGCGCTGCTTTCCGCGCGGCCGGGATCGAGCTGACCACGGCGCTGTGCGAACGGCTGATCTCCGAAGGCGTGCCAGGACTGCATTTCTACACCTTGAACAGATCGACGGCGACCAGGCAGGTCGTCACCCAACTCGGACTGGCCGGGATCGCGGTGGGCTGAGCGCTGCTACGGCTGCTGGGCACGGGCCTGCAGGTGGTGCCGCAGCGCCAGCATTCCGACCAGCACCGTCACCGCCAGCACGGGAGCGCTGAACAGCAGCGTCCAGCCGAGCCACCCGGCCCCGGCCCGACTGGTGAACTGGTACGTCGCGAAGACCTCGCTCACCTCGCCGGGCTCCAGCGTCCAGTTCACCGTGCCGGCGCTCTCCTTGCCGTTGGTGTTGGTGATCTCCCCGGGGGCGCTGATCTCCAGCACGACCGAGGTGTCCGTGTTCGCCAGCGGCGTGAGGTCCGCTTCGCCTTCCACGGTGACCAGGGACCCGGACCGGTGGAGCTGGAACTGGAACCGGTTGTCGGTCGGGCTCAGCGCATTGGCCAGTTGGTTGACCTCGTCGAAGGAGAGGTCTTCGAAGGACAGGTGGGAGCCCGCACGGCCGTCCTTGGTGTACGGGCGCACTCGGACCCGGTCCTCCAGGGATTCGGGAGGCTCCAGTCGGAACGGCACCTGGCCGTCCGGGGTTTGCGTGGACACCAGGACTTCGCCGGACACCGAATCATCACCCGAGATGGTCAGGGAAGCGTCGACGTGCATGCAGCCGGCGAGCAGTGCACAGATCACCATGGACACCGCGAGCAGCAGCGCTCGCCAGCGGTGTCGTGCTCGGGAAGGATTGCCGTTCATCGCGGAGATATTCCCACTCCGCACCGGTTTTCGCCGGGTTGCGAAGTCTCGCCAGAGAGGTGCGCCGCGGCTGTCGCGCGATAGCGTGGCCAGCATGGGAGCTGACCACGAAGGTGTGCACGAGATCAGCGACCGGTTCGTCGACGAACTGGCCGAGCTCGATCCGATAGCCGCGACCTACCTGGGGGTGCCCGGGGGCGAGGACGAACTGACGGACTACTCCCCGGACGGCCACCGGGCCAGGGCCGAGCTGGCGCGCCGCGCCTTGGAAGCGGTGCGGCGGGCCGAGCCCGCTGACGAGTCCGAGCGGATCGCCCGCGCGGTGTTCGTGGAACGGGTCGGGTTGGACGTCGAACTCCACGAAGCCGGGGCGGACATGTCCTCGTTGAACGTGATCGCCAGCCCGGTGCAGGACCTGCGCCAGGTTTTCGACCTGATGCCTGCGCAAACCCCGGAGGACTGGCAGCACATCGCCCGGCGCATGGCGGCGGTTCCGGAAGCGGTGCGCGGCTTGCGGGCCGGATTGCTCGAGGCGGCGAGGAACGGGAACGTCTCCGCGGCTCGGCAGGTCACCCGGGTGGCGGAGCAGTGCGATGCCTGGGCCGGTCGCGGGAACCGGAAGTCGTTCTTCGATTCGCTGGCCGAGCGCGCCGAAGGGGTTCCGGAACAGCTGCGCGAGGAGCTGCGGGCCGGTGCTGGCGCCGCGGCCGAAGCGTTCGGCGAGCTGGCCGACTTCCTGCGCACCGATCTGCTGCCGGTCGCTCCTGCCAAGGACGCGGTCGGGGCCGAGCGGTACCAGCTCTGGTCCCGGTACTTCACCGGAGCGCAGCTCGACCTGCAGGAAGCCTACGAGTGGGGATGGCAGGAGTTCACCAGCATCGAGGCCGAGATGAAGGAGGTGGGCAACCGCATCAAGCCGGGGGCGACGCTGGCGGAGGCGGCTGCCGCCCTGGACTCGGACCCCCGATACCTGGTCCACGGCAAGCAGGCGTTCCAGGAGTGGATGCAGCAGCTGTCGGACCGGGCGCTGGGCGATCTGCGCGACCGGCACTTCGACATCCCGGACCCGTTGATGCGCTTGGAGTGCCTCATCGCCCCTCCCGGTGGTGGGGTCGGCGCCTACTACACCGGGCCCACCGACGACTTCTCCCGGCCTGGCCGGATGTGGTGGTCGGTTCCGGAGGACAAGGACGTCTTCCCGACTTGGCGGGAAACGTCCACTGTCTACCACGAGGGGGTGCCCGGGCATCACCTCCAGGTCGGTACCGCGGTGCACCAGGCGCAGTCGTTGAACAAGTTCCAGCGGCTGGCGTGCTTCGTCTCCGGGCACGGCGAGGGATGGGCGTTGTACGCCGAGCGGCTGATGCGGGAGCTCGGTTACTTCACCGATGACGGCGACTTGCTCGGCATGCTCAACGACCAGCTGTTCCGCGCCGCCCGGGTGGTCGTCGACATCGGGATGCACCTGGAGCTGGAGATCCCCAAGGGCACCGGCTTCCACGAAGGGGAGCGGTGGACACCGGAGCTGGGCCTGGAGTTCATGCTCACCCGCACGATCGCGGAACCGGCCCACGTGCGGGACGAAGTGGACCGCTACCTGGGCTGGCCCGGCCAGGCTCCGTCGTACAAGCTGGGCGAGCGGTTGTGGCGGGCGGCCCGGGACGAGGCCAAGCAGCGCTACGGGGACGCGTTCGACGTCAAGGACTTCCACACCCGAGCGCTGCGGATGGGCCCGATGGGGCTGGACACGCTGCGCGAACAGCTGGCCCTGCTCTAGGTTCCGGTGGCGGGCGCCGGTGCGCGGCGCCCGCCGCTCTCACCGCTCCGCGGCCGGAGGGTCGAGGGGGAGGGGACGGCCCAGCACGGCGAACGGCCGAGGATCCCCGTTGAACCGGTAGTTGCGCAGCACGTCCACGAAACCCACCCGCCGGTACAGCCGCCACGCCCGGGTGGGGCCTTCCGGGGTGGACAGCAGCACTTTGCTCGCGGTCACGCCGCTGAGCAGCCGGCGCAGGATCTCCTCCCCGAGCCCGGCACCTTGGCTGGCCGGCTGGACGTGCAGTTCGGTCAGCTCGAAGTAGTCGGTGAGCCACTGCTCGGTCTTCTGCTGGTCGGGCAGCAGACCGCGGCGGACTTGTTCGTGCCACCACTGGCCCGGCGCGCCCAGGTACCCGTACCCGATGCCGATCAGCTCGTCCTGGTCGTTGAAGGCGCCGATGCAGCGCCAGCCCTCGCGGAGCCGGTGGGCGAGCCACATCGGGGCGCGCTGCTGCGCGGTGGAGGGCGGGTACTTCATGGCCGTCACGTAGATCTGCAGGGCCTCGTCCAGCCGATTCCGGAACTGATCGGCGGTCAGTTCGGCGATTCGTTTGCAGCGGGGTGATGGCGCAGCGGTCACGTGCTGACAGTAACTGTTTTGCGCGCCGCGGTCCTTCTGGGCCGACGAGATCATCTGATCGGACATCTGCGGCCCGTCCTTCACCGTCAGGAGTTAACTCCTGACTCTTCGCTTGCAGCCCTTCTGCGCCGGCGGCTATATTCGAACTCGAGTTCGTCGAACTGGAGTTCGACAACGATCGGCGGTCGTCCGCCGGTCGCGCGTCGGGCTCTGAACTCGGCCTGTTGCAGAGGAGAACACCGATGCCCTTCTCCGGCGGTTTTTCCATCCCGAGCCCGAGGTGCTCAGCCGAGGACTGCGAGGACTTCCAGGTGCCGAGCACCCCCTCGGTAGCTTTGACCAGGCTGTTGGAGGCTCGAGCGCACCTGCGCCAGGCATCCCGGGAGAGCAGTCCGGCCCGTTGCTACGCGGCGGCCTACCTGGCCGCCCTCCGGGTGGCGGCGGCAATCGCGTTGGACCGTTCCCAGCTCGCCGACCGGCGCCCGCAGAGCGCCTGGAAGCTGCTCGACGATGCCGCGCCCGAGTACACCCAGTGGGCGCAGTTCTTCGCCGCTCGTTCGCAGCGCCGGTTGCTGGCCGAATCCGGCTCCTCGTCGATCACCGCTGCTGAGGCGGCGGAAATGCAGCAGCGGGCCGCGGAGTTCCTGCAGGCCGCCTCCCGAGGGCTGTCGGGGGTTGCGCGGTGAGCCGGGGACCGCTGATCGACTACGGGCGGATGCTCGAGCTGCTGCAGGCCGAAGCGCGATTGCTCGTGGCAGCCGCGCAGGGCGCACCGCCGGATTCGCCGACCGTCGGGGTTTCCGGGCGGACGCTGGGGGAGACCGTCCGGTACGCCGGTGACCTGTGCGAAGACGTGCTGAGCTGGCTGGGCGCCTCGGAGGAAGCGGCTCGGCGGTGGACCGTTCCGAACGACCCCACGATCGGTCAGCTGACCAGTCGATTCGCTCTGCGACTAGCTGAACTGCTCGAGCAGCTGCGCGTTCGCTCGCCGGAAGACCCCTGCCCCAGTTGGTGTCCGGTGGACCGCACCGTGCGGTTCTGGGCCCGGCACGTGCTGCACAGCACCACGGTGCAGCGGGTGGACGTGCAGACCGCGGCCGGGGTGGAGATCAGTCCGATCGACGAGGACGCCGCGCTCGACGGCATCGACGAAACCCTGCGCGTCTGGTTCGGCCACCGGTTGAACGCGCTCGGGATCGTCCCGTCCAAGAAGTGCTCGGTGGCGGTCTCGTCCGGTGGTCGGAACTGGTTGGTCACCACCGGGCCCGAGGTGGCCGTGGTGGACGGCTCCGATGTCGAGGCCCCTGCTGCCGCGGACGCGGTGGTGACGGGAGTTCCGCAGCGGGTTTGCCTGTGGCTGCGCGGGCGGCTGCCGAACCACGCGGTCAGCACAGGAGGGGATCCCGATGCGGTCGCCCAGCTGTGGGGGCTGTTGCAGGTCTGCACGAAGTAGCCCGGGAACCGGCCGCGGGGCGGTGATGCGACGGACGCAGCACCGCCCCGCGGTGTCCGCATTGCTGTCTCGTCGCGCTCGATGTCGGGAGCAGGAGCGGAGGAGGCGCTCCGATGCGACCCGTGCGCGGCGGCCGTCCGAACGGGCTGAGCACCACGCGGGGAACGGTCCGCGGAAGGGCTTCACCTCAAGCGCGAATGCGGAGTCCCTGCGGGGTGACCCGAAAACCGGCTTCGGTGAGGACCTCCGCCAGCCGGGAACCACGAGCGCCTTCCCCGTCCGCTCGCTGCACCACGAGCTTTTCCAACCAACCCTTCTCGACAGCTTCGACCAGGGCCTTCGCCGCCTTCCGCAGGTCCTCTTCCTGTTCGGTGAACGACAGCAGAGACCGACCGCCCCGCTCCACGTAGAGCACCGGTTCCCCGCGGACCAGCACGACCAGCGCACCGGCTTTGCGTCCCGGCCGGTGCCGCGTGCTCCCCACCGCCTCCGGCCAGGGCAGCGCCGCGCCGTACGGTTGCGCTGGATCGGTCGCGGCCAGCACGACGGTGTCCGAACTGGAACCGTCGTCGCTGCGGGAGAACGCGCGCAGCCGGTCGACAGCTCCCGGGACGGCGAACTGGGCAGCTCCCAGGCCTTCCACGATGTACCCCCGGCGGCAGCGGCCGGCCTCCTCCATCGCCCGCAGCACCTTGTACACCGCGGAAAAACCGCCGGAAACCCGTTCGACGTCCAGCGCTCCTCGGGTGAGCACGCCGTGGCGCTCCAGGAACGCCTCCGCCCGGGCGTGCGCTCGCCGAGTGGGGTCGGTCTCCAGTTGCGGGACCAACGACCACCGCCCGGACACCGTGGGCGGACCGGTCCTGGTGGGCATGGCCGGTCGGCTGGCCCGCAACCTCGCGTACCGGCCGCGCGGCGCACGGCGCCGGGGCCGGTGGGCGGCTCCGCTCCCGGAAACCAGCACGCGCAGCGGGGCGAGCGTGTCGTTGGTGACGATTCCCGACCACACCAGGTCCCACAGGGCTGTGACGACCGCTTCGTCCGCAGGGGCTTCTTCGCCTTGCTCCAGCAGCAGAGCGCCGACCCGGTCCGCGAGCTGGCGGAAGAACAGGGCGCCGCCGTCCAGAGCGGAGACGACGCTGCGGTGCAGCGGGGAATCGTCCTGCTGCTCGGGCGGATCGGGCAACAGCAGGTCCGCCACTTCCGCGGGAGCCAGGGCGATCCACCCGTCGCTCCCGGGGAGGGAACCGGCCCCCGCCCAGACCACCTCACCGGTGGCGGTCAGCTCGTCCAGCAGGGACGGCGAGTAGCCGGGGAGGCGTGCGGGCAGCACCAGCGACTCCAGGGCGCTGGCCGGCACCGGTATCCCGGCGAGCTGCTCGACCACCGCGTACACCTCGTCGGGGGTGGGGGTGCCCCGCCGTCGCCCGCCGATGCCGTGCCAGGCGGGCAAGAACCTGCCGTAGACGGCCGGCTCCACCGGTTCCATCTCCTTGCGGAGTCGGGCCAGCGAGGCGCGGCGCAGCCTGCGGAGCACTTCGGCATCGCAGTACTCGAGCGCGGAACCGCCGCCGGCGTCCAGCGGTCGCAGCTCGCCGCGGACGAGTTGGCCGGTCCCGGTCAACCGGTCCAGCGCGCTGTGCACGACCGCCACCCCCAGGCCGAACCGCCGCGCGGCTGCTTCGGCGGTGAACGGGCCGCGGTTGCGGGCGTACCGGATGAGCAGTTCCCCGAGCGGATCCGCGGTGGGTTCGGTGAACGCTTCCGGCACCCCCACCGGCAGCGCCACCCCCAGCGCGTCGCGCACCTTCCCGGCGTCCTCGACGGGAATCCACCGGTCTTCTCCGGCGATGCGGACCTGCAGCACGCGCCGCTGCGCTGCCAGTTCGGCCAACCACTCCTGATCGACACCGCGTTGCGCGGCTTCGGCGGTGGACAGGTCGCCCAGCGCGTGCAGCAGGTCGGCGGTCTCTTCGGCGTTGCGCGCTCGTCGGTCCGGGGCGAGGCGCTGCAGCTGCTGCTCCGTCTCCAGAACCACCTCCGGGTCGAGCAGTTCCCGCACGGCTTCCGCACCCAACAGCTCGGCCAGCAGCTCGGGGTCCAGGCTCAGCGCTGCCGACTTCCGCTCGGCCAGCGGTGTGTCCGCTTCGTACAGGAACGTGCCCAGGTAGCCGAAGAGCAGGCTGCGGGCGAACGGGGACGGGGAAGCGGTCTCCACTTCCACGACGCGGACCTTGCGGGACGCCACCTGCGTCATCAGTTCGGTCAGTCCGGGCAGGTCGTAGACGTCTTGCAGGCACTCCCGCATCGCCTCCAGCACGATCGGGAACTGCTCGTACTTGGCCGCGACGGCGAGCAGCTGGGCGGCCCGCTGGCGTTGCTGCCACAGCGGGGTGCGCCGACGCGGATCGCGGCGCGGCAGCAGCAGCGCCCGGGCGGCGCACTCCCGGAAGCGGGCGGCGAACAGGGCGGAGCCACCGACCTCGTCGGTCACGAGTTGCTGCACTTCATCGGGTGGGACGAGCACGTCTTCGGCGGTGGGCAGGATGTCCCGCCCGCTCTCGTCGAGGGCGTCGGTGAGCCGGAGCACGATCCCGTCGTCGGAGGAGGCCACCTGGGGCTCCACACCGCGACGTTCCCTGATGCGCGCGGCGATCGCCAACGCCCACGGGCCGTTGACCTTGGCGCCGAACGGGGAGTGGACGACCAACCGCCAGTCGCCGAGCTCGTCCCGGAAGCGCTCGACGACGATCGTCCGGTCGTCGGGCACGTGCCGGGTCGCCGCCCGCTGCTCATCCAAATAGGACAACAAGTTGTCCTGCGCCCACTCGTCCAGGCCCGCCTCGGCCAGCCGACTGCGCGCCGCGGTGGGGTCCGAACCGGTCAGCTCCCGGATGAAGCGCCCCATCGCTCTGCCCAGTTCCAGGGGGCGTCCTGGCGAATCCCCCTTCCAGAACGGCATCCTCGCCGGTTGGCCGGGAGCTGGGACGACGACGACCCGGTCGTGGGTGATGTCCTCGACCCGCCAGGCGCTGGTCCCGAGCAAGAAGGTGTCGCCCACCCGGGACTCGTAGACCATCTCCTCGTCCAGCTCGCCGACGCGGCGACCGCCCCGGTCGTCCCCTTCCCCGGGCGTGGTGACCTTGAACAGGCCGCGGTCGGGGATGGTGCCTCCGGAGGTGACCGCGAGCCGTTGCGCTCCCGGTCTGGCGCGCAGCTCGTCGTTGACGCGGTCCCAGACCAGGCGGGCCCGCAACTCGCCGAACTCCTCGCTGGGGTACCGGCCGGAGAGCATGTCCAGGACCGCGTGCAGCGCGGAGTCCGGCAGACCGGCGAACGGCGCTGCTCGGCGGACCACCGAGGCCAGCCGGGAGACCGACCAGGTGTCCATCGCCACCATCGCCACGATCTGCTGGGCCAGCACGTCCAACGGGTTGCGCGGGAAGGACAGCGCTTCGATCAGACCGTCCGACATCCGCTCGGACACCACGGCACAGCCGATGAGGTCCCCGCGGAACTTCGGGATGACGACTCCCCGGGAGACCGCGCCGACCTGGTGCCCACCGCGTCCTATGCGCTGCAAGCCGGAGGCCACGCTGGGCGGTGTTTCGACCTGGACGACCAGGTCCACGGCCCCCATGTCGATGCCGAGCTCCAAGGAGGACGTGGCCACGACGCAGGGCAGTTGCCCGGTCTTCAGCTCTTCTTCGACAGCGGCCCGCTGGTCCTTGGACATCGATCCGTGGTGCGCCTTGGCCACCACCGGCAGCGTCGTGGTGGCCACCCCGGAAGCACCCACCGCCTGCGCGGGGAATTCGGTCATCGGCTCGGGCTCCTCGCTGGCCAGTTCGTTGAGCCCCGAGGTGAGCCGTTCCGCCAGCCGGCGGGAGTTGGTGAACACGATCGTGCTGCGGTGCTGGCGGATGAGCTCCAGGATCCGCTGCTGCACCGAGGGCCAGATCGAGGTGCGCTGCTCGGGCCCGGAGGCCGGACCGGTCACTTCACCGGTGGTGGTGCCGAGCTCGGCCAGGTCGGGGACGGGGACCTCCACCTTGATCTCGACCTCTTTCGGGTGAGGCGGCTGGACCACCCGCACCGCGCGACCGCCGGCCAGGAACGTCTGGACTTCTTCCACCGGTCGCACGGTGGCGGAGAGCCCGATGCGCTGGGCCGGTTTCACCAGCAGCTCGTCCAAGCGCTCCAGCGACAGTGCCAAGTGCGCGCCGCGTTTCGAACCGGCCAGCGCGTGCACTTCGTCCAGGATCACGGTTTCGACCCCGCGGAGCGCTTCCCGCGCGGCCGAGGTGAGCAGCAGGAACAGCGACTCGGGTGTGGTGACCAGCACGTCCGGTGGGGTCCGGGCGAACGAGCGGCGCTGTTCGGCGGGGGTGTCGCCGGTGCGGATCCCGACGCGGATGTCGGGTGGTGGTTCGCCGCGGCGCCGGGCGACCTGCCGGATGCCCGCGAGGGGGGAGCGCAGGTTGCGCTCCACGTCGACCGCCAGGGCTTTCAGCGGGGACACGTAGAGCACTCGGCAGCGCTTCTGCGGATCGGCGGGCGGGCCTTCGGCGGCCAGCCGGTCGAGCGCGTGCAGGAAGGCGGCCAAGGTCTTGCCGGATCCGGTGGGGGCCACCACCAGGGTGTGCTCACCGGCCGAGATGGCCGGCCAGGCCTCCCGCTGGGCCCGGGTGGGGTTGGCGAACGCTCCCTGGAACCACTCCCGGGTCACCGGTGAGAACGCGTTCAGTGCTTCGGCCACTCCTCCATGCTGACGCATCGGGCCGACAACGCCGGCCTGGTCAGCGGCGGCGGTCCCAGAGGAAGCGGACGCACAGGCCGATGACCACCAGCAGCATGGCCGCGATCACCACTTTGCCCAGTGGTGTGGAGAGGCCGGTGGGGTCGGTCTGCAGCAGCAAGAGCATGTGCCCAGCGTACGGGCGCTAGGCTGGCGCTCGATGCGTCACACAGTTTTTCGCCGCCGGATGGCTGAGGAGTTCGGGCGGGTCCGCGCCGAGATGCTGGCGCAGGACCACGTGATGTCCGCCTTGGGCGGTCGCACCGTCAACGAGGCCCTGGAGGCCGGGGTGCCGCCCAAGGAGGTCTGGCTCGCGGTTTGCGAGACCTTCGAAGTGCCGTGGGAGCGCCGGTAGGCGCGCCGGCTCCTCCAGGGCCGCCTTTTCTCACTCGTTCGGGTGGACGTGCTGGCGTGTCGGGCAGGCGGTCGAATATTCGTTCGACTAGGATTGGCTAGTGCGGGATCGGGCTGTCCACGATCTGTAGCCCCGTGTGTGGATTGTCGGTCCCGGGTCGTAGCGTCGGAATTGACGAGACGGCGAGCGGCTCAAGACGAAGATCAGATCTGACCGAGGTGGACCCCCGATGGCAGCAGCGACACCTGACAAGAACAAGGCGCTAGAGCTCGCCCTTGCCCAGATCGACAAGCAGTACGGCAAGGGATCGGTCATGCGGCTCGGCGACGAGACGCGGACGCCGATCGAGGTCATCCCGACCGGTTCCATCGCGCTGGACGTGGCGTTGGGGATCGGTGGGCTGCCGCGGGGGCGCATCGTGGAGATCTACGGTCCCGAGAGCAGTGGTAAGACCTCGGTCGCCCTGCACGCGGTGGCCAACGCGCAGAAGCTCGGCGGCACCGCGGCCTTCATCGACGCCGAGCACGCGCTGGACCCCGAGTACGCCAAGGCGATCGGGGTGGACACCGACTCGTTGCTGGTGTCCCAGCCGGACACCGGTGAGCAGGCCCTCGAGATCGCGGACATGCTGATCCGCTCCGGCGCGCTGGACATCATCGTCATCGACTCGGTGGCCGCGCTCGTGCCGAAGGCGGAGATCGAAGGCGAGATGGGCGACAGCCACGTGGGTCTGCAGGCCCGTCTGATGAGCCAGGCGCTGCGCAAGCTGACCTCCGCGCTGTACAACGCCAAGACGACGGCCATCTTCATCAACCAGCTCCGGGAGAAGGTCGGCGTGATGTTCGGTTCCCCGGAGACCACGACCGGCGGCAAGGCGCTGAAGTTCTACGCTTCGGTGCGCCTGGACGTGCGGCGCATCGAGACGCTGAAGGACGGCTCGGAGCCGGTGGGCAACCGCACCCGGGTCAAGGTGGTGAAGAACAAGGTCGCGCCGCCGTTCAAGCAGGCGGAGTTCGACATCATCTACGGCACCGGGATCAGCCGCGAGGGGTCGCTGATCGACATGGGTGTCGATCAGGGCATCATCCGCAAGTCCGGCGCCTGGTACACCTACGAGGGCAGCCAGCTCGGGCAGGGCAAGGAGAACGCCCGCAAGTTCTTGCGGGAGAACCCCGATGTGGCCAACGAGATCGAGAAGAAGATCAAGGAGAAGCTCGGCATCGGAGCGCAGGTGGATGCCGAGGACTCCGAGCAGGCGCCCGTCGACTTCTGATCCAGCTGATGTCTAACGGTGCAGGCCGGGAAAGCGACCGGACGGGCCGCTTTCCCGGCGGTTCCCCCGGGCCGGAGGGCGAGCGCGGTGGTGCGCAGTTCTCCGATGCCGAACGACGCGCCCGGGACGTCATCTACCGCCTGCTGGCGGCGCGCGCTCGCAGTCAGCAGGAGCTTCGGCAGGCGCTGCAGCGCAAGGGGATAGACGAGGAAACCGCCGAGCGGGTGCTGCAGAAGTTCGTCGATGCCGGGTTGGTGGACGACGCCGCGTTCGCGCGGGACTGGGTGCGGTCTCGTTCGCGCAGTCGTGGACTGGGGCGCAAAGCGCTGGGCTTCGAGTTGCGCCGCAAGGGCGTCGACGAGTCCCTGATCGAAATCGCTTTGTCAGAAGTGGACAGCGATGACGAAGAGGAGCGCGCCCGGGAGCTGGTGCAGCGCAAGCTGCGGACGATGACGATCGGTGATCCGGTGGTCGTCACGCGCCGGCTCATCGGCATGCTGGCCCGCAAAGGTTATTCGGAAGGTCTCGCGTTCCGCATCGTCCGAGAAGAACTCGAGAGATCCGGTGCTGGCACCGAGTTCGACTCGGAGGTTCCGTAGTCACAAAAGCTACCGGGGGCACGTCCGCAGCCTCTAGAGTCGCCGGCTGTGGAAGCCACCGAAGACCCGATGCACATCGTCTGGGATTGGAACGGAACGCTCTTCGACGACAACCACGCCGTGCTCTCCGCGGTCAACGCGGTGTGCGCGGAGTTCGGTCGAGCGCACATCGACTTGGAGACCTGGCGCTCGATCTACAGCCGCCCCTTGTGGACGTGCTACGAGCGCCTGCTCGGCCAGTCGTTGAGCGAACAGGACTGGGCCCGGATCGATCAGCGGTACCACGAGGTCTACCGGGAGCTGCTGCACACCTGCGACCTGGCCGACGGGGTGCCGGAAGTGCTGGAGAAGTGGGCTGCTGACGGTCGGTCCCAATCGCTGCTGTCGCTGTGGTTCCACGACGAACTGGTGCCACTGGTGACGGACTTCGGCATCCACCGCTTGTTCACCCGCGTGGACGGGTTGCGGGAAAAGGTGGGCGGCGGCTCCAAAGCCGAGCACTTGAAACGGCACCTGCAGGCCCAACAGCTCGACCCCGCCACGGTGGTGTTGGTGGGGGACGTGCTGGACGACGCCCACGCGGCTCAGCAGGTCGGAGCCCGCTGCGTGCTGGTCACCACCGGCGTGACCGGTCGGCGAGAACTGGAGAAGACCGGGTTCCCGGTGGCGGATTCGATCGTCGAAGCGGTCGGGCTCGTTGGTGCCGGCCTGTCCTGACCGGCACCAACGAAGGTTCAGCGCAAGCTGGCGGCTTCCCGGGCCAGTTCTTCGACCCGGCCCCATTCGCCGGCGGCCAGCAGGTCCTTCGGAGCGAGCCACGAACCCCCGACGCAGCCGACGTTGGGCAGTGCCAGGTAGCTCGCCGCGTTCTGCGGGTTGATGCCGCCGGTCGGGCAGAACCGCAGCTGCGGGAGTGGGCCGGCGACCGCTTTCAGGAAGCCGACCCCGCCGCTCTGCTCGGCGGGGAAGAACTTCATCGCCGACAGGCCGCGTTCGGCCAGCCGCATCGCTTCGGAAACGGTGCTGGCTCCGGCCAGGAACGGAACCCCGGCACTGTCCAAAGCGTCCAGCAGGCGCTCGGTGGAGCCGGGGGTGACCAAGTACTGGGCTCCCGCCGCGACCGCAGGCTTGATCTGCTCCGGCTCCGTGATGGTCCCGGCTCCCACCACCATCTCCGGAACCGCGCCGGCGATCCGCTCGATGGCGTCCACCGCGGCGGGGGTCCGCAAGGTGACTTCGATGGTCCGGATGCCGCCGCGGAGCAGAGCCTGCGCCAGCGGAACCGCCTGCGCGGCGTCGTCGAGTGCCACCACCGGGATGACCGGGGCCAGCTGGAGTACTTCAGCGGTGTCCATGGTGCTCACTGGTTCTTTCCCGTCAACGCTGGTTGTTGTGCTTGGGGAGCGGACTGGGCGAAAGGCGAGAGGAGAGCGCTGGCCCCCTGGTCCGCCCGCCCGACCGCTTGCCGGAAGGTGGCGAAGAGCTCCCTGCCCGCTCCGAACTGGGCGTGCGGGGGAGACACCGGCTCCCGGGCGGTGAGTTCTTCGGCGGGCACCAGCACGTCCAAAGTGCCTTCGGCGGCGTCCAGCCGAATGGTGTCGCCGTCCCGCACCCGGGACAGCGGGCCACCGGCGGCGGCTTCGGGGGTGAGCTGGATCGCCGCCGGGATCTTCCCGGAAGCGCCGGACATGCGTCCGTCGGTCACCAGGGCGATCCGGTGTCCGCGGTCCATCAGGACGCCGAGCGCCGGGGTGAGCCCGTGCAGCTCCGGCATCCCGTTGGCTTGCGGCCCCTGGTTGCGGATGACCACGACGACGTCGCGGTCCAGCTCACCGGCTTTGAAAGCCGCCGAGAAGCTCGCCTGGTCTTCGAAGACCCGAGCGGGGGCTTCGACCGTCCAGTGCTGCCGGTCCACCGCCGACACCTTGATGACCGATCGGCCGAGGTTGCCCTCCAGCACGCGCAGCCCCCCGTCCGGGGCGTACGGGTTGTCCACATCGCGCAGCACGTCCGGGTCGGCGCTGCTGCGCGGGGCCTCCCGCCACACCAGCTCCCCGTCCTCCAGGAAGGGCTGCTGGCAGTAGCGGTCCAGGCCGGGACCCGCGACGGTTTGGACGTCCTGGTGCACCAGGCCGGCGTCCAGCAACTGGCGGAGCAGGGTCTGCACGCCGCCGGCCGCGGCGAAGTGGTTGATGTCGGCCGCCCCGTTGGGGTACACCCGCGCCAGCAACGGCACCGCGCTCGAGAGGTCGGCGAAGTCGTCCCAGGTCAAGTGGATCCCCGCGGCCGCGGCGATGGCGACCAGGTGCAGGGTGTGGTTCGTGGATCCGCCGGTGGCCAGCAGCGCGACGACGCCGTTGACGATGGCGCGCTCGTCCACGATCTCCCCGAGCGGCACCGAGAGGTCCACGACCCGTCGAGCTGCTTCCTCGGTGAGCGCTTTGCGCAGCGGCGTGCCCGGGGGAACGAAGCTCGATCCGGGGAGCTGCAGCCCCATGACTTCGACCACCAGCTGGTTGGAGTTGGCCGTTCCGTAGAAGGTGCAGGTGCCCGGCGAGTGGTAGGCGGCCGATTCCGCTTCGAGCAGGTCTTCCCGGGTGGCCTTCCCCTCGGCGAACAGCTGGCGGATGCGGCTCTTCTCGCTGTTCGGCAACCCGGACGGCATCGGCCCGGCGGGCACCAGCATGGTGGGGAGCTGCCCGAAGGCCAGGGCGCCGATCAGCAGGCCGGGGACGATCTTGTCGCACACCCCCAGCAGCAGGGCCCCGTCGAACATCTCGTGGGACAGCGCGATGCCGGTCGCCATCGCGATGACGTCCCGGGAGAACAGGGAGAGCTCCATTCCCGGGCGGCCCTGGGTGATCCCGTCGCACATGGCCGGGACCCCGCCGGCGAACTGGGCCACCCCACCGGCTTGGCGCACCGCTTCCTTGATCCAAGCCGGGAACTCGACGTACGGCTGGTGGGCGGAGAGCAGATCGTTGTACGCCGACACGATCGCGATGCCCGGTTTGGCGGCGCCGCGCAGGGCCAGCCGGTCGGGGCCGCTGCAGGCGGCGAAGCCGTGGGCGAGGTTGCTGCACGGCAGACCGGCCCGAACCGGGCCTTGCGCCGCTGCGGAGCGGATGCGCTCCAGGTAAGCGCTGCGGGACTGCCGGCTGCGGTCGGCGATGCGTTCGGTGACTTGTTCAACGTCTGGATGAAGCGCCACGTGTTGCCCTCCATAGCTGCCAGTAGCCCGGCGACGTCGTTGGCGCCTGTGATCGCGTACACGCTAACGGGTGTGCCCTGGATTTCAAAATCGATTCTGAACTTCGGTGGGCCTCAAGTCGATCTCGATGGGGGATCATGGAAGAAACCGATCGAGGAGGCGGGATGCGGGTCCAAGCAGTCGCGATCGCGCTCGCGGTCGCCGCGGCGGTCGCCGCGTGCGGGCAGGAGCAACAGGTGGAACAACCGGAACAGGCCGTTCAGCTCCCGAAGCAGGAACAGGTGAGCTCGGCACTGCCGACCCCCTCGGCCGACACGTCGATCGGGCTGGACACCTCACCCACCATCGAGCAGATCAAGCGGCGCGGGGAGCTGCGGATCGGGATCAGGGCCGACGACCCCCAGTTCGCGGTGCGCGCGGCGGCCGGCGAGTACACCGGTTTCGACGTCGAGATCGCGCGTCTCCTGGCCCGCAGCCTGGGACTGGACCCGAACACCCAGGTCTCCTACCGCATGCTGCCGGAGAGCATGCTCACCAGCGCGGTGGCGACGGGGAACGTGGACGTGCTGCTGAGCAGCCCGGTCGAATCGGAGCAGCTCGCCGAAACCGGGCCGTACGTCGTCGCCGACGCGCAACGCGGTCAGCGGTTCTTGATCACCAAGCAGGACGACGCCGTCCTGCACGCCGAGTTGGAGGAGATCCTGCGATCGGCGGTTGCCGACGGCAGCTGGGAGCAGGCGTACGAGCGCACGCTCGGCCAGGCCGGAGTGGCCGCCAGCCCCCGGTGAGCTCGTCCCACGCGGGGGCAGCGCCTGCCCCAGTGCTCAGTCGCCCGCGGCGCCGGCCTGCTGGAGGTCGCCGGGCTGGGCCACTTCGCCCCGCCGGGCTCGGCTAAGCCGGTTTTCCACGTAGACCGCCAGTTTGCTCAACCCGTAGTTGATCAGGATGAAGATCACCGCGATCGTGAAGTAGACCTGGATCGGGTTGAACAGGTTCTGCACGATGACCTGGGCCTGCCGGACGAGTTCGAAGTAGGAGATGATGAAGCCCAGCGAGGTGTCCTTGACGATGACCACCAGCTGGCTGATGAGGGCCGGCAGCATGGAGCGGAACGCCTGGGGCAGCAGGATGGACCCCAGCACCTGGTGGCGCCGCATCCCGATCGCGTAGGCGGCCTCGCTCTGCCCCTTGGGCACGGCGAGGATCCCGGCTCGCATGATCTCGGCGATGATCACCGAGTTGTAGGCGGTCAGACCGATGACCAGGTACCACAGCGTGGGCAGGTCGATGCCGAACTCCGGAAGCGCCCGGTAGGCGAAGAAGATCGCGATCACCACGGGCACGCCGCGCAGCAGCTCCACCACGCCGACGATGGCCCACCGGTACCACGGCGCGCTGACCACCCGGCTGACCGCCAGCAGCGTGCCGATCACCAGGGAGAAGACCATCGCGAGAGCCGCCGCGACCAGCGTGTTGCCCAGCGCCTGGCCCAACAACCGCCACAGCGAGGAGAAGGTGGGATCGGCCGGGTTGATCAGCGGTCCCCAGCGGTCGGCCGACAGCTGCCCCCGCTCGGCCAGGCGGACCAGCACCCAGGCCAGCAGACCCAGCAGAGCAACGCTGACCAGCGCACTGGCGATCCGGGAACGCCGCCTGGCGCGCGGGCCGGGCGCCTCGTACAGGACCGTGTTGGTCATCGCACCACCGCCACCTTCCGCTCCACGACGTTGAGCAGCAGGCCGAAGGGAATGGTCAGCAGCAGGTAGCCGATGACCACCCCGGTCAGCACCGGAAGCGCGGCCAGCCCCTGGGCCGAGGTCAGCGTGGCCGCCACCGAGTACAGGTCACCGCCCACCCCGAAAGCACCGGCGATGGCCGAGTTCTTGATCATCGCGATCAGCACGTTGCCCAGTGGTGGGATGACCATGCGCACCGCCTGCGGGAGCACCACCAGGGAGAGGGTCTGGCCGAAGGTGAGCCCGATCGACCTGGCGGCTTCCGCTTGGCCCGCTGGCACGGCGTTGATGCCGCTGCGGATCGCCTCGCACACGAACGCCGAGGTGTACAGGCCCAGACCGATCGTGCCGAACCAGAAGTACGAGCCGTTCAAACCCACCTCGGGCAGCCCGAAGGCCATGAAGAACAGCACCACGGTCAGCGGGCAGTTGCGCAGCACGGTCACCCACGAGGTGCCGACCGCTCGCAGCGGGGGGAGCGGCGACACCCGGAAGGCGGCCATGACGGTGCCCACGACCAGGGCGATCACCGCTGCGTAGAAGGAGATCTGCAAGGTGCGCAGCAGCCCGCTGGCGAACAGCGGCAGGTTGTCGATGATGACTTGCACGAATCACTCCGGCCATGCGGACGGGTGCCGCTTCCGCGGCACCCGTCTCCGGGACGTCAGACGCAGGGATCCAGCTGGGGGAGCTGAGGGGTCTGCTGGGCGACCTTGCCCGCGGTCGCCCTCCACGCCTGCTCGTACTTGCCGCTCTGCGCCGCTTCGGTGAGCGTCTGGTTGATGAACTCGCAGAACTGCACGTCGCCCTTCTTGATGCCGATTCCGTAGGGCTCTTCGGTGAAGGGCTTCTCCACCAGCTTGAACTGGCCGCCGCTCTGCTCGGCCAGGCCGAGCAGGATCACGTTGTCCGTGGTGACCGCCTGCACTTGGCCGGTGCGCAGCGCGTCCGCGCACTTCGAGTAGACGTCGAACAGCACCAGGTTGGCCGGGTCGACGTACTTCTTGATCTCCTCGGCGGGGGTGGAGCCGGTGACCGAGCAGACCTTGGCGCCGGTGGGGCGCAGCGACTCCGGGCCGGTGATGGTGTTGTCGTCGGCCTTGACCATCAGGTCCTGGCCGGCTTCGTAGTACGGACCGGCGAAGCTGATCCGCTGCTTGCGGTTGTCGTTGATGGTGTAGGTGGCGATCACCATGTCGACCTTGTCCTGCTCGAGGACCTCTTCACGGGTTTGGCTGGGGGTCTCCACCCACTGGATCCGGTCCGGCGGGATGCCCAGCTTGCCGGCGATGATCCTGCCGATCTCGACGTCGAAGCCCTGCATTTGACCGTCGAGCCCGCGCACCCCGAACAGCGGCTGGTCGTACTTCGTGCCGATCCGGATGGTGCCCCGCTGGTTGAGCTCGGCCATCGTGGTGCCGGGCTCGAACTGCGCGTCCTGGTCGACTTCGACGTCCACGGACGGCCCGGAGAGCTGGTCCTCGCCGCCGCCCCCGCCGCAGGCGCTCAGCACGAGCGCCACCGATGCCGCCAGGGCTGCGACCAGTCGCGTTCTTCTGGCTCGCATGTGTGGCCCCTCTCTGGGAACTGGTCCCCCTCAATGGGTCAGGATCTTGCTCAGGAAGTCCTTGGCGCGGTCGCTTTCCGGGGAGGTGAAGAATTGCTCCGGGGAAGCGTCCTCGGCGATTTCGCCGTCCGCCATGAACAGCACCCGGTGGGCTGCCCGTCGGGCGAATCCCATCTCGTGCGTGACGACGAGCATGGTCATGCCCTCGGCGGCCAGGCTGGTCATCACTTCCAGCACTTCGTTGACCATTTCCGGGTCCAGCGCCGAAGTCGGCTCGTCGAACATCATGACTTTCGGCTTCATCGCCAGCGCCCGGGCGATGGCTGCTCGCTGCTGTTGACCACCGGACAGCTGCGCCGGGTACTTCTGCGCTTGGTCGGCGATGCCGACCCGGTCCAGCAGTTCCATCGCCAGCTCGCGGGCGGAGGCCCGGTCCTGCTTGCGCACCTTGATCGGGCCGAGCGTGACGTTCTCCAGAATTGTTTTGTGCGCGAACAGGTTGAACTGCTGGAAAACCATGCCGACGTCCGCGCGCAGCTCGGCCAGCGCACGCCCCTCCGACGGCAGTGGAACTCCGTCTATTTCGATCTGTCCTGAGTCGATCGGCTCCAGCCGGTTCACCGCCCGGCACAGCGTTGATTTGCCCGACCCGGACGGTCCTAGTACGACCGCGACCTGCCCCCGCGGAATCGTCAAATTGATATTCCGCAACACGTGCAGCTCGCCGAAGTACTTATCCACTCCGGACATCCGGATCATCGGCACGTCCGTGGCAGCTGCGGCCATTCTGCGTTCTCCCGGCAAAAGGAACTGGTTCGATGGTCGAAACTTAAGCTGCGTACCGGGGATAGTCCAGACGAATTGGCCAATAGGCCAGTTCCCGTCGCCGTTTTGCAAAAATCTGGAGGAGCTGCCCCGCCGAATGGCCTATTCCAATGAATCCGATGGCGGAATTGCTGCGCGGATCTCCGCGGTTCCGGAGCAACGCGTTCCGCTGGTGCGGTGATGGAGGAAGGCGGCGCAGCGCCGCTCGGCGAGGCTCGCGCGCTGCTCGTCGAGACGGCTCCGGGCGGGTGAACCCGCGATCTCACCAGGCGTTACGGTGGAGCCGTGAGCACGCGAACCTACCAGATCCGCACGTACGGCTGCCAGATGAACGTGCACGACTCCGAGCGGCTCGCAGGGATGCTGGAAGACGCCGGATACGTGCGCGCAGCGGAAGGCGCCGTACCGGACGTGGTCGTGTTCAACACCTGCGCGGTGCGGGAGAACGCCGACAACAGGCTTTACGGAACGCTCGGTCACATGCGCCCGGCCAAGGAGCAGAACCCGGGGATGCAGATCGCGGTCGGCGGCTGCCTGGCGCAGAAGGACCGGGAGACGATCGTCAAGCGCGCCCCGTGGGTGGACGTGGTCTTCGGCACCCACAACCTGGGTTCCCTCCCCGTGCTGCTTGAACGCGCCCGGCACAACCAAGAGGCCCAGGTCGAGATCCTGGAGTCGCTGGAAGTCTTCCCCTCCACGCTGCCGGCTCGGCGGGAGTCCACCTATTCCGGCTGGGTCTCGGTGTCCGTCGGCTGCAACAACACCTGCACCTTCTGCATCGTGCCGTCGCTGCGCGGCAAGGAGAAGGACCGCCGGCCGGGTGAGATCCTCGCCGAAGTTCGGGCGCTGGTGGCCGAGGGGGTTCTGGAAGTGACCCTGCTCGGGCAGAACGTCAACGCCTACGGGGTGGAGTTCGGCGACCGCTACGCCTTCAGCAAACTGCTGCGGGCCTGCGGGGAGATCGAGGGCCTGGAGCGGGTGAGGTTCACCTCGCCGCACCCGCGGGACTTCACCGACGACGTGATCGCGGCCATGGCCGAGACCCCCAACGTCTGCCCGCAGCTGCACATGCCGCTGCAGTCGGGCTCCGACCGGGTGCTCAAGGCGATGCGCCGCTCCTACCGCTCCGAGCGGTTCTTGAACATCCTCGGCAAGGTCCGGGAAGCGATGCCGCACGCGGCGATCACCACCGACATCATCGTCGGCTTCCCCGGCGAAACCGAAGAAGACTTCGAACAGACCCTGGAAGTCGTCCGGCAGGCGCGGTTCAGCAGCGCCTTCACCTTCCAGTACTCCAAGCGGCCCGGCACTCCCGCCGCGGACATGCCGGACCAGGTGCCCAAGGAAGTGGTGCAGGAGCGGTACGACCGGCTGGTGGCCCTGCAGAACGAGATCTCCTGGGAGGAGAACAAGAAACTGGTCGGCCAGACCGTCGAACTGCTGGTGGCGGAAGGCGAGGGGCGCAAGGACAACGAGACCCATCGCCTCACGGGACGCGCCAGGGACGGGCGGCTGGTGCACTTCACCCCCACCGGCGCGGTGGACGGTGAGATCAGGCCCGGCGACATCGTGCGCACGACGGTCACCCGAGCGGCACCGCACCACCTGGTGGCGGACACCGACGTCCTGTCCCACCGGCGCACCACCGCGGGCGACCGCTGGGAGGAGGGCAAGCGGCCCAAGACCGCGGGGGTCAGCCTGGGCCTCCCCTCCTTCGGAGCGCCGAAGCCGCAGCAGAGCGAACAGGGGTGTGCTTGTTGAGCGACAATCCCGAGGAGAAGGAGCGTTCGACCCAGTCGGACCAGGAGATCAGCCGCCAGCTCGCCCGCGCTGAGCGGGACATCCTCCGGCAGTTCGACCCCGGTGTCCGGGCGGTGCTCATCGCTGCGGTGATCGTGGTGCTGATCCTGACCTGGCTCCTGCCGTGGATCGGCAACGCCACCGGCTGGCAGGTGTTGAGCGGGCAGACCGACCCGGTGCTGGACGTCGGTCTGCTGCCCCGACTGTTCGCGATCAACTCGACGATCGCGGGCGTCGGCGTGGGAGTCCTGGCCTTGGTGACCCGGCGCTGGGTGGTCGCCTTCCTGGCCGCAGCGCTCGACACGATGGTCGCCTTCGAAGGAATGATCGCCATCTGGTCGCGGCAGACCAGTGTTTACGGGGGCCCGTCCATCGGTCTCGTCATAGCGCTGATCTGCATGGTGGTGCTCGCCGTCAGCTGGGTGCGCATCGCCTGGTCCCGCAGCTGACCAGCTCGGCGAGCAGCAGAACGCCCCGCCCGGTGACGAGCGGGGCGCAAGACCCGCGGCCGGGGCGGTGCGCACCACCCCGGCCGATCACGTCGTTCAGCGAGTGGCGAGCGCCTGCTCCGCCGTGGCCAGCCACTCGCGCCACTGGGCGGCCAGCTGCTCGGCTTCCTCGGCGCGGCGCTCGTCGCCGGCAGCACGGGCCTTCTTCGCCTGGGCCTCGAACTGCTCGACCCGCTCCCGGAACTGCTCGACCCGAGCCTGGGCTTGCGGGTCGGTGCGGCGCCACTGCGCTTCCGCGGCGGAGCGGACCCGGTCGACCACGGCCCGCAACCGGCCTTCCAGCTCCCGGACCCGGTCCCGCGGGACCCGACCGATCTCGTCCCACCGCTGCTGGATCTGCTGCAGCTGCGCCTGAGCGGCCTTCAGGTCCGCATCCGGGTCGATGCGCTCGGCCTCGGCCAACAGCTCTTCCTTCAGCTTCGCGTTGGCCGCGTACTCGGCGTCCCGCTCCGCGAACGCTTCCGAACGGCGCTTGAAGAAGCGGTCCTGAGCAGCCCGGAACCGCTGCCAGAGCGCCTCATCGCTGTCCTTGGGGGCCCGGCCCGCGGCCTTCCACTCGGCCATGAGCTGCTTGTAGCGGCTGGCCGTGCCCGCCCAGTCGGTCGATTCCGTCAGCGACTCGGCCTCTTCGACCAGCTCCTGCTTGCGGGCCTTGGCGGCGGCCCGCTGCCGGTCGAGTTCGGCGAAGTGCGAGCCGCGGCGTCGGCTGAACGCATCCCTCGCCTTGGCGAACCGCCGCCACAACCGGTCCTCGGTCTTGCGGTCGACCTTGCGGAGGGTCTTCCACTCCTCCGCGATTTCCCGCAACCGGTCGCCGGCGGCCTTCCACTGCGTGGACTCGGCAGCGATCTGCTCGGCCTCTTCGACCAGGGCTTCCTTGTGGGCGATGAGCTCCGCCCGGGCGCGTTCCCGCTCCTGCTTCTCCTGCTCGACAGCGTGCTCGGCCCGGGCCACGACGTGCTCCACGCGCGCGACCAGTGACCTCAGATCACCGACCACCGCGGCGTCGTCCAGCCCTTCCCGCAGGTGCTTGGCACTGGTGAGCGTCTGCTTCGGATCGCCGGCACGGGTGTTGATCCGGGTTTCCAGCAGTTCCACTTCGGTGAGCAGGTCGTCGAACCTGCGCGCGAAGTGCGCGAGGCCTTCGCTTGGTTCCCCGGCTTGCCAGGAGCCGACCGCTCGCTCGCCGTCCCCGGTGAAGACGTACACCGTGCCGTCAGCGTCCACACGCCCCCACTTGGCGGGATCTGCTGAGGCACGTGGTACCGCGGGCGCAGCCGAAAGCGACCCGGGGGTGCCGGTGGTGGAATCCGCGGACGCCTGGTGGGCGACCGCCTCAGGGGTCGTGTCTTGGTGCGTCATGGCCGGCTTCCTCCTAGCGTGCCCGCTCTCGTGCCCGTGCCAGACACGGGCGCCCCGCACTGGCGGGGCCTAGCAACCCTCGGTCCGGACATTTGTTCCGCCCGGACATCGCTGGCGCATTTAAACAGGTCAGGACGCGAATCGGAACTCGCTTTCACGAACCTGTGTCCAACTTGCGAACCGGCCGGCGAAAGCGGCTGGTGTCCGCGCCCCGTGACCTGCACAGGCTCATTGTCAATTGTCACCTGTTCAGGTACGGCGGGCAGGGGGTGGGAGACCACGTCTTCCCGCCGGTGCGGTTCGTTCCCGCTCCCTGGTATGAGCACTTGGATCGATACCTCTACCTTCACAGGTGTGATCACCCGTGTAGCTGTGGTGCCGTATCCGCCGTTGCTGGTTCCCGACCTGACCGTACGGGCCGGCGCCGAAACCGAATACCTGCGGAACTCCTGTTTGCGTGCCGTGTCCAGTCTGACTGAAATCGCCGCCGAATGGGTGGCTGTCGGAGCAGATCGGTCAGGTCCGGCGGAACTCGCCCCGGAGACCACGGGAACGTTCGCCGGCTTCGGCGTGGACCTCCGGGTTGCGCTGGGGACGGAGCAGACCGAGCCGGCAGATCCGATGCTGCCCTTGCCCGCGCTGGTCGCCGGCTGGTTGCGCGGGCAGGTCGGTGCGCGTGCCGTCGACATGCGGCTGCTGGATCCGGACACCAGCGCCGACGAGTGCGCCGACATCGCCCGGGAGCTCGACGAGCAGGACCGGCCGCTGCTGGTGCTCGCCGACGGCACGAACTGCCGCGACGAGCGCTCGCCGCGCCCGCCGGATTCCCGTGCGGCCGCGTTGGACGCCTCGATCCGCGATGCCCTGGCCGCGGCGGACCCGGATCCGTTGCTCGCCATGGACCCCGCGCTCGCCGCGGACTTGGGCGTGCAGGGACGAGCGGGACTGCAGGTGCTGGCGCACTTGGCTCGGCAGTCCGGGGTGCCCTGGCGAGGTGACCTGCTGTACTCGGCGACCCCTTTCGGGGTCTCCTACCACGTCGCTGTGTGGACCCGGTACCGCTGACGGGGCGATGCGGATACTGCTTAAGGTCGTAGACGTGCAGTCTCCATCGCGTCTGGTGGTAATCGTCGGACCCACCGCCACTGGGAAGTCGGACCTCGCCGTGGAACTGGCTTTGGCCATCGGTGGGGAAGTCGTCAACGCGGACGCGATGCAGCTGTACCGCGGGATGGACATCGGCACGGCGAAGCTGAGCGAGGAGCAGCGCCGCGGAGTGCCGCACCACCTGCTCGACGTGCTGCACGTCAGGGAAACCGCTTCGGTGGCCGCTTATCAGCGGCAGGCCCGGCGGACCATCGAGGAGATCCTGGCCCGCGGCCGGACGCCCATCCTGGCCGGCGGATCCGGACTGTACGTCCAGTCGGTGATCGACGAGCTCTCCTTCCCCGGTACCGACCCGGAGGTGCGGGCCAAGTACGAGGCGAAGCTGCACGCGGTGGGGCCGGGCAAGCTGCACGAACAGCTGCGGGAGCTCGACCCGGCTGCGGCGGAGGCGATCCTGCCGAGCAACGGACGCCGCGTAGTTCGCGCGCTGGAGGTCATCGAGATCACCGGCAAGCCGTTCTCGGCCCACCTGCCGAAGCCCGGAGAACCCCGCTACTCGGCGGTGCTGATCGGGCTCGACCGCCCGGTCGGTGAACTGGACGAGCGCGTTGACAAGCGCGTGGCCCGCATGTTCGACGCCGGTCTGGTGGACGAGGTGCGCCGCCTGGAGCGGGAAGGGCTGCGGGAGGGGCGCACCGCCAGCCGAGCCCTGGGCTACCAGCAGGTGCTGGACGAACTCGAAAGCGGCGGCGACATGGCGGCGGCCGCTGCGGAAACCGCCCGGCTGACCCGGCGCTTCGTCCGCAGGCAGCGCTCCTGGTTCCGCCGGGACCGCCGGATCGTCTGGTTCGACGCCGCGGACGAAGCGCTGATGTCCGGCGTTCTGGCGAAGGTGACTACGTAGACTGGGGGCGTGCGACTACCCCAGGGGCCCCAGTACCTGAAAGGCCACGGCACCGAGAACGACTTCGTCATCCTGCCCGACCCCGGTGGCGAGCTCGAGCTGACCGAGAGCAGGGTGCAGGCGCTGTGCGACCGGCGCCGCGGGCTCGGGGCGGATGGTGTCCTGCGGGTCGTCCGCACCGGTGCGCTCGAGGACGCGCCCGCCGACGTTCCGGCAGACCTGTGGTTCATGGACTACCGCAACGCCGACGGTTCGGTGGCCGAGATGTGCGGCAACGGCGTGCGGGTGTTCGTCCACTACCTGGTGCAGGCGGGGCTCGCGGAACCGGGCGAGCTGGTGATCGGCACCCGCGCGGGAACGCGCTTCGTCACCGCGCACGGTGGTGGCCGGGTGACGGTGGACATGGGGCCGGCCAAGGTCTTCGGCGAGTCCGCCACCGAAGTCTCCGGGGTCGAGTTCTCCGGGGTGGCCGTTGACGTCGGCAACCCGCACCTCGCGTGCGTGACCAGCGCTGACATAGACTCCCTCGACCTCACCACGCCGCCGCCGCACGACCCAGCGGTGTTCCCCCACGGGGTCAACGTCGAGTTCGTGCGCCCGGTGGGCCCGGACCGGGTGCGGATGCGGGTGCACGAGCGCGGGGTGGGGGAGACCCGCTCCTGCGGAACCGGAACGGTGGCGGCCACGGTTGCCGCTTTGCGCTCCCGCGGTGCCGAGACCGGGCGCTGCGCGGTGCAGATCCCCGGCGGCGTGGTCGAGGTGGAGGTGACTCCGGAAACGGTCATGCTCACCGGGCCGGCAGTGCTGGTGGCTTCCGGCCAGCTCGACCGGCAGTGGTGGGCTGCTGCCTGATCCTTCCGCGGGCTGCCACCTCGCGGCTGCGCTGCGTGCTGCACGTCGCCGCGGCGAGACGCCGTTCCCCTTTCCCGAGCAGGTGACATCGTCGATTTCCGCTCCGCAGAAACCGGGAATCCCGGGGGCGGGGGTTTCGTTGCAGCCATTGCCGGTGACAGCTGTTTGGAGAAGGCCTTCTCGGCGCGGTGCTCCGTTGTCGAGAACCGCCTGACCACGAGGAGTTATTTGCGATCGAAAAGTGCGAAATTCGCTGGCGCTGCATGGGACAATGGCATCGATATGAAGAAAACGACCTGGCCTGTCGCCGTCGAGCTCGCTGAGCCCGCGGCCCACGAGCACGAACTCGTTCTCGGTGACGAGCCGTCCACCGGCGAGCTGGAACGAGCTGCCCGGGCTTCGCTCCGCCGCGTAGCAGGGCTTTCCACCGAACTCTCGGACATCACCGAGGTCGAATACCGGCGGCTCCGCCTGGAGCGCGTCGTCCTGGTCGGGGTGTGGACCGAAGGGGAAGTCGAACAAGCTGAGGCTTCCCTGGCGGAGCTCGCCCGGCTGGCCGAGACCGCCGGCTCCCAAGTGCTGGAGGGGTTGATCCAGCGCCGCTCGCGTCCCGACCCTGCCACCTACATCGGTTCGGGCAAGGTCCGCGAACTGCGGGACATCGTGTTGTCCACCGGAGCGGACACCGTCATCTGCGACGGCGAGCTCTCGCCTGGCCAGCTGCGGCAACTCGAGGAGAAGCTGAAGGTCAAGGTCATCGACCGCACCGCGCTGATCCTCGACATCTTCGCCCAGCACGCTCGTTCCAAAGAGGGCAAGGCCCAGGTCGAACTGGCTCAGCTGCAGTACTTCCTGCCTCGCCTGCGCGGTTGGGGTGAGGCGATGTCCCGCCAGGCCGGTGGGCGTGCCGGTGGTGCGACCGGTGGTGTCGGTACCCGTGGTCCCGGTGAGACCAAGCTCGAAACCGACCGGCGGCGGATCCACAAGCGGATCAGCAAGCTCCGCAAGGAACTGGCCGAGATGCGCCGCATCCGGGAGACCAAGCGCGGTCGTCGGGAGGCGAACGCGGTTCCCGGCGTGGCGATCGTCGGTTACACCAACGCGGGGAAGTCGAGCTTGCTCAACGCCCTCACCGGTGCCGGGGTGCTGGTGGAGGACGCCCTGTTCGCCACCCTGGACCCGACGACCCGCCGGGCGGTGACCCCGGACAACCGCCCGTACACCCTCACCGACACGGTCGGGTTCGTCAGGCATTTGCCGCACCAGCTCGTGGAGGCCTTCCGCTCCACCCTGGAGGAGGCGGGCCGGGCTGACCTGCTCCTGCACGTGGTCGACGGTGCGGAAGCGGCACCGCAGGCACAGGTGGCGGCGGTCCGGCAGGTGCTGGCGGAGATCGCCGAGGAGTACGGGACTTCGATGCCGCCGGAGCTGCTGGTGGTCAACAAGACCGACTCCCTCGACGCCACCAAGATGGTGGAGCTGCGCAGGCTGTTCCCCGAAGCCGTCTTCGTTTCCGCGCACAGCGGGGAAGGCATCGAAGAGCTCCGCGAGGTGATCGCCGACCGACTTCCGCGGCCGGACGTCCTGGTGGACGTCTTGGTGCCCTACTCCCGAGGTGAGCTGGTGTCCCGGGTGCACGCCGAGGGAGAGGTGCTGGACGCGGAGCACACCCCGGAGGGAACGCGGCTGCGGGCGAAAGTGCGGCCCGACCTGGCGGGGGTGCTGCGCCCGTTCGCGGCTTCTTCGGTGTGAGGCTGGCGAGCTTCAGCACGGCCCTCGCGGCCGTGCTGATCTCCGGAGCGCTTCCCGGGACGGCTGCTGCTCAGGAAGGAGCGTTCCAGCAGCACTGCGTGGTTGCGGACAGCCGGCTGGCGGAGTTGTCCGGCCTGGCTTCGGACGGGGAGACCTGGTACGCGGTCGGCGACGGGGGCAGCGCGTTGCGGGTCGTGGAACTCGACCCGGCGGATTGCTCGGTGCGCGACGTGCGGTCAGCGGATGTCGATCCCTACGACGTGGAGGATCTGGCATTGGCAGCCGACGGGTCGCTGTGGCTGGCCGACACCGGGGACAACAAGCTGCGCCGGGAGAACGTGGCACTGCACGTGCTGCGTCCTTCCGGCGAGGTGGAGCTCTTCCGGCTCGAGTACCCGGATGGTCCGCACGACGCCGAGGCGTTGCTCCTCGACGCCGCCGGAACGCCGTTCATCGTGACCAAGGAGTACTTCGGGGCCGCAGGTGTCTATCGGCCCACCGAAGCCCTCGACGAGAACCGGGCCGTTCCGTTGCAGCGGGTGGCTTCACTCGACCTTCCGGTCACCAACACTCCGGGAGGGCCGATCAAGGCCGGGTTGGGGACGAAAACGGTGACCGGAGGATCGGTCAGCGAAGACGGCACGCTGATCGCAATTCGCACTTACACCGAGGTGTACCTGTATCACGCTCCGGACAAGGATGTGCTCGCTGCTCTGCAGCGACGGCCTGCTCGAATCGCGCTTCCCGGAGAGCTGCAGGGGGAAGCCATCGCGTGGCAGCCGGACGGGTCGTTGCTTTCCGCTTCGGAGGGGAACCAGCCGGTGCGGATCATCCCGGCAGCTGCGGACATTGGACGAAAGGCTGCTGAACAGCAGGGTGTCCCCGACCGGCAGCCCGTTCAGCAGGAGAAGCCTGCTGCTGGTGCGCCGGACTCGTCCGCGGGATCTTCTGCTCTGCCGCTGGTCGTGGCAGGTGCAGTGGCTGCGTTGCTCCTGGTTCTTCGGCGCCGTTTCCGGGGCGGGAACAGCTGACCCCAGCGTCACAGGCGCCGCAGGACAGCCACGACCTTGCCCAAGATCGTCGCGTTGTCGCCGAGGATCGGCTCGTACGCCTGGTTGTGCGGCACCAGCCAGATGTGGTCCTCAGTGCGCTTGAACGTCTTGACCGTGGCTTCTCCGTCGATCATCGCGGCCACCACGTCGCCGTTCTCGGCGTCCGGCTGCTGTCGAACTGCCACCCAGTCGCCGTCGGTGATGGCCAAGTCGATCATGGAGTCGCCGACGACTTGCAGCAAGAAGAGGTTTCCGTCTCCCACGATCTCCTTCGGCAGGGGGAAGACGTCTTCGATGGATTCCTCGGCGAGGATCGGGCCACCGGCGGCGATCCGGCCCACCACGGGCACGTATGCGGGCTTGGTCCGCTGGGTCAGTTCGGGAGAGGCTTCCTCGCCGTTCGCCACCAGGACTCCCACGGTGCGCGGCCGGTGCGGATCGCGGCGCAGGTAGCCCTTCCGCTCCAGAACTCGGAGCTGGTACGCCACCGAGGAGGTGGAGGTGAGTCCCACGGCATCGCCGATTTCCCGGACGCTGGGCGGGTAGCCGTGCTCGTTCATCCAGTTCTGAATGGCTTCGAGCACTTTGCGCTGCCGCTCGGTGAGCTCTTCGGTGCGCTGCGTCTGTTCGGGCAGGGGTTGTTGCGTCCCGTCCTGTTTCTGCTCAGGGGTTGCCACCTGGTCCGGGATCGAGTCCGTCATATGTCTCGTCACCGCTACCCTCCTTGATCATGGCACCTCATTGCTCTGCAAATGGTGCTTCTCCACTTTCTCCACAGTAGACGGCATGAAGCCAAAGATCAAACACCTGTTCGAGCTAATTTACCGGACGAAGGTGCGGTCCGTTGTGCACTCCTGGTACACAATCGCGTGCAAGTTCGATTGAACTCGTATTCGGCGAGCTCTGAATTTTGGAAAAAGCGCTTCGGTTCGCGGAGCTCCAATGGTTCGACAGGCGGGAATACGCCCGGGTGGGTGGATCGTTTTCCATTGCGCGAAACGTTCCGAGGCCAGATTCGCTGAGCTGGGCGGCTCTGCCCCCTTGGTGGCTGAATTCACTCCTCCGAGGAGTGGGTGGTCTCGTGCCGGCGCCTGGCCTCCAGGCGGTGCGAAGGTGGCGTCCGGGTGGTGGAGGTGGTGCGCGACCCCCTCGGGAGGGTGGTTTCCGATCGGCGTCGCCGGCCGTGGAGATCGGCGTGCTGAGTGATGAGGATCTCCAGGAGATTTGAGCGCGCACCGTGCTCAGAAGGCTTCTCGCCGTGATCGAGAACGGGGCGGTGGGGCTCTTTCAGCAGGTTGAGCAAGGCCTGCCCGATGGGTGTGTCGACTTTGTGGTGGGGTAGGTCTAGAGCTAGAGTCACCACAACATCTAGTAGTTACACCCGCGTATTTCGTCCACAGGTTGGGCTTGTAGGGTGTTCGATCGTTTGGGCGCGAGCGCTGCGCGCTGACCTGCTGAAGGGGGTGAATGCCGGTGCGATGCCCGTTCTGCAGAGCAGCGGACTCCAGGGTGGTCGACTCCCGTGAGGTGGAGAGCGGCCAGGCCATCCGCCGCAGAAGGTCGTGCTCTTCGTGCGGACGGCGGTTTACCACGATCGAGGAACTGGTGCTGTCCGTGGTGAAGCGGTCCGGCGTCACCGAGCCCTTCAGCCGCGAAAAGGTGGTGCGCGGTGTTCGTCGAGCCTGCCAGGGGAGGCCGGTCGAGGAAGACGCGCTCCAGCAGCTGGCTCATCAAGTGGAGGAAGAGGTCCGGTCGCGAGGTGCGGCAGAACTGCCGAGCCACGAGATCGGGTTGGCCATCCTGGGACCGCTGCGCGAGCTGGACGAGGTCGCGTACCTGCGCTTCGCCAGCGTGTACCGGGCCTATTCGTCGGTCGAGGACTTCGAGAAGGAGATCGCTGAGCTGCGAGCCGCGCGCCAGCAGTCCCCGGCAGCTGAAGAAGAGACGAATGGAGAGCAGTGATGGGTAAGCCACGTCGGCGGGCCGCCCGGCGTGGGACCACGCAGAGGCATCGGCGTGGGTCCGGGAAGCGGACGACGCCGGGAGAAGAGACGCGACCGAACCGGACGGGGAGACCGGACGGGGGAAACGCACGACGAGCGAGCAGTAAGGAAGAGGGTCACGTCATGACAGAGACCGTCGGTAGCCCGGCCGGCGCATCGGGGGAGCCGGGAATTGGTGCCCGCACCAAGAGGGGCATCCGGGTGCAACGCGTCTACACCACCGAGGGGGTGCATCCCTACGACGAGGTCAAGTGGGAGCGCCGAGATGTGGTGATGACCAACTGGCGGGACGGTTCGGTCAACTTCGAGCAGCGCGGCGTTGAGTTCCCCGACTTCTGGTCGATGAACGCCGTCAACATCGTCACCAGCAAGTACTTCCGCGGCGCGGTGGGCAGCGACGAGCGGGAGAACAGCTTGCGGCAGTTGATCGACCGTGTCGTCAAGACGTATCGCAAGGCCGGTGAGGAGCACGGCTACTTCGCCACCGAGAAGGACGCCGAGATCTTCGAGCACGAGCTGACCTGGATGCTGCTGCACCAGGTGTTCAGCTTCAACTCGCCGGTCTGGTTCAACGTCGGCACGAAGTCCAAGCAGCAGGTCTCGGCGTGCTTCATCCTGTCGGTCGACGACACGATGGAGTCGATCCTCGACTGGTACAAGGAAGAGGGCCTGATCTTCAAGGGCGGTTCCGGTGCCGGCCTGAACCTCTCCCGCATCCGCTCGTCCAAGGAGCTGCTGTCCTCGGGAGGCACGGCGTCCGGCCCGGTTTCCTTCATGCGCGGTGCCGATGCCTCGGCGGGCACGATCAAGTCGGGCGGTGCCACCCGGCGCGCGGCGAAGATGGTCGTGCTCGACATCGACCACCCGGACGTCGAGGAGTTCATCGAGTGCAAGGCGCGCGAGGAGCACAAGATCCGCGCGCTCCGGGACGCCGGCTTCGACATGGACCTGGGTGGCGCGGACTCCTGGTCGGTGCAGTACCAGAACGCCAACAACTCGGTCCGGGTGTCGGACGAGTTCATGCGGGCGGTGGAGAACGACACCGAGTTCGGCCTGCGCGCCCGCACCACCGGGGAAGTGATCGAGACCGTTCGGGCGCGCGACCTGTTCCGGAAGATGGCGCGGGCCGCGTGGGAGTGCGCTGACCCGGGCATCCAGTACGACGACACGATCAACGACTGGCACACCGCTCCGGAGTCCGGGCGGATCACCGCTTCCAACCCGTGCTCCGAGTACATGCACCTGGACAACTCCAGCTGCAACCTCGCGTCGCTGAACCTGCTGAAGTTCCTGCGCGAGGACCTCACCTTCGACGCGGAGCGCTTCGCCAAGACGGTCGAGCTGGTCATCACCGCGATGGACATCTCGATCTGCTTCGCGGACTTCCCGACGGAAGCGATCGGGGACACCACGCGCAAGTTCCGCCAGCTGGGCATCGGCTACGCCAACCTCGGCGCCCTGCTGATGGCCACCGGGCACGCGTACGACTCCGACAGCGGACGGGCGCTGGCGGCCGCGGTCACTTCGCTGATGACCGCCACCGCCTACAAGCGTTCGGCCGAAATGGCCGGCGTGGTCGGCCCGTACGAGGGCTACGCGCGCAACGCCGAAGCGCACAAGCGGGTGATCCGCAAGCACTCGGCGGCGAACGACCTGGTGCGCACCTACCACACCAACGACTCCGCGGTGCACAAGTTGGCCACCCGGATGTGGCAGGAAGCCCTGGAGCTGGGTGAGGAGCACGGGTACCGCAACTCGCAGGCCTCCGTGCTGGCCCCGACCGGCACGATCGGCCTGATGATGGACTGCGACACCACGGGCATCGAGCCGGACCTGGCCCTGGTGAAGTTCAAGAAGCTGGTCGGCGGCGGTTCGATGCAGATCGTCAACCAGACCGTGCCGCGGGCGCTGAAGGCGCTGGGGTACCAGCAGGAGCAGATCGAAGCCATCGTCGACTACATCTCCGAGCACGGTCACGTGATCGACGCTCCGGGGCTGCGGCGCGAGCACTACGACGTCTTCGACTGCGCCATGGGCGAGCGGGCCATCGCCCCGATGGGTCACGTGCGGATGATGGCCGCGGTGCAGCCGTTCCTGTCCGGCGCGATCTCCAAGACGGTGAACATGCCGGAGTCGGCCACCGTCGAGGACGTCGAGCAGCTGTACATGGAGGGCTGGAAGCTCGGCCTGAAGGCGCTCGCCATCTACCGGGACAACTGCAAGGTCGGCCAGCCGCTGTCCGCCGGCAAGGGCGACAAGAAGGAAAAGGAAGTCGAGAAGCAGATCGAGTACCGTCCGGTTCGCCGCCGGTTGCCGAAGAAGCGGCCGAGCCAGACGATCTCGTTCACCGTCGGCGGTGCCGAGGGTTACCTGCACGCCGGGTCCTACCCGGACGACGGGCTGGGCGAGATCTTCGTCAAGCTCGGTAAGCAGGGTTCGACCCTGGCCGGTGTGATGGACGCCTTCTCGATGTCGATCTCGGTGGGTCTGCAGTACGGCATTCCGCTGGAGTTCTACGTCTCGAAGTTCCAGAACCTGCGGTTCGAGCCGGCCGGGATGACCGACGACCCGGACATCCGGATGGCGACCAGCGTGGTGGACTACCTGTTCCGCCGGTTGGCGCTGGACTACCTGCCGTACGAGAAGCGCGCCCAGCTCGGCATCTTCACCGCTGAGGAGCGGGCCGCTCAGGTGAACGGTGAGTCGCCGGCCGATGTTCAGGGCGACGCCGACCTGGACACGATCCGCTCCACCGTGGACCGTTCGACGTCGGAGACCGGGGCCAAGGAGGCTCCGCAGGAGGCGCACAGCTCCACCGAGCTGCTGGAGCTGCGACTGGGCAAGGCCGCGGACGCGCCGCTGTGCATGACCTGCGGCACCAAGATGAGGCCGTCCGGCTCCTGCTACGTCTGCGAGGGCTGCGGCTCCACCTCCGGCTGCAGCTGACGTTCACCGGTTGCGGTGATCCGTGGCGGGCGTCCCAGCACCGGGGCGCCCGCCACCTCTGTTCTCGGAGGTTTCCTGGGGCGTGCTCCAGCTCTTCGGCGAACCGAGCGCCCGGCAGGCGAGTTGGGAAACGCGGATTCGCCCAGCCAGGGCACCTCGCGCTGACCCACCCCGCTCCAGCTCCACCGGGATGGGCGGTTTAGCACATTCGCGGGGTGATCGCGCGCTGGCAATGCGATTGGCGTAAACCCGCCGGGAAAACAATTGACTTCGCCGCACGCTGCCGTGAAAGTGCTGGTGTCCGTCCGTTCTGCTTCACGGGAGCCTGCATGCGGCGCTTTCGTATGGGTCTGCTGGCTGCTGCGTTGGTGCTGCCGGCCAGCGCGCTTCCGGCCACCGCGCAACCACCTCAGCAACCGGTGTTCGAAGATGGCGAAGCGCAGCCGGTTTTCGATCCGGAGCAAGTCGTCCGGGAAGACCTGTTCGTCACCGCCCCGGTGGACAGCGACCGCGACGGTCGGCCGGACGAGGTGCACGTCCAGGTAGTCCGTCCGAAGGAGACCGAGCGGGGGCTGCGGGTCCCAGTCGTGTACCAGGTCAGCCCGTACTTCTCCGGTGGCAACGAGGTGCAGAACCACAACGTCGACACCGAGTTGTACGTGCCGGATACCGCTGGGGCGCGCAGCAGCGGGCGCGCGGCTGCGAGCGGTCGGGCCGCGCTGACCGCGGAAATCACCTGGGACTACGAGGAATACCTGTTGGCCCGGGGATACGCGGTCGTTTACGCCGAATCGCTGGGCACCGGTCAGTCCACCGGTTGCCCGACGAGCGGCGGCAAGAACGAAACGCTGGGCGCGAAGGCGGTGGTGGACTGGCTCAATTCGCGCGCGCCCGGGCGGGACGGAGCGGGCAAACCGGTGCGCGCCGACTGGGCGACGGGCAAGGTCGGGATGATGGGGGTCTCCTACAACGGGACCTTGCCGAACGCGGTGGCCACCACCGGAGTGCCCGGGCTGGAGGCGATCGTGCCGATCGGCGCCATTTCCAGCTGGTACGACTACTACCGGGCCGACGGTGCGGTGGTCGCCCCCGGTGGTTACCAGGGTGAGGACACCGATGTGCTCGCCGAGTACGTCTACACCCGCGCCGATCGGGAAGTGTGCCGCGAGGTGATCGACCAGCTGGCTGCCGAGCAGGACAGGGTCACCGGTGATTACAACTCCTTCTGGCACGAGCGGAACTACCTCGAGGACGCCGACGAGGTCCGGGCAGCGGTGCTGGCCGTGCACGGCCTGAACGACTGGAACGTGAAGACCAAGCACGTCGCGCAGTGGTACGAGAAGCTCAAGGCCAACGGGGTGCCGCACAAGATCTGGTGGCACCAGCAGGGGCACACGGACCCGCTCCGCGTTCGCGAGCAGGAGTGGCTGCGGGAGCTGAACCGCTGGTTCACGCGCTACCTCTACGGCGTGCCCAACGGGGTCGAGGGAGAACCGCGAGCCACCATCCAGCGGGAGGACGGCACCTGGGTGCAAGAGCGGGAGTGGCCGGCGCCCGGGGTGCGGGAGCAGAAGCTGTACCCCCTTCCGGGTGGAAATCAGCGAGGCGGGCTGACCAGCATCGCTGCTGCGCCGAACGTGGTCGAGGAGTTCACCGACGACGCGACCGTGCGGGCCGAGGAGCTCGTCGCCGCGCCGGAGTCGGCGAACCGGCTGGCGTACTTCACCGGTCCGCTGGCCGATCCGATGAGGGTCAGCGGCACCGTTGAGGCGCGACTCGCGCTGACCTTCGACCGGCCCGCGGCCAACGTCACGGCTCTGCTGGTGGATCGGGCTCCCGACGGGACGACGTCGATCGTCACCCGGGGATGGACGGATCCGCAGAATCGGCACGCCATCGACCGGACGTCCCCGATCGAGCCCGGTGAGCAGTACTTGATCGACGTGTCGATGCAGCCCGACGACTACGTCTTCGCGCCCGGGCACCAGGTGGGCGTCGTCGTGCTGTCCAGCGATCACGACTTCACCCTGCGGCCATCACCGGGCACCGGTCTGCAGCTGGACCTCGAGCGCACCCACTTCCGGCTGCCGGTGGTGTCCCCGTAGTTCGAGGAGTGGCGCGGGAGGTGCTGGCCGGGGTGCCTCCCGTGCTCTGCTCGTCGAGCGTTGTCGCTTCCCGGCCCTCGCACGTCGGTGGTGCTCGGGAGCACTGGCTCTTGTCCGCTGTGGACAGCAGTCCGCGCTGCGAGTTGTCCACAGCGCGGTTGTTTGTCCACGGCGGTCGAATTCGCGGCTGCCGGCGCAGCACGTCCGCTGGCGATCGTTGAGGCATGACGCCACGGCTCAACACGGTCATTTCCTTGGAAGATCCGGCTGATGTGCTGGCCGCCATTCCGCACATGCTCGGTTTCCACCCGGAACATTCGCTGGTCGTGATCACCATCCACGACCTGGACTCCGTGCCGCGCTTCGGCACGACTCTGCGGGTGGACTTGCCCTGCCGGTCCAAAGAGCGGCTGGTTGCCGAGTACCTGCTGTCCGGTCCGCTCAAACGCCAGCGGGCCGAAGCGGTGTTCACCGCCGTTGTCGGTCAACAGCGGGCGTGCGATTGCGACGACGAGTGCTGCGCTCCGCTCGATTCGCCCGAGACCAGCCCCACGGGACTGCCGCACGAGGCTCTCGCCGCAGTGCTGCGGGAGGTTTTCGACGAAGCCGGAGTGACCACCGTCCACGCCTTGTGGGCACCGGAGATCCAGGCCGGTGCGGAGTGGAAGTGCTATGACGCACCGGGGTGCGGCGGGATCCTCCCGGATCCGAGCTCGTCAGCGGTCGCCGCAGCGATGACCGCGGCCGGTGTGGTCACCTTCCGGAACCGGGAAGAACTGCGCGAGCTGATAGCGCCCGAACCTGCTGGAGAACTGACGTTGCGTTCGGCGAAGCTGGACGCGCTGGTGGAAGAACGGCAGGACGGTCCGGAACAGGCCCGGCGCGATCTGCAGACCGTGTTCGCGGCAATACGCCGCACCGCGGAAGGAAAACCGCTCACCGAAGAGGACCTGTTGCAGGTGCTGTTGGCGGTTTCGGACAGCCGGGTGCGGGACATCGCGCTGAGCGCTTCGCTCGGTGAACTCGCCCCGGCTGCCGAGCAGCTGTGGCTGACCTTGGTGCGCAAAGCACCGGAACCGGAATTCGCCGATGTTGCCGCGCTCCTCGCTTTCGCCGCCTACCTGCGGGGTGAAGGCGCGTTGGCGAGCGTCGCGCTGGAACGGATCGAGCAGACCCGCCCGGAGCACCGGCTGGGCACCCTGCTGCGGCGAGCCCTGGACAGCGGCATCACTCCAACGGAGCTGGCGGCGGTGGCCCGGGATGCAGCAGAGGATGCCCGCGCGCTGCTGGCGGAGGGCGGCGCCTGACGCCCTCCTGGGGAGTGGTGCTCAGGATTCCGCGCGGGAGCGGGTGAAATCCCAGGCGTCCTGCACGATCTTCTCCAAGTCGGCGAACTTCGGTTGCCATCCGAGCTCGTCCTGGGCGCGCTGACTGGAAGCGACCAGGGTCGCGGGGTCCCCGGCGCGGCGCGGAGCGACTTGGGTGGGGATCGGGTGCCCGGTCACCTTTCGGCAGGTGTCGATCACCTGCTTCACCGAGAACCCGGTGCCGTTGCCGAGGTTGTAGATCTTGTGCTTCCCGGGGGTCGCGTGCTGCAGAGCGAGCAAGTGGGCGTCGGCGAGGTCGGTCACGTGGATGTAGTCCCGGACGCAGGTGCCGTCCTCAGTGGGCCAGTCATCGCCGTAGATCTGCACCTGCTCGCGTTGGCCCAGGGCAACCTGCAGGACGATCGGGATCAGGTGCGTTTCCACCGTGTGCCGCTCACCGAACGCGCCGTGCGCACCAGCGACGTTGAAGTACCGCAGGCTCACCGCGGCCAGGCCGTGCGCTTGCGCGTACGAGCTGATCGCGTGGTCGATCGCCAGTTTGGTGGCACCGTAGGTGTTGGTCGGCTGGGTGGGGCTGTCCTCCGGGATCGGAACCACGTCCGGCTCGCCGTAGGTGGCCGCGGTGGAGGAGAAGACCAATTTGTTGATGCCGTGCTCCCGCATCGCCTCCAGCAGTCGCAGGGAGGTCACGACATTGCCTTGCCAGTACTTGTGCGGGTCTTGCATGGATTCGCCGACCAGTGACTTGGCGGCGAAGTGCAGGACTCCGTCGAAGGGGCGGGAGAGCACGCTGCTCGCCACTTCGGCGATGTCTCCCTGGATGAATTCGCAGCCGCTCGGGACCGCATCGGCATGCCCGGTGGACAGGTCGTCCACCACCACGACTTCGTGCCCGGCTTCCAGCAGGCGGGCCGCGCACACGCTGCCGATGTATCCTGCACCGCCCGTGACGAGAAGCTTCACCTGGGTACTACCTTTCGTGGGAACTTGCTTTGGCTGGCCAGAGGTGAACGCGTGCCGGGGCTCACCGGTCCTGCCCCGCGCCCGGCGACGGTACCGCGGTGAACAGTCGCGGCTGGGTCAAGCCGCGTCGGCGGAACGCCTCGAACACCTGCTGTTCGACGTGTTCTCGCTGAGCTGTGGGGATCAGAGCGATGGCGGACCCGCCGAACCCGCCGCCGGTCATCCGGGCGCCGAGCGCACCGGCCTCCAAGGCGCTGTCCACGGCCACGTCCAGCTCGGTGCAGGACACGCGGTAGTCGTCCCGGAGACTGATGTGGCTCTGGGTGAGGTAGGAGCCGATGTCGGCGTACTTCCCCTCGCGCAGCACGGCGACCGTGTCCAGCACGCGCTGGTTCTCGGTGATCACGTGGCGCACCAGGGGCCGGAGCTCCTCGGGCAGCTTGGGCAGCACGATGTCCAGTTCGGTTGTGCTGAGGTCCCGAAGAGAGGTGAGCCCCAGCTGCTCCGCCGCCTGCTCGCAGCCGCTCCGGCGGTCCCCGTACCCGGATTCGCTGTGCGAGTGCTTGGCACGGGTGTCGATCACCAGCACTTCGAGCCCAGTACTGCGGGGATCGAACGGGATCTGCTCCGACTCGCCGCTGCGAACGTCGTGGAAGAGCACGTGGTCGGCGGTGCAGTTCAACGAAGCGGTCTGATCCAGCAGGCCGGTCGGGGCGCCGACGAAGGTGTTCTCCGACTGCTGCACCAGGCGGGCCAGTTCCTCTCGAGAAGGAGCTCCTGGGCTCCCCGAGGGGTGGCCTGCGGCGTCCAGCAGGGCGAGGATCACCGCGCACTCCAGGGCGTGCGAGGAAGACAGGCCAGCTCCGGTGGGGACGGTGCCGACGATGACGAGATCAGCTCCGGGGAGGGTGAACCCCGCTTCCGCCAGGGCCCAGGCCACACCGGCTGGGTAGGCGGCCCAACCGGTGACGGTCCCCGGGCGGAGCTCGCTGACGGCCAGCGGCTCGCTCTGGTGCAGTTGTCCTTCGGTGCTGAACGTGGCGACGGACAACTGGCCGTCGGTTCGCGGCCGGACCGCCACCGCTGTGCGGTGCGGAAGCGCGAAGGGCAGGACGAACCCGTCGTTGTAGTCGGTGTGCTCACCGATCAAGTTGACCCGGCCAGGTGCTGACCACACCGATTGCGGCGGCCCGCCATGGCGTTCGGTGAACAGTTCTGCTGCGCGGTCTGCTGGGTTCACTTCGTGCACACCATGATCGCGTGGGCAATGCTGGGCGGCAGTTCGGTGGATCCGTTCTCCCCGCGGATCTCCACCGGCTTGTTCGCCCCCACGACGGACGTGATGTCCACCTCTTTGTCGGGCAGCACGCCGACCTCCTTGAGCTCGGTCATCAGCTTGGGGTCGAGCTGCACGTGTTCGGCGATGCGGCGGATTTCCCCACGTCCCCCGCCGTTGCGGGCGATCTCGTCAACGCGCCGCAGTCCTTCGTCGGTGGGCAGTTCCACGTGGTCGATCCCCAGTTCTTCCAGGCCGGGAATCGGGTTGCCGTAGGGCGATGTGGTCGGAGCGCCGAGCAGCTTGATGAGCTTGCGCTCGACGGCTTCGCTCATCACGTGTTCCCAGCGGCAAGCCTCGTTGTGCACGTGCTCCCATTCGAGGCCGATGACATCGACCAGCAGGCGTTCGGCGAGGCGGTGCTTGCGCATCACGCTGATCGCGCGGGCCCGGCCAGCCGGGGTGAGCTCCAGATGGCGGTCTTCGGCGATGGTGAGCAGGCCATCGCGCTCCATCCGAGCTACTGTTTGGCTCACCGTGGGGCCACTCTGCTCTAGACGCTCAGCGATCCGTGCCCGGAGCGGAACGATCCCTTCCTCTTCGAGGTCGTAGATCGTTCGAAGATACATCTCGGTGGTGTCGATGAGATCATTCACGTCGGCTCCCCATTCATCCCCAACCTCGATGCTAGTCCCACCGAGCGACAGTGGTCAGCGGCTGGTTTTGCATCGCAGGATTCCGGCGGATCCCGTCGCCGGGCCGGAGGAAGGCTGTTATGGACCCTTTGATCAGTACCGATGATCTCATGAACCTGCTCGAGCGAGGGCAAGACCCGAGCATTTTGGATGCGCGGTGGTCGCTGCTCGGTCCGCCGGGCCGGGAAGCCTATGACCAGGGGCACTTGCCCGGTGCTGTTTTCGTCGACCTCGACACCGAACTGGCCGCTCCGCCGGGGCCGGAGGGGCGGCACCCGCTGCCGGCGCCGGCGGACCTGGAGCGGGTTCTCCAGCGCGCCGGGGTGAGCCGCAGCCGTCCGGTTGTGGTGTACGACGCGGACAACGGGGCTGCCGCGGCCCGGGCCTGGTGGTTGCTGCGCTGGGCGGGGCACGAAGAGGTGGCCGTGCTCGACGGCGGTTACGCCGCTTGGGTGGAGCGCGGTCACCCGGTGACCACCGAGGTGCCGACTCCCGCTCCGGGGGATTTCCAGGTCCGCCCGGGCTCGATGCCGGTGGTGGACGCCGACGGGGCGGCGCGGGTCGCCCGGGCGGGAACGCTGCTGGACGCGCGGGTGCCGGAGCGGTACCGGGGTGACGTCGAACCGGTGGACCCCAGGGCCGGGCACATCCCCGGCGCGATCAACACCCCGTTCACCAGCCATGTCACCCGAACGGGCACGTGGCGCAGTCCGGGGGAGCTGGCCGAGCACTTCCGCCGCGCGGGGGTCGATCCGCAGCGGCCGGTGGCCGCCTACTGCGGCTCCGGCATCAACGCGTGCTCGGTGCTGCTCGCGCTGGAACACGCCGGACTCACCAGCCCGGACCGGCCGGCCGCCCTCTACCCGGGGTCGTGGTCGAACTGGTCGTCCGACCCGGACCGGCCGGCGGCGACCGGTTCTCAACCCGGCTGAGGCACGATCAATTTTTCGCCGCGAAGGCTGTGTGCAGGCGCACCGGGGCGGTAGCGTCCGAGTATGGGTTCGGAATGCGCGGTGGTGTGGGACCGGTCGCTCCTCGACTACGACCTCGGTGGCGAGCATCCGCTGCACCCCATTCGGCTGGAGCTGACGATCGAGCTGGCCAGCGCACTCGGTGTGCTGGACGGCGTCGAGTTCGTCAAACCCCGGATGGCCACCGATGCGGAGTTGGGCCGGGTGCACACCTCGGAATACCTCGCCGCGGTGCGCTCTGCCCCGTTGACCGGGTGGGAGGCCGGGCACGGGCTCGGCACCGATGACAACCCCATCTTCGAGCAGATGCACGACGCGGCCGCCCTGATCGCCGGCGGATCGATCACGGCAGCGGAGCAGATCGTCTCCGGCAGGGCCGATCGAGCGGTGCACTTGGCCGGTGGCCTGCACCACGCGATGTCGGACCACGCAGCCGGGTTCTGCATCTACAACGACTGCGCGGTCGCCATCGCCTGGATGCTCGACCAGGGGGTGGAGCGGATCGCCTACGTCGACGTGGACGTGCACCACGGCGACGGTGTCCAAGCGGCTTTCTACGACGACCCACGAGTGCTCACCGTCTCACTGCACCAGCACCCGCTGACGTTGTGGCCGCACACCGGGTTTCCCGCGGAAACCGGCAGCGGGGGTGCGGAGGGGACCGCGGTGAACATCCCGCTGCCGCCGACCGCTGACGATTCGAGTTGGCTGCGGGCCTTCCACGCGGTGGTGCCTTCGGTGCTGGCCGAGTTCCGGCCGCAGGTGCTGGTGACGCAGTGCGGAGCCGACGCTCACAAGGACGATCCGCTGGCGGACCTGATGCTTTCCGTCGACGGGCAGCGGGCCTGCTACCAGGCCTTGCGGGAGTGCGCCCAGAACTACGCGGCGGGCAAGTGGCTCGCACTGGGCGGCGGGGGGGACTCGCTGTTCCGGGTGGTGCCGCGGGCCTGGACGCACTTGCTGGCGACCACACTGGACCGCGATCTGGATCCGCAGACCACCATCCCGGAGGACTGGATCGCGCGAGCTGTGCACGCCGGGCACAACGTGCCGCTGCCGACTGCGATGACCGACGGGGTCCAGCCTTCGTTCACCCCATGGGATGGGGTCACCGAAACCCCGGTGGACACTGGAGTTCGAGATGTGCGGCACGCGGTCTTTCCGTCGTACGGCCTCGATCCTGCGGACGCGAGGGATTAAGGGAGTCCGGTATGGACGGAAGTGTGGAGAACCAGGAAGAAGAGCTGACCGCCGGAACCTATCCCCGGCAGTGGGAAGCCGACGTCGTGCTCTCCGACGGCGGCACCGTGCACATCAGACCCATCCCCCCTGACGATGCCGACCGGATAGTCGCCTTCCACGGGCGGTTGAGCGACCGCACCCGGTACTTCCGGTACTTCGGTCCCTACCCGCGGATGCCCAAGCGGGACGTGGAGCGGTTCACGCACGTCGACTACGTGAACCGGGTCGCACTGGTCGCGCTGCTGGGCGACGACATCGTGGCCGTTGGTCGGTACGACCGGTTGGGCGAGCAGTCGTCGGCCGAAGTGGCCTTCGTGGTGCAGGACGACCACCAGGGCCGGGGGCTGGGTTCCATCCTGCTGGAACACCTCGCCGCCGCTGCGCGGGAGCGAGGGCTGCGGCGGTTCGTCGCCGAGGTGCTCGCCGAGAACGCGACGATGGTCCGCGTGTTCCGGGACGCCGGCTACCAAGTGAGCCGCGCTTTCGAAGAGGGCGTGGTGCACTTGGAGTTCGACATCGACCTGACGGAGAAGTCGGTGGCGGTGGCCCGCGCCCGGGAACAGGCGGCCGAGGCCCGCAGCGTGCACAACGTCCTGCACCCCCGGTCGGTGGCGGTCATCGGTGCTTCCGCCGACCCCTCCAAGATCGGGCACGCCGTGCTGGCGAACCTGCTGGCCGCGGACTTCGCCGGGCCGGTCTACCCGGTCAACCCGGAGCACCGCTCGGTGCACGGGGTCCGCGCCTACCCCTCCGTGCTGGACATCCCGGACGAGGTCGACCTGGCAGTGGTTGCCATCCCGGCCGCCGGCGTCACGGGAGTGCTCGACGCGTGTTTGGCCAAGGGGGTCAAAGCCCTGGTGATCGTCAGTTCGGGGTTCAGCGAGACCGGTGCCGAGGGGCGCGCGATCGAGCGGGAGATGGTGCGGGCGGCGCGCACCCACGGGATGCGGGTGATCGGCCCGAACGCGCTCGGGGTGGTCAACACCGACCCCGACTACCGGCTCAACGCCAGTCTCGCGCCCACGCTGCCAGGACGGGGCAGGGCCGGTTTCTTCTGCCAGTCCGGGGCGCTGGGCGTGGCGATCTTGGCCGCGGCCGCCGAGCGCAACCTCGGGGTGTCCACTTTCGTGTCGGCGGGCAACCGGGCCGACCTGTCGGGCAACGACCTGCTGCAGTACTGGCAGACCGACCCGGCCACCGATGTGGTGCTGCTCTACTTGGAGTCGTTCGGCAATCCGCGCAAGTTCGCTCGGCTGGCCCGGCGGCTCGCCCGGACGAAACCGATCGTGGTGGTCAAGTCCGGGCGCAACGCCGTTCGCCCGGGGCTCGCCGCCACTTCCGCGCAGATCGACGAGACCAGCGTGCAAACGCTGTTCGAGCAGTCCGGTGTCATCCGGGTCGAGTCGGTTGCCCAGATGTTCGACACTGCTCTGCTGCTGGCGCACCAGCCGCTGCCGCAGGGGGACCGGGTGTCGATCGTGGGCAACTCGTCGGCGCTGGGCATGCTGGCGGCGGACGTGGCCCAGGCGCAGGGGCTGCGGTTGGCCCACGAACCTGTCGACGTCGGCGCTTCCGCCGGCCCGGAGGAGTTCGCCGCCGCGGTTCGGGAAGCGGCCCTGCGGGACGACGTGGACGCGTTGGTGACGGTCTTCGCCCCGCCGGTCGCGGTTCCCGGGACCGCTTATGCCCGGGCGTTGCGGCAGGCCCTGCAGGAGGCGGACGTCGCTCGTACCAAGCCGGTGGTCTCCACGTTCCTGGCGGCCGAGGGGGTGCCGGACGAGTTGGCCGTTCCCGGGCCGGACGGGGTTCCCGGCAAGGGATCGGTCCCGTCCTACCCGAGCCCGGAACGGGCGGTGCTCTCCTTGGCCAGGGTCAACCGGTACGCCAGGTGGCGAGCTGCCCCGCAGGGGCATTTCGTCCGACCGTCGGGCATCACCCCGGAGCGGGCCCAGGAGCGGGTCGGCCAGTGGTTGGCGGACGGGGTGCACCACCTGAGCGACGAGCAGGCGCTGGAGCTGCTCGGCTGCTACGGCATCGACGTCGTCGACTTCCGCTTGGCCTCGGACGAGGAGTCGGCGGTCGCCGCGGCCAAGGAGCTGGGGTTCCCGGTGGTGTTGAAGTCCACGAGCGACCGGCTGCGGCACCGCAGCGATCTGGTCGGTGTCCGGCTGGACCTGAACAGTCCCGAGTCGGTCCGGGAGGCGTACCGGGCGGTGCGGCAGGTCTCCGGGATCGACCCGGTCTACGTGCAGCGGATGGCGCCGCGCGGCACTTCCTGCGTCATCGAGCTGGTGGACGACCCCTCCTTCGGCACCCTGGTCTCCTTCGGGCTGGCCGGAGTGGCCAGCGAACTGCTGGGGGACAAGGCCTACCGCGCGCTGCCGCTGTCCGATGTGGATGTCGCGGTGCTGGTACGCGAGCCCCGAGCGGCGCCGCTGCTCACCGGTTACCGGGGCAGTGAACCGGCGGATCTCGCCGCGCTGGAGGACCTGGTGCTGCGGGTGGCGACGCTGGCCGAGGACATCCCGGAGGTCCGCAAGCTGACCCTGCAACCGGTGCTGGCGTGCCCGGAGGGGGCGTTCGTGGCGGGCGTGCGGGTGACCATCGGGCAGCCGCCCACGGTGCTGGACGAGGGGCCGCGCCGATTGCGTTGAGCATCGCGCCGATCACCGCGGGTGATGTGTTCTAGTCCACGGGCCTGGAACTGGGTGGTTTCGTTAATCTGGCCCGCGTGGAGAACGACGCGGACAGCCAGGTGATCGGCGCGATACCAGCTGGCGAGCACTTGCTGCGGGTACGTGCGGCCAAGCACGCCGACCCCGCCGCACCGGTCGTCGTCGTGCTACCGGCGATGGGGGTTCCCGCGCGCTACTACCGGCCGTTCGTCGCCGAGCTGAACCAGCTCGGAATGCACGTCGTCACCTTCGACTTCCGCGGTCAAGGGGAGTGCGCGCCGCGGGCTTCCCGACGGGTGCGGTACAGCTACCAGACCCTGCTCGACGACATCGGCTCCGTGCTCCAACTCGTCGACTCGGAGTTCCCCGGTGCGCCGAAGTACCTGCTGGGGCACAGCCTCGGCGGCCAGCTCGCCGTCCTCTACTCGGCCGTCCACCCGGAAGAAGTGCAGGGAGTCGCGCTGGTGGCGGCCGGGTCCGCGTGGTACCGGAGCTTCTCCGGGCTGCCCCGGCTGCGAACCCGGATCGGCCCACCGCTGATCGCCGCGATCTCCCGAGTGCTCGGCTACTGGCCCGGGCACCGGTTCGGCTTCGGCGGACGGCAGGCCAGCGGGTTGATGCGCGACTGGGCCCGGCAGAGCCGGACCGGGCGGTACGTGCTGGCCGGCAGCGACCTGGACTACGAAGCCGCCGTGGCGAAGCTGAAGCTGCCCCTGCTCACCGTGGCGGTGGACGAGGACGACCTCGCACCGGAGTCGGCGATCGACCACCTCGCGGGAAAAGCGCCCGAGGCTCCCCGCACCCACCACTTCTACTCCCGCGCGGTGGCCGGTGCGGCGAAGCTCGGGCACTTCGCCTGGGTGCACAACAGCGGCAAGCTGGCGGCCTGGGTCAAGGACTGGATCGAGTCCGGCCGCTAGGGCTTCAGCACACCGAGTCGCTCGGTTTGGGCACCGACAGCCCGAACAGCGGGCGCAGCTTCAGACCGATCCAAGTGCCCACGAGCGCCAGCACGCCCCACGCCCAACCGTGCAGCGAGAACGAGGCGATGCCGGAGAAGTAGGCTCCGATGTTGCAGCCGTAGGCCAGCCGGGCGCCGTAGCCCATCAGCAGACCACCGATCACCGCGGCCAGCACCGCCTTCGCGGGAAGGCGCTTGACCAGCACGAACGCCCCGGACGCCGCGGAAGCCACCAGGGCTCCGACCATGATGCCGAAGTTGAGCACCGAAGTGGAGTCGGCCAGCACCGACTGGCTGAGCGCGGCCGCCTTCTCGCCCTGCCAGTACTGCCAGCTGCTCACGTCCACGCCGGCGGCCTGCAGGACCTTCGAGCCCCACAGCACGAACGCCGAAGTGATGCCCCACGGGGTGCCCCGGGTCAGCAGCACCAGGGCGTTGAGCACCGCGAGCAGGACGGCCCCCACCCACAGCGGCCACGAGCCGCGGAAGATCCGCCGCCAGCCGCGTTCCGACGGCGGCCGGCCAGCCGGAGGAGCCTGGTGCCGGCGAGCCCAGCGGGTGGCCGCCCACGCGATCAGCCCCAGCACGGCCAGCTGCACGACGAGCGCCCCGGCATACCCCAGGCCGGTGTCTTCGGCGAGGGAGAACGAGCCCACGGTCAGCGCGTCCGAGCTCCAGAAGGGGAGGTGCAGCGCGCCCAGCACCGAGCCGGTGATGAAGGAGAGCAGCGTCACCACCAACAGCGTGTTGCCGCCGCCGACGGAGAACAGCGTCCCGGACGCGCAAGCTCCGCCCAGCTGCATGCCGATTCCGAACATCACGGCACCGACCACCAGGCCCAGGCCGAGCGGCTCGACGTACCCTTCGGGACGTTCGCCGAAGAAGGAGAAGCCACCGGCCAAGATCGGGGCGAACAGGATCGACGCGGCGGCCACCATCAGCAGGTGGGCCTTCAGGCCGGAAGTCTGTCCAACCGAGACCAGCTGCCGCCACACCGAGGTGAAACCGAATCGGGAGTGGAACAGCGTCAGTCCGAGGGCCAGCCCCAGGGCGGCCAGGGCTGCGAGTTTCGCGCCGGCTACCGCACCGGTGGCGACAACCAGCGCGACGGCCCCGACGATTCCCAACCCGAGCGGGACGAGCTGGGGCTGTCCTGGTGCCTCAGGCGCATCTGCAGGCTTGGTCGCTGTCGATGCAGTGGTTGCCATCACTTTCTCCAGTACATGGGCTCTCGTCTCGAGCAAATCACGCCGTCGTCTGCCAGGCGAGCCGTCCTGCGATGTGGGAAAGGCGGAACAGGAAGTGCCGGAACCGACGCAACCTGTTCCAGCCCCAGCTCCGTCCAGAGGGCATGAGACGGTTACACAGCACACTCGGCATAGCAGCACTGGTGCTCGGGTTGGCCGCATGCGGACAACAACCGGCCGAGGACATCGGGTTCGGTGGACAGCCTCCTGCGCCACAGCCGGGTCCGGTGGAGCCCAAACCGGAGCACGAGCGCGTTCAGGTGCCTGCGGAGGCGGTTGACGCTTCTGCTCTCCCCGAAGACTACCCCAGGCAGGTCTGGACCCAGGACGGCGGAATGGCGATCGTCGCCACTGGGCAGGAGGGCGGATGCAGCAAGGTGCACGCGGAAGTCGCGGAGCAGACGGCGGATCACGTCAAAGTGATCCTGGTGGAGGAAACCCCGGAACCGCCCGGGATCTGCACCATGGACCTGCGCTACCCGCCGGTCGCGGTCCAACTGAGCCAGCCGCTGGAAGATCGGAAGGTGGTCCTGGAGGAGAAGGACGTGAAGGTGCCGCGCTGATCTGCACTGGCCAAGGGGGAGTGTTGCTCCCGCATGAGATGCCCCACATGCGGGAGCAACACGGTGCTCAGCGAGCGAACGAGATCTGCAGCACAGGTTGGGAAGTTTCGGCGAAGAAGTCGTTGCCCTTGTCGTCGATCACGACGAACGCCGGGAAGTTCTCGACCTCGATGCGCCACACGGCTTCCATCCCCAGCTCCGGATATTCCAGGACCTCCACCTTGCGGATGCAGTCCTGGGCGAGCCGCGCCGCCGGGCCGCCGATGGAACCGAGGTAGAAGCCACCGTGCTTCTTGCAGGACTCCGTCACCTTGGCTGACCGGTTCCCCTTGGCCAGCATCACCATCGAACCGCCCGCGGCTTGGAACTGCTCCACGTAGGAGTCCATCCGGCCGGCGGTGGTCGGTCCGAACGAGCCGGAGGCGTACCCCTCCGGCGTCTTGGCCGGCCCGGCGTAGTACACCGGGTGGTTGCGCATGTACTCCGGCATCGGTTCGCCGGCCTCGAGCCGCTCGGCGATCTTGGCGTGGGCGATGTCCCGCGCCACCACGAGCGGTCCGGTCAGCGACACCCGGGTCTTGACCGGGAGCTTGGAGAGCTCGGCCCGGATCTCGTCCATCGGGCGGTTGAGGTCGATGTGGACGACCTCATCGGACAGCTGGTTCTCCGACACGTCCGGCAGGTACTTGGCTGGGTCGCGTTCGAGCTGCTCCAGGAACACGCCTTCCGGAGTGATCTTGGCCTTGGCCTGCCGGTCCGCCGAGCAGGAGACCGCGATCCCCACGGGGAGCGAGGCCCCGTGCCGGGGCAGTCGGATCACCCGCACGTCGTGGCAGAAGTACTTGCCGCCGAACTGGGCGCCGATGCCGAACTGGCGGGTCATCTCCAGGATCTGGGCTTCCATCTCGGTGTCCCGCAGCGCGTGCCCGGAAGGCGACCCCTCCCGCGGCAGTTCGTCCAAGTAGCGGGCGGAAGCCAGTTTGGCCACCTTGAGGTTGTACTCCGCGGACATGCCGCCGACGACCACCGCCAAGTGGTAGGGCGGGCAGGCCGCGGTGCCCAGCGAGCGGAGCTTCTCCTCCAAGAACCTGCCGAGCCGCGTCGGGTTCAGCAGCGCCTTGGTCTCCTGGTACAGGAAGGTCTTGTTCGCGCTGCCCCCGCCCTTGGCCATGAACAGGAACTCGTAGTGCGGGTCGGTGCCCGCGGCGTTGTAGAGCTCGATCTGGGCGGGCAGGTTCGTCCCGGTGTTGCGCTCCTCCCAGAAGTTGAGCGGTGCCATCTGGGAATAGCGCAGGTTGAGGTTCTGGTAGGCGTCGAAGATGCCCCGGGCCAGCATTCTCTCGTCATCGCCGCCGGTGAGCACCGTCTCGGTCCGCTTGCCGATGACGATGGCGGTGCCGGTGTCCTGGCACATCGGCAGCACGCCACCGGCGGCCACGCAGGCGTTGCGCAGCAGGTCGGTGGCGACGAAGCGGTCGTTCGGGCTGGCTTCCGGGTCGTCGATGATCGAGCGCAGCTGCGCCAGGTGGGACGGTCGCAGCAGGTGCTGGATGTCCTTGATCGCCTCGGTCGCCAGGTAGCTGAGCGTGCTCGGCTCGATCTCGAGGAAACGCCGCCCGGCGGCCTCGACGACGCGGATGCCCTCGTCGGTGAGGAAGCGGTATTCGGTGTTGTCGGGGCCGAGGGGGAGCACCTCGGTGTAATCAAACGTGGTGGTCACTCGCGGCTCCTTTGCGCGCGTTCGGGTACGCGCAGACGCTAGCTCATCCGGGCCTGCCGAGATCACTGGTTGTGAGCATTTACTTGCCGGCGGGCCCCGGTTCAGAGCTAGCATCCCGGCCGCTCAGCTGGGAGGCTGGACGATCGGAGGCTTGGCTGTTGGCGGTGCCGGCGGGCGGGTGAGGAGGATCGTTGTCGAACCAGGAGAGCAGCGCGTTGAGATCTCTGGTCAACATCCGCGACCTGGGCGGGTTGCCAGCTGGAGAGGGGCGGCGGACCCGGGCCGGCGTGGTGTTCCGCAGCGACGCCCCCAAGGCGGGGGACCGGGCTCCGGAAGGCGTGGCGCAGTGGCCGCCGCACACCGTGATCGACCTGCGCGAGCCGGTGGAGCTCGGTGGTGAAGATCACCCGCTGTCAAAGGTGACGACGGTGTGCCGGCTGCCGCTGTTGGAAGACGTCCGGGAGGCCGACGTCGCGGGGGAGGACAGCGGCGACCACGAACTCACCCGGCTCTACCTCGGGATCCTCAACGGTGCTGCCAAGAAGCTGGTCGAGGCGTTCCGGACGGTGCTCAACAGCGACGGCCCGGTGCTGGTGCACTGCGCGGCGGGCAAGGACCGCACCGGGGTCGTCTCCGCCATGCTGTTGAGCGCGGTGGGGGTGCCGGAGGACGAGATCATCGCCGACTACCAGCGGACCAGCGAGAACATGCTGGGAGTGCTGCGGCGGCTCGACGTGGCCGTGGACATGACGCCCGGTGTTGACCCGGAGGCGGTCAGCGGGTTGGTGGCGACACCGTTCCAGGCCATTCGCCGGGTTCTGGACCGGTTCGCGGAATTCCCGGACGGCGCGGCGGGCTGGTTGCGCAGCCACGGTGTTTCGGAGGACGAACTGCGCGCCTGGCGCCAGCGGTTCACCGAATGAGCGAAAAAGAGAGGCCGGACCCGTTCGTTCACGGTTCCGGCCTCCCCGGGAAGGCGACGGCACTGGCCGCCGCGCAGCCTGGTCATGGGTGCACCAGTGATGTTGCTGCCCTCACGGGCTGTGGTCAATCCGCTCGCCAGGGGATCCAGCTGCCCGCTCAGCTGGCGTAGGCGCGGAGCTTGTCAGCGCGCTCGCCCTGGCGCAGCTTCGCCATCACTTCGCGCTCGATCTGCCGGACCCGTTCCCGGGACAGGCCGAACGCCTTGCCGATCTGGTCGAGGGTCCGCGGCTGGCCGTCGTCCAAGCCGTAGCGCATGCGGATCACCGCTTGCTCGCGCTCTTCCAGGGTGGAGAGGACCCGCCGCAGGTCGTCCTGGAGGAAACCGGAGATGACGGCGTTCTCCGCGTCAGCGGATTCCTCGTCCTCGATGAAGTCACCGAGCGGCGCGTCTTCCTCGGAGCCCACCGGCATGTCCAGGCTGACCGGGTCCCGCGAGCGGTCCAGCAGGTCGATGACCTTCTCCACCGGCATGCCGGCTTCTTCCGCCAGCTCCTCCTCGGTGGCTTCGCGACCGAGCTTCTGGTGCAGGTCGCGCTTGATCCGGGAGAGCTTGTTGACCTGCTCCACCAGGTGCACGGGGAGCCGGATGGTGCGGCTCTGGTCGGCCATTCCCCGCGTGATCGCCTGCCGGATCCACCAGGTGGCGTAGGTGGAGAACTTGAAGCCCTTGGTGTAGTCGAACTTCTCCACCGCGCGGATCAGGCCGAGGTTGCCCTCTTGGATGAGGTCCAGCAGCGGCATCCCACGCCCGGTGTATCGCTTGGCCAAGCTGACCACGAGGCGGAGGTTGGCTTCCATCAGGTGGTTCTTGGCCAGCTTGCCGTCACGGGCCACCGCCTTGAGGTCGGCCCGGCGTTCCGGTGACAGGTCGTCACTGGTCTCCAGCAGGTGCTTGGCGTAGACGCCGGCTTCGATGCGCTTGGCGAGCTCCACCTCTTCGTTGGCGGAGAGCAGAGGGGTGCGCCCGATGCCGTTGAGGTAGACGCGGACCAGGTCGGCCGATGGACCTTGGCCTTCCTGCTGCTCCACCTCGGTAACAGCGACATCCGGGTTCGTGGTCTGCGGGACGGTCATGAACTCCCTCCCTGGCGGGGTGGCTAGCGGGCGCAAATTCACACCTTCGCTTCTTCACGAGGTGCTGAATACGCGTACGCTCGGTGGTGCGCACCTGCGTTGCGTACGTGAATTTGTCGGTGTGGCCGGCCATCCGGGCACACCAGCGAAGCTTCGTTACCTGGGAAACGGATGGCCGGCCGATTTCGTTCCCGGATCCGCCGCTTTGCGGGAGTCATGACGGTCACATTTGGCCGCCGCCGCTAAACCTGAGAAATTCCTTAGAGGCGGCGTTACATTTAAGTTTCCACCAAAAGAGTGAATGGGCCGTCGTTGACGCTCTCCACCGCCATCATCGCGCCGAAGACGCCGGTCTCCACCCGGGCGCCGCGCTCCCGCAGCTCGGTGACGACCGCGTCCACCAGCGGCTCGGCCTGCTCGGGGCGCGCTGCTTCGGACCACGACGGACGACGACCTTTGCGGGTGGAACCGTAGAGCGTGAACTGGCTGACGACCAACAGGGGCGCTCCGGTGGTAGCGCATGATTCTTCGTCCCGCAAAGCCCGGATTTCGTGAAGCTTCCGGGCCATTTTCGCCGCCTGTTCCGGACCGTCGGAATGGGTAACTCCCAACAGCACCAACAGCCCGGGTTCGTCAATCTTGCCGACCACGACGCCGTCGACAGTTACCGAGGCGCGAGTTACTCGTGTGACAACTGCTCTCATTATTTGTTTTCCACCCAATCCGCCGGCAGCAGCATTCCGTGCCGCACCAGTTCTCGAACCACCGGCACAGCTGCTCGGCCCAGTTCCTCTTCGTCCTCTCCGAGACCGAGGGAGAGGAGCCCGATGACGTCCCGCAACGGCAGGCTGCCCCGGCAGCCGGCCAGCAGGCGCACGCCCAGTTCGTCGATCTCGTGCTGCCAACCCGGTCCGTCGGTGCGGTGCAGCCGGCGCACCACGGGCTCCCACCCCTCCTCACCGGGGGAGGACACCTCCTCCAGCACGGTGCTGTCCGCGGTGACCAGCGTGCTGTCCAACAAGGCCTCCGCGGTGCCGTGCTCCCGCAGCCAGCTCACCCGCTTGAGCCACTCGTCCGCCTCCGGCCCCAGCGGGTCGTCGAACGCGTGCGTCAAGTCCTCGCAGACGACCTCGTTCTGCTCGTTGTCGGTGCGCCGCAAGGTGACGAACCCGAAACCGACCCCGGTGACCTCGTTGGCCTCGAACCAGTCCAACCATTCCCCGGCCAGCTTCACGCCCTGCGGCGAGCGCGGATCGATGCCGGCGTCCCGCAGCCACGTGCCCACGTAGAGAGCGGGCTCGGCGACGTCCCGCTGGACGAACCAGGCGTCTACACCGGCCGGAGGCAGCCAGCTGGTGACCCGGTCCGCCCAGTCCTCGCCTTCCCGGTGCACCCACGAGGCCAGCAGGTGGCCGGTGCCTCCTGGTTCCAGGAAGGCCGGGAGCTGGCGGATCACCAGGGCGCTCGCGTCGTCCCCGGCCATTCCCGAGTCCCGGTAGACGAAGTCGGTGCGCGCCGGCCCGACCACGAACGGCGGGTTGCACACCACCATGTCGAACCGCCGGTTGCGCACCGGGGCGAACCACTCGCCCTCGAGCAGCTCCACGTCGAGCTGGTTGAGCCGGAAGGTGGCCGCCGCCAGCGCCAGCGCGCGCTCCGACACATCAGTGCCGGTGATCCGCTGCGCGTGCGTGCTGGCGTGCAGCGCCTGCACCCCGCACCCGGTGCCGAGGTCCAGCAGGGAACCGACCTGGCGCCGGGGTGTGGCGCGCACCAGGCTCAGCGTGGCCTGTCCCACGCCCAGCACGTGGTCCTGGCGCACCGGCTGGCCGCTCAAGTCCGAATCCAGGTCGGAGATCACCCACCACGACTCGTCGCCCACGCCGTGCGGCCGGACGTCCAACCCGGCGCGCAGCTCGTCACCGCTGGGAACGAGCAGACCGGCGGTGAGCGCCTCCTCGATCGGAAGTGGGTGCAACGCCCGGGCCACCGCTCGCGAGTCCTCCGCCTGGCCGAGCAGGAACAGCCGGATCAGCGTGCCCAGCGGGCCGGCATCGCGAGTGGCGCGCAGCGCCGGCACGGGCTCGTTGCGGCCCAGCGCCGCGTGCGCTTGCGGGCCGAGCGCCCGCAGGACCCCGTCGGCGTCGTAGCCGGCGGCCAAGAAGGCGTCGCGCAACCGGTCGATTCGATCATTCGACAGCTCAGGTATCACGCTCCGATCCTCACACGACCGCCTGGCCAGGCTTTTTCCGGCGGTCGTGCGCCCTGCTCGGTCGCCCCAGCGATCCAGGGACGGGTGCCGAGCCGATCTGGCGAGCGAAGCCGGGTGGCGCGGAATTCCAGTGGCGGTGCGCACCCCGTGCCGACCAGGATGCGGGAGGTCGGCGAACCCGCCGCCGGTGACCACTTGGGGGATTGCATGGCTGATCCGCACCGCACCGTCGCGCTCCGCGAAGCGCGCGAGGACCACTGGCCGCAGATCTGGCCGATCATCCACGACGTCATCACCGAGCAGCAGACGTTCGCCTACGACCCCGGCATGAGCGAGGCGGAGGCCAAGCAGCTGTGGCTGCTGCCCGCGCCGGCCCGGGTGGTCGTGGCCGTCGACGGGGATGAGCGGGTGCTCGGCACCGCGAACATGTACCCCAACCGGCCCGGCCCCGGAAGCCACATCGCCTCCGGCAGCCTGATGGTCGCGCGGCAGGCCCGGGGCAGGGGGGTGGGCGGGCCCTCACCACCGACATGATCGATTGGGCCAGCCGCAGCGGTTTCGCGGCGATCCAGTTCAACGCCGTCGTCGACACCAACACCGCTGCGATCCGCCTCTACGAGAGCCTCGGGTTCGTCACCCTCGGGGTGGCCCCGGGGGCGTTCCGCCATCCCGTGCTGGGGGAGGTCGGTCTTCGCATCATGTGGCTGGACCTGCGGTCCCCGGTGAGCGCTCGGGATTGAGCCGGCTGCGCGATGGGCGACCGGGCGTCGTGCGAAAGCGACGGGCGCCCAGCTCCGCGCCGGTGACCGCGGCAGCGGAAACCCACCCTGGTGCGCAGCCACCGGTTCCGGTGGCCGACTGCTGCAGCGGTCGTGGGGCGAGCCGGTGCCGAACCCGGACCTGTGCCCGCCCGACACCGACCGCCCCGCGCCCGCGAGTGCCGCTGGAGGACGTGGGTCAGCTCGCCACCTGCTCCTGCTCCTCGGAGACGATCTCGCTGGACAACGGCGAGATCACGGCCAGGACCTCCCCCACCGCCTCCTCGGCGACGCCCGCTTCTCGCAGCGTCTCGGCCAGGTGCTCGGCCACCAGGTCGAAGTGGCGCTGCCGGATGCCGCGGCCCTGGTGGACCTGCCGCATCGACGGCCCCCGGTACGGCTCCGGCCCGCCCATCGCCGCGGCGAAGAACTCGACCTGGCGACCGATCAGGCGGGACATGTTCGTCCCGGCGAAGAACGGCGCCAACTCGGCATCGGCCAGCACCTTGTCGTAGAAGGCGGGGACCACCGCTTCCAATGCGGGTCGGCCGCCGATCTTGTCGTAGATCGTGCTCATGTGCCCTCCCGTGTCGTCGACTGGGACCACGGACAGGACACCGCGCATCTGTTTCCGGCATAGTAGCTCTCGGTTACATGATCGATACGCTCCGGAATGCGAGCTGCTGGTTCGGGAGGCTGGAATCGAGGGCGAGCCGGCAGCCCGAGGGCTTTGCCGCCTCGCCCTCGAGCTACCGGTTGCGCCGCTCAAATCAGCGTTGCTTCTCCGTCAGGGGTGATTGCCCGAACAAATCCGATGGAAGTGATGGTCTTCTAGCGACCGCGGCACGGTTTCGCGATGAAGCGCGGCGTCGATCAGATCTTCGCGGTTGCGGTGAAGAAGTGCGTCAGCTTGTGCGTGCACTGCGATGCAATTCGAGCAATCGCTGCCCGAAGCGCAAGAGCTTGTTCGACGCGAGCGTGTGCCACATCCCGACTTGCCTGTTGAAGCGCCGCTATACCCGGTTCCACGAATTCACCTTTCTTGAACATCTTGAACAACCGCATTGGCACGACTGCGTTCGCAGTCCGATCGAAAAACTGCGCGAGCAACCCCCCAGGAAGTGCTCATCCCAATCAGGCCGTCCGAACTGCCGTCACCCTCTCCATCGCCGTGAACGCCCAAGACGTCACGGGAGTTGGTCGGAGATCACACCGCGCGTGGGTGCAGTCCTCTGCTGGCAACGCCGAAGGCTCTGCGGATATTTCTCAGCAGTGCCCCGGTGTGCATGACCGCATTCGAGAACGGAGAACCGAACACCGCCGTGGAGCTCCTCGATGGTTCCTTCCGCATTCGCGCGGAGAAATCCCGCGCGGAGTTCGGTCGGAGTCGGACGGTTCATTAGTTGGTTTCCCTTCGGGGGCAGAACTCAACGGGTTGAGTGGCGAGGCTCACCATCTTCGCGCCGTCCGCGCGAGTGCAGGACTTCGAACATTTCTCGCGAGGACATCGCCTTCTCCGCGGCAAAAGAAAAGGCGGCCCGAAGGCCGCCAATTTCAAGTGTCGAACACTTCGAAGGTGGGAAGACCGGCTACTCCACCTGGTTTGTCAAGCCAGTGCTAGTCGGCCTGCCAGCCATAACGCAGCTCGTAGGACATCGCCGGCATCACCATGTCGTTGACTTCCACCACTCGATCGTGGCTGTAGGTGCGTCGTTGCACGGTCAGCACAGGCCCGCTGACGTCCAGCAGCTGCCGTTCTCGTGAGTTGGGCATCTTCGCGCCAACGATCTCCTCGTGGTAAGTCAGCTCGTAACCAAGGTCCTCAAGCCTGGCGTGGGCTCCTCCAGGACCCGTATCCGCCTGTTCAAGTTGGGTGTCCCGGGTGATGGCGCGAGGGAGCCGGGACGTCGCCAGCATCACCGGCTTGCCGTCAGCCCGCATGACTCGGTCTCGAACGCAGACCTCAGCGCTCTCCTCGATGCCGAAGATCTCTGCGTAAGCCTGAGCTGGCTCGAACCAGACCCGGACACTGCTGGACGGAGTGAAGCCTTGTTCCTTGGCTTCGGCCAAGAAGGCGGCCTCGTTTCGCTTCCGCCGCGCCTTGGACAGCCGTTCTCGGCTGTCGAGTCGTTTCACCACTCGAGGCGGAGCTACGAATGCGCCCACCCCGTGCCGGACGTCCACGAGACCGGCATCTCGAAGGTCAGCAATAGCCTGTCGAACAGTAGTGCGTGACACCTGAAATTCCGCACAGAGCTCTTGCTCAGTGGGTAGCTGGTCGCCTACCAATCACTCTCCACTGTCAATCCGCTCGCGCAGCGAGCTCGCAATCTCCTGATACTTCGCTGCTGCAGACATTCCATACCTCGCGCCGCATTGACTAGAGCTGACCAAAGGAGTGTCGCATCTTGCTTCACTGTTGTCTCACACGCTACCTTCGTCTCATCGTATCAGACAACTAGACAACTCATGGTGTTGTGAGGCAACGATGTCCTCTGCAAAAGCTTCCGTGGTTGTTTTGAAGTCCTCTGTGAAGTGCTCAGGGGCATGGACTGACCGCTTCGGGGTCGTTCATGAGAACGATCCTCAGGACGGAACTCGCACTCGATGCGGGAAATCCGTCGAAGGTGTGTCTTGTCGAACCGCACGGCGCGGATGCGACACATGTGTCCGGTTGAACCTGAAAGAGTGGGCCCTCGGCCACCGGTGTGCCCCGGAATGCGGGGGTGGGGTTGCTTCTAGTGCTCTTGCTGCAACTGCCGTTGACGCAGTTGTTCTTTGATGTCGTCCAGGTCGAACCGGGCTTGGCCGCCGGCTGTAACCAGAGCCGGCTTAATCCAACCGTTCTGAACCCAGCGCG